>DASRJR010000443.1:0-14696 GCA_035649395.1 Vicinamibacterales bacterium
TAGGCATCCGATGTCAACACCACTGAACACACACGAGAGCTGGACGGGTTGGATCGAATCGGTCACTGGGCCGAGTCGAGCGATACCGCCATGCCGATGCTGCCGGCGATCGCGGGCGACGTGATGGGCCTGGCGATGGACCCGAGGTCAGCATCGCGCGGATCGCGCGCGTGATCGCGAAGGATCATCATGTGCGGCCTGCTGCACGACATCGGGAAGCTCCTGCTGCTGAAGCTGTCACGCGACTTCATCAAGCACGGCGTCCCGACACCGTCGGCCGAGATGGGCGCGCTGCTGATGCGGCACTGGAAGCTGCCGGAAGCGCTCGTGGAGCCGGTGCAGTTCCACCACGATCCCGATTCCGCGCCGACACACACGCGCGAGGCAACGATCACCTACGTCGCCAATCGCCTGAGCCATCGCTACGGGTTCGGGTGCCCGACGGACGACGCCAACCTGCTCGAGGACGAGATCGCCGTCCGCGCCGGGCTGACCGAATCGATGCTGGGCGACCTGGATCGACGGGCACCCGGGCTCTTTCAAGTAGCACGGCAGATCGTCGCGTAGGGACGCCGGGCCTGGAAGTCCCGGCCTACTCTGTCACTTAGCGCTTACTGGCAGTGTAGGCCGGGCCTTGTTCTATAGGCCCGGCGTGCTCAGATAAACTGTCTCTATGCAGCTTCGGACGGCACGCCTCTGCCTCGATTGCGAGGAAGTGCACGACGCGCAGCAGTGTCCCATCTGCGCGTCGGAGACATTCGCGTTCATTACCCGGTGGGTCCCCGTGCCTGAACGGCGCTCGCGCCCGCGGCCGGTCGAGCAGCCGAGCGAGACCGCCACGGCGTATCGCGAGATGCTGGAGCCCGGGGATGGCACGCCATGGCGAGCCATCCGGCGCGGCGCGGTCGGCCTTGCCCTCGTCGGCGTCGCCGGCTGGCTGTGGCGGCGCAACAACGAGACGCAGGACACCCGACCACAGACTCGGACGACAGGCGACACGCGCGGCCGCACGCCGTAAGCGCGCCGAATGCCCCTCATCTCGCGGCGCATCAACGCAGAGCGCATCGTCCTGTTCGGGTGGGGCCGCGCCATCCTGATGCAACTGGCGCATCCACTCGTGGCCGCCGGCGTTCACGAACACAGCGGGTTTCGGGCGACGCCGTGGGCCGCGGTCACGCGCCTGTATCACACGGTGCACGCGATGCTGGCGCTGACATTCGGCACGCCGGCGGAGTACGCACGCGCGATGGACGGCATCCGCGCGATTCATCGGCGGGTGAACGGCGTTCTCCTCGACGATACAGGTCGATTTCCTGCCGGAACGCCGTACACCGCCGAAGACCCCGATCTCGTGCTGTGGGTCCATCTCACGCTGATGGAGTCGCTGCCGCTCGCCTACGAACTGCTGGTCGGAACGCTCACGCCCGCGGAGCGTGATGACTATTGCGCCGAGGCGGCATCCGCGCCAATCGAGCTCGGCGCCCGTCCGGCGGAGGTGCCGCATTCGTGGGACGAGGCACAGCGGTGCATCGCGCGCGTGCGCGCCTCCGGCGCGATCACCGTCGGCCGGGACGCACGCCGGTTGTGCCGCAGCGTGCTGCATCCCTCAGTCGGCTGGTTGCTGGGGCCGACGGCATGGATCAACCGCACGGTAACAGTCGGTCTGTTGCCAGCCGACTTGCGGGAGCAATACCACTTGGAGTGGACCGCGCGTCATCAGCGCGCGTTCAACGTCATCGTTCCAATGCTGCGGACAAGTCGCCGCGCGCTGCCCGACGTGATTGCGCTGTGGCCTGAGGCGCGACGGGGCGAAAGGGCTGCTTCGCAGTAGGGCTGCTTCGCAACCAATCATCGATTCTTCGGCGCCTCGGATTCGAGCCGCGACACCTCGCGATCCCATCCAAGCACAATTCGAATACGCGGAGGTAGCGTCTCGCGAGCGCGAACAAGGGCCAGCAGCCGGCCGTCGGCTGCTGCGTCGAACGGCGCTCCGAACGTCCATCCTGATCCGACCGTCAGCTCCGTCAACCTGCTCTCCGGGCCTGTTTCAAAACGTCCGTCTACCTCTCGCCACGATTGCCGCATCAGCTGTCGACCGCGGACGAACACGAGACGCTTGCCATCCGGCAGGAAGGTTGGAAACTCGCCCGTGCTTGGGGACAGCGGGATCGCGCGTGCGTCGCCCGCCAGCGGGCGCACGTAGATCAACGGCCGGCCAGTTGCCGCTGAGTGGTAGATGAGCCAACGGTCATCCGGTGACAGCGAACCGCCGTTCTCCACATGCTGTTCTGTAAGACGTCGCGTACGGGTCGGCTCCCGCACGTCCAGCAGCTTCAATGGATAGGCCCCATCGGGTTCCGAGCCTTGGAAGACGAGGCGACCATCACGCGTCCACGCGACCGGGTCCGTGTCGTCGGGTCCCGCGAGGATGGCGGTTTCGGATCCTGAGCCATTCAGGTCTTTCACGTACACGTCGAAGTCGCCCTTGCGCATGCTGGTGAACGAGAGACGGCCATCGGGCAGCCAGACCGGGTTCCAGTTCATGCCGGCGATCTGAGGCACCTCGTCGGTGCCGTGTTGCAGATCGAACAGGCGAATCAACAACCGCCCCGCTTCCAGACTGGCCGTCGCAGCGCGCCGACCGTCGGGCGACAGCTTGACGCTGACGAAGGGCCGCTCTGCAGTCGGCAGCGGAACAAAGGTGCCGTTCTCGTTGATCCACGTGAGCCGACTGGCCGGCACATAGGATCCCGCGAGATACGCCAAGGCGCCGCCGGGCGCCGTGACGACCGGCTGCGGCCAGTCGCCGGCCGGGTCGAGTTCCTGCGCATCGGCGAGGATGGGAAATGACTCACCGGTGACCTGCAGTGTCGTGAGGTCGAACGGCACGGCGTGGTAACCACCCGCGCGATAGAACAAGAGGTGGCCGGATCGAATCCAGGACGCCCTCGCCCCGGCAAACAACACACGATAGCGACCGTTCGCCGGATCGAGCAGCGCGACGCGCGCGTCGTTCAATCCGGTGCCGGCTCTGACGACGGTGAACAGAATGTGTCCGTCGGGCAGCACTGACGGCCACCAGTGCCCGATTTCCTGCTGCGCCGGATCGGGAGTCGTGAGCACCGTCGAGGCGCCGCCATCGGCGGACACGATCGAGAGACCCGAAAGCCAGGTGCGTGAAAACACGATCCGACCGTCACCGGTCCATGTGGCGCCGGGGCCGCCCCGCACATCGCAGATCGCGAGCGGATCGCCGCCGCTCGTCGAGACCTTATAGATCTTTGAGTCGCGAAAGAAGCCGATCCATCCGCCATCGGGCGACGTGAAAGGCCACCGGGCGCCCTCAGTGCCGGCCAGAAGACGTGACTCCGCCTCGTCCAGCCGGCGCATGAACAGTCGCGACTCGCCTTCGACCCGGCCCTCGTACACGACGAATCGGCCATCGCTCGCCAGCGCCACGTTCGAGACGCTGGTGACGCCGATCGATGGTTCGAAGTCGAATCGAACAACCGGCGTGGGCGGCACCGCGTCGCGCGAGCGCGCGTCCATCGTCAGCCACGCGGCGGCGCCGCTGGCGATGATGGCCACCGCCGCTGCCGGCAGGAGCCATCGCGTCCACGTCGAGTGCGTGCGTTCTCGCACGCTCGTCTGCGCGCGCGGAGTATCGGGACCTCTTCTCGAGAGCTCGATCTGGACGCGCTCGAAATCCGCAACGACCTCCTGTGTCGATTGGTAGCGCTCGAGCGGATCTTTTCGCAGGCAGGTCGCCACGATGTGATCGAGCTGCGGCACGCTCTCGGGGCGCTTGTGCGACAACGGCTCGATCTCCGCCTCCACGATGCGCGCGATTGTGGCGGTGAGCGTTGACGCGACAAACGGATTCACGCCGGCGGCCAGCTCGTAGACGAGCACGCCGAGCGCAAACAGATCCGTTCTGAAGTCGGCCGGCCGTCCCTGGACCTGCTCCGGCGACAGATACGCAGGCGTGCCGACGATGATGCCGGTCTGCGTCAGCTGCGAGTGCACGGAGCTCTCGGCGCGCGCCAGGCCGAAATCGAGGACCTTGACGACGCCGCTCGGGGTCCTGATCACGTTCTCGGGCTTGATGTCGCGGTGAATGACTCCTTGTGTGTGAGCGGCGGCCAACGCCCTCGCCAGCTGCGTTCCGATGTCGACGACCTGTTCGATCGGGAGCGGTCCGGACTTGAGCAGCGCCCGGAGCGCCTCACCAGGGACGAATTCGCACACCAGGTACAACGCGTCGTCGATCTCTTCGAGTGCGTAGACGGTAGCGATGCCGGGATGGGAGAGTCCAGCGGCGGCGTGCGCCTCGAGCCGCAGCCGTTCGCGCGCGGCGAGCTCGTTGCCGAGTCCCGGGCTCAGTGCCTTGAGCGCGACTCGCCGCGACAGACGCGTGTCGTCGGCGAGATACACCACGCCCATCCCGCCGCGGCCGATCTCTCGCCTGATGATGTAGTGACCGACGACGCGGCCCTCGACGCCCTGGCCGGGAGCGTCGGCGCGGGTGTCGGCCGCGGCGATGACGTTCCCCTCGAGGAAATCCGTTGAGTGTGCGGCGAGCAGCGAGTCCACTCGGGCGCGCAACCCGGGCTTGCCGGCACACGCGCCATCGAGATAGTCAGGCCGCTCTTCGGGATCGCGCTGCAGCGCGGCCGCGTAGATTTGCTGAAGCAGCCTCGAGTCTTCCCGTGCGGTGGACATCGGCCTGGAGCCCTATGCTAGTCCACCCGGCTTCGCGGCCGACTCGACAACGGACTACCCGCGATATTCGCCTTCCCATCTCGCAATGACGACGGTCGCGAGGCAGTTGCCGAGTACGTTGAGCGACGTGCGCAACATGTCGAGCACGGCGTCAATGCCGAGGATCACGAGCACCGGTTCGACCGGCAGGTTGAACTGCGAGACGGTGCCGAGGAGGATGACGAGCGCGCTGCGTGGAACGCCGGCAACGCCCTTGCTCGAGAGCATCAGCGTCAACAGCATCACCAGCTGCTGACCGATCGTCATCTCGATGCCTGCCGCCTGCGCGACGAAGATCGACGCGAGCGAGAGATACAGCGTGCTGCCGTCGAGATTGAAGCTGTAGCCGGTGGGCATGACGAAGGCGACGATCTGACGCGGCACGCCGATGCGTTCCATCGCCTGCATCGCGCGTGGCAGCGCGGCCTCGGAGCTCGTGGTGGCAAAGGCAATCGAGACCGGTTCAGCGACGGCTTCGGCGAAGCGCCGTATGGGCACCTTCGCGATGAGCGCGACCGGCACCAGGACGAGTGCCACGAACGCGAACACGGCCAGATAGAACGTCACCACCAGCTGGAACAGATTGGCAAGCACACCGATGCCGAGCCGGCCGACGGTGTAGGCGATCGCGGCACCGACGCCGAACGGCGCGAACAGCATGACGATGCGCGTGAAGCGGAACATCGTTTCGGCCAGGCTGTCGGCGAAGGCCAGGAGCGGCTTGCGCTTCTCGTCGGGAATCAATGCGAGCGCAATCCCGAAGATGACGCTGAAGACGACGACCTGCAGCATCTGCGCGTCGACCACCGCCTTGGCGAAGTTGTCCGGAAAGATCTCGAGCACCAGGTCCTGCCACGTCCGCGTGGTCGGCGGCGGCACCAGCGCCGGGTCGGCGGGCGCCGCGAGTGACACGCCGACGCCGGCGCGACTGACAGTGATCGCCACCCACCCGATGACGAGCGCGAGCGTCGTGACCACCTCGAAGTAGATCAACGCTTTCACGCCCATGCGTCCGACCTGTCTGAGATTCGAGTGCCCGGCGATGCCGACGACGAGCGTGGCGAAGATGAGCGGCGCCACGATCGTGCGGATCAGACGCAGGAAGATCTGGCTCAGGACACGCAGGGACACGGCCGCTTCGGGAAAGTCGTGCCCAACCTCCGCGCCGACCACCATCGAGATGAGGATCCAGATCGTGAGCGACTTGCGGCGCGCGGCCCACACCACCAGCGCCGCGATGGCGAGCCACCGCAACAGGAGCATCGAGTGCGCATGTTATACTCTGATTTTCCTGCTGCTTACGAGAATCCTGCCCGACATGCGGAAGTGGCGGAATTGGCAGACGCGCTAGCCTCAGGAGCTAGTGGCCGCAAGGCCATCGGGGTTCGAGTCCCCGCTTCCGCACCATTCGACTCGCCTCGCAGCTCGCCTTCGGCGAGCCGCCAGGCTCGCTTATGGCGAGCCATCCCATCATGTCGAATGTCCTGAGCAAGCGGTTCGCCGGCCGAAGGCTGGCGGAGCGCGAGTCGAAGGACCAACAGCTTACGGATGATTTTCTGCACACGCGAAGTCTGTCCCGCCGAAGCGGCGAAGCCGCGGAGCCAGACCTCACGCTCGCCCTTCGGGCGAGCTCCGTCCAGGCCACGCTGTCGGCGTGGCCGTTTCTACTAACGGTAACCACTGGTAGCAATAGCCGTGAGGATGGAAGAGATCGTTGCTCTGCGCGTAATCCATCGCGCCGAGTCGCGCGAGCAGCAGCGCCGCGCCGATACAACCGGCGAGCGTCCAGAGCGTCGCGCGATCGGTCAGCGAACGCGATGGAGCCGATATCAGGGCCATCAGCAGCCTCCTCCGAAGGTGGCAATCGTCGCAGAGTTATATCTGCGCCGCTACCACAAAGAAGCGAGGCTGCTCACGAGGCGGACGGGAGAAGGAGTTGACGCAGCGTCGCGCTGCGTCCAACTCCAACTCGAACTGAGGCGTTCTCTTACTTGAGACCGAACTGGAACTGGATATACGTCCCGTCGTGCAGGTAGACACGGTAGACGTAGGTCTTTCCAGCCGCCAGATCCTTCGTGCTGATGTTGAAGATCCACTGTGCGTCGCTGGCGGACCAGCGGAACGCCGTGTCGTTGTTCGTCGATTCGACCGGCGCCTCGTTGACGTCGACCGTCGTTCCGTTGAGCACGCCGTAGAGCACGAAGTTCTTGACCACCGGCGTTGGTCCGATCGACACGCCGTCGGTACCGCAGACGCGGAACTTCGCCGGCACCGTGCTGCCACCCTTCTTCGGGAACACGCTCGAACCCGTGAAGTTGATCGGCTGCAGCATCTGGCGACCCGGTGCGCCGTTGCACATCACGGCCTCAGCCGCAAACTGCACGGTGAAGGTCACACTGGTCGTCGAGGCCGCGTTGCCGGCCTTGTCGGTCGCTCCGGCGCACGACGCGGTGATGGTCCCGACTCCGGGCGGCACGGCACCGCTCGTCGATAGTGCGGCTGACGCAAGCACGCCCGACAGCGGGTCCGTCGTGCTGCAGCCAGCCGGCGGCACTGTGCCCAGCGTATAGACCGCGCTGTTGCTGACGCCGGTCACGGCGACCACTGGTGTCGTCTTGTCGATCTTGACGCCGCTGACAGTCGCCGACGCGCTGTTGCCGGCCTTGTCCGCGACCGTGAACACGTGCGATTGATTGTTGCCCTCGCTTGAGAACGTGAACCCACCAGTGGCGAGCGAATCGAGGCCCGAGAGCCCGTCACTCGCGGTATAGCTGCTGAGGACGTCGGTGTTGTTCCACCCGTAGGCGTTTGCCGGCGTGTCGCGCTGCGCGCTGATCGACGGCGCCGTCTTGTCGATGTTCACGTTCGAGATCGTCGCCGACGCGCTGTTGCCAGCCAGGTCGGTGACGGAGAACGTGAACGACTGCCCTGCGAGCTCGGCCGAGAACAGGTGGCTGCCCGTCGCCGGTGAGGCCGCGTCAAGGCCGGCCAGTGCGTCGCTGGCGTTGTAGGTCGCCGTCACATTGCTGTTGTTCCAGCCGTTGGCGTTCGCCGCCGGCGTGCGATTCGCGTTGATCGACGGCGCGGTCCGGTCGATCTTGACGCCGCTGACGATTGCCGACGCGCTGTTGCCGGCCAGGTCGAAGACCGTGAAGGTGTGGCTCAGGCTCGCGCCCTCACCGGTGAACGTGAACCCACCCGTGGCGGGCGAATCGAGGCCTGACAGCCCGTCGCTCGCCGAATAGCTGCTGAGGACGTCGCCGTTGTTCCACCCGTTCGCGTTCGGCGCCGTGTCGCGTTGCGCGCTGATCGACGGCGCCGTCTTGTCGATGTTCACGTTCGAGATCGCGAACGAGGCGGTGTTACCGGCCTGGTCGGTGACGGTGAAGGTAAACGACTGCCCCGCGAGCTCGGCCGAGAACAGGTGGCTGCCCGTTGCCGGTGAGGCCGCGTCAAGGCCCGACAGCCCATCGCTGGCGTTGTAGGTTGCGGTCACGTCGCTGTTGTTCCAGCCGTTCCCGTTCGCCGCGGGCGTCCGGCTGCCCGAGATCGCCGGCGCCGTCTTGTCGATCTTGACGCCGCTGACCGTCGCCGACGCGCTGTTGCCCGCCAGGTCGACGACCGTAAAGGTGTGGCTCAGGTTATTGCCCTCGACGGTGAAGGTAAACGTGCCCGTCGCAGGCGACTCGAGGCCCGAGAGCGCGTCGCTGGCGTTGTAGCTGGACGACACGTCGGTGTTGTTCCAGCCGTTCGCGTTCGGCGCCGTGTCGCGTTGCGCGCTGATCGACGGCACCGTCTTGTCGATGTTCACGTTCGAGATCGTCGCCGACGCGCTGTTGCCAGCCTGGTCGGTGACGGTAAAGGTGAAGAACTGCCCTGCCCCTTCGTTCGAGAAGACGTGGCTGCCCGTCGCCGGTGACGTGGCGTCGAGCCCCGACAACCCGTCGCTGGCGTTGTAGCTGGCGGTCACGTCGGTGTTGTTCCACCCATTCGGGTTCGCCAGTGGCGCTCGGTTGCCTGAGATGAGCGGCGCGGTCTTGTCGATCATGACCCCGCTGACCGTCGCCGACGCGCTGTTGCCGGCCAGGTCGACGACCGTGAAGGTGTGGCTCAGGTTATTGCCCTCGACGGTGAAGGTAAACGTGCCCGTCGCTGGCGATTCGAGGCCCGAGAGCGCGTCGCTGGCGTTGTAGCTGGACGACACGTCGGTGTTGTTCCACCCGTTTGCGTTTGCCGGCGTGTCGCGTTGGGCGCTGATCGCCGGTACCGTCTTGTCGATCCTGACGTCCGAGATCGTGAACGAGGCGCTGTTCCCGGCCTGGTCGGTGACGGTGAAGGTGAACGACTGTCCCGCCCCTTCGGCCGAGAACAGGTGGCTGCCCGTCGCCGGTGACGCGGCGTCGAGCCCCGACAGCGCGTCGCTAGCGTTGTAGTTGGCGGTGACGTCGGTGTTGTTCCACCCGTTCGCGTTCGCCAGAGGCGTTCGGCTGCCCGAGATCGCCGGCGCTGTCTTGTCGATCTTGACCCCGCTGACCGTCGCCGACGCGCTGTTGCCGGCCTTATCGACAACGTTGAAGGTGTGGCTCAGCCCATTGCCTTCGGTATTGAACACGTGGCTGCCGGTTGCGGGGGCATCGAGACCCGACAGCGCGTCGCTGGCCGTGTAGTTGGCCGTGACATCGGTGTTGTTCCAGCCGTTGGCATTCGCGCCCGGCGTGCGATTGGCGTTGATCGTCGGCGCCGTCTTGTCGATGCTGACGTTCGACACCGAGAACGAGGCGCTGTTGCCGGCCTGGTCGGTGACCGTGAACGTGAACGACTGCCCCTCGCCTTCGATGGTGAAGTTATGGCTGCCTGTCGCCGGCGAGGTCGCGTCGAGGCCCGACAGCGCGTCGCTGGCGTTGTAGTTGGCGGTCACGTCGGTGTTGTTCCACCCGTTCGCGTTCGCCAGTGGCGTCCGGCTGCCCGTGATCGTCGGCGCGGTCTTGTCGATCTTGACGTCGCTGATCGTCGCCGACGCGCTGTTGCCCGCCTTGTCGGTGACGGTGAAGGTGTGGCTCAGCCCGGTGCCTTCAGTGTTGAACACGTGGCTGCCGGTTGCGGGGGCATCGAGACCCGACAGCGCGTCGCTGGCCGTGTAATTGGCCGTCACGTCGGTGTTGTTCCAGCCGTTGGCATTCGCGGCCGGCGTGCGATTGGCGCTGATCGTCGGCGCCGTTTTGTCGATGTTGATGCCTGTGACCGACGCACTCGCGGTGTTGCCCGCCTTGTCGGCGCAGGAACCGTTGACCGACTGATTCGCGCCTTCTGTGCTGACCGTTGTCGGGGCTGGCGGGTAGCCTGTGGCCAACCCGGACGCCGCGTCGGTGCACGAGAACGAGACGGTCACATCGGTGTTGTTCCAGCCGTTGGCGTTCGCGGCCGGGGCGCGGAGCCCGGAGATCTCCGGCGCAACGCGGTCGATGTTGACGTCGCTGATCGTCGCCGACGCGCTGTTGCCCGCCTTGTCGGTGACGGTGAACGTGTGGCTCTGATTCGCACCGTCGGTGTTGAAGACGTGGCTGCCGGTCGCCGCGGAATCGAGACCCGACAGGGCGTCGCTCGCCGTGTAGTTGGCTGTCACGTCGGTGTTGTTCCAGCCGTCTACGTTCGGTGCCGGCGTGCGCGTGGCGTTGATCGTCGGCGCCGTCTTGTCGATGTTGATGTTGCTGACCGTCGCTGACGCCGAAAGGCCCGCGTTGTCGACGCACGTGCCCGTCCTCGATTGACCCGAGCCCTCGGTGCTGACCACCGAGTTTCCGGTCGGGTTGCCCGGCGCCACGCCTGACGTGGCGTCCGTGCAGGTGAAGCTCACCGTCACGTCGGCGTTGTTCCATCCGAACCCATTCGCCGCCGGCGTGCGGCTGCCGCTGATGGACGGCGCTGTGGTGTCGTACTTCACGACAAACACCGCGTTCGGGCTCGCGTTGCCCGCAACGTCGGTGCAGAATCCGGAGACCTGAACGGCCGCGCCCTCGGGACCGCTGAAGGAAACGCTCGTGCACGACGCGATTCCGCTGAGTCCGTCGACACCGCTGAAGTTGATGTTGACCGGCGACGTGAACCAGCCGTTGTGATCGGCCGGACGCGCGGCCGCGCCGACGACGTTGATCGGTGCGGTCTTGTCGATCTTGACGGTGACCGGCGTCGACGGGCTGGTGTTGCCTGCGTTGTCGAAGCAGCTGCCGCTGGTGCTCGTGCCGGCTGTCTCCGTCGTGAACGTTGTGCTAGACGTGCAGACCGCGATGCCACTCGGACCGTTGTCACCGTTATCCGTGTAGCTGACCGTCACGTCGGTGTTGTTCCAGCCGCTCGCGTTCGCTGCCGGTGACTTCGCCGCCGTCGGCGCATTCGGTGCGCTCGCGTCGCGCTTGATGGTCACCGAGTTCGACGCGGTGCCGCCTGCGCTCGTCGCCGAGCAGGAGAAGGTTTGACCCGCGGTGTCGGTCGTCACGGTTGAAGACGTGCACGCTGGTGAAGTAACCGTGGACTCGTTATCGGTCACGGTCCACGCGACCGTCACGTTGCTCTTGTACCAGCCGTTGTTGCCGAGCGTACCGGTTACGACGGGAGTGATGACCGGCGGAGTAGTATCCGTCACCAACGTCACGGTGACGGAGCTCGAATCCTCCGGCTGCCAGGAGTTCGGATTGTTACCGACGGCCGGCACGTTGGAGAGGTTCTGGTTGTCGTGCCGAGCGCGGTAGAAGTAGGGCCCTCCGGTCGCCGGCGCGGCAAACGTTCCCGACGCCGCGCCCGATGTCGTGTTCACGGTCGCCCGCGTAACGAGGCCCTGGTTGAAGTTGGCGCTAGTGGCCTGTTGAATTGCTACCGTATACCCGTTCTGAACCGGACCACCGTTCGTATAACCCTCCGACGCGCAGGATTGGTTCGCATTGTTGCCGTCCTCGCACAGCGCAGTCACGCTCCAGCTCAATGTCCCGCCGGGCGTCACGCTCCCCGGTGTAATGCTGAAGGTGATCGTGCTCGACAGGTTGCCGTCGGTGAACGTCGTTTGTGCCTTCGACTTCGAGTCGCTAGCCGTCAGATAGAACCGCACGTTGAGGTCGTGCTGCTCGGGCGCCCATTGATCGGTGTAGATGTTGCCCTGACCGTCTGCCGTGAGCATCAGCTCGTAGTCGTCGTGGACGGCGGGATCTTCCTGGAATACGAGTTTTACCTGCTCGCCAGGCTGCCATCCGGTGCCGGTGATGACGGCGTGTTGTCCCGGCGCGTAGTCGTCCTTGTCGGTCTTGATCGTCGCGAACCGGTACTGCTCGAAGTCGTTTGTTCCACCACCAGCGGCAAACGCGTATCCCTCGATCGGCGTCGGTCCGGCGATCACGTTCGAGCGCGGCACGCCCAGCGGCGCGGTCGACGCGAACTGGCCATCGCCGTACGAGAACGGATCGGGGAACTCCGCCGGCAGCAATAGATCGACCGCCTGCCGCGGTGCGCCGTTCGAGGTGCCACCGACGACTATCACGCTGCCGTTGTTCGGCAGCATGACCGCGGAATGCCCGCGGGCCGGATCGGTCAACAGCGTCGACAGCGTCGAAAACGAGTCGGCCAGCGGAGTGAAGACCTCAGCCGATTTGAGATCGGTCGTGCCGTCGGTTGTTCCACCGATCACCACCACCCGCCCGTCCAGGAGTGTCGTCGCCGACGCGAATGCACGCGCCGTGGCCAGTTGCGCCATCACTGGCGTGATCGCGTTCGTGTCGGGATCGAAGACGAGGGCGCTGCGCAGCGTGAGACCATCCAGCGTCCGGCCGCCGACAATGAACACGCGACCATCGTTGAGCCTTGCGGCGCTATGACCCGTTCGGGGCTCGGGTAACGTCGTGACCAGGGTCGACGTTCCTGAGACCGGATCGAATACTTCGACGTCGGCAGAGACCAGGCTGCCGTTGAGACCACCGGTGACGAGGATGCGACCATCCTTCTGCAGCGTTGCGGTGTGTCCCGTCCTCGGCGACAGCAGCGCGCCCGCGGTCGTCAGCACGTTCGTCGCTGAATCGAAGATCGCCACGACGTCGGTCGGCGTGCCATCGCTCGTGGCGCCACCGACGATGAGCGTGCGTCCGTCGGCCAACGCAACGGATGGACCGTCGCCGTACGGGTTCTGAAAAAGACCCGCACTCGACCATGTCGAAACGTCTTGGGGCGCCTGTGCCACCAGCAATGCAGATCCAGCGGCGGCAAGAATGGTCAGAACGGTGAGCGAACCGATACGCCTGGTCAACATGAACGTGCCTTCCGGCCCCTTCAGATCGAGAGACTCTCGACACGAGGCCTACGAGGCGAACGGCAAGCTCGGTGCCGTAGCTCAGCGGTGTGGATCGGCGTTTTCGAAAGTGCGCTCGGTTTCAGCGGGTGTCACATGACGCGAGAGACGGGGCATGCAGCAGCGCGCACACGCCACTTGGACGATGGGCTAAGCCAGTCTGGGTAGAGACAGACAATCGTCTGCGAAGCGTGAGGGGTTTCCTCTTGTAGTTTGTCTTTCTCCGCGCACACGATGACGCGCCATGCTTGTTGCCTCACGTCGTCTCCCGATCGCCTGCGTTCTCGCCGCCGTCCTCGCCGTCCCGGAGCCGTGTCATGCCTGGGGCCAGCAGGGTCATCGCATCGTCGCGCGAATCGCGACGAAGAACCTGCGGCAGACCACGCGCGACAAGCTGCGCGCCATTCTCGGCGTCTCGGATGGAGGCCTCGAGAACGCGATGGCCAGCGCCGCGATCTGGCCGGACGTGATCGATCGCGTCGCCACTGGCTCCGACAGATGGCACTACATCAACGTGCCGATCTCGGCGCCGTTCTCGGTCGCAGGCAATTGCGGTGGAGGCGACTGCGTCATCGCGCAGATCGAGAACATGCAGAATCGCCTTCGCAACAATCTGACGGGGTTCACACTCCTGGCTCCGCCACGGCCGGCGCGGCCGATGACCTCGCAGGAACTGGCATTCCTCATTCACATGGTCGGCGATCTGCATCAACCGCTCCACGCCGCGGTCAACGGCGATCGCGGTGGCGGCTGCGTCGAGCTCACCCAGGCGCTGACGCATCCGGGCACGACGATCCCGGACACGACCGACGTGCACATCGCCTGGGACATTGATACTGTGCTCGCCGCGATGAAGGCGCGCACGAACAACGAACGCGCCATGGCGGACGCACTGTTCCAGCGCTTCAAGCAGGGGGCAGCGGTCGCGCAGGGCACTCCCCTCGACTGGGCGCGCGAATCTCACGACCTCGCCAGGAGCCTCATCTATCAGAGACTCAAGATCGCGAATCACTCCGCTCCGGTCGGGGCGTGCGCTCCCAACATCAATCCGGTCTCGATATCGAGCGCCTATCTGAAGGACAACATCGCGGTCGTAGAGCGCCGTTTGATGGAAGCCGGTGTCCGGCTCTCTAATGTGCTCAACGAGATTTGCGCCGGAATGGGCTGTCGGGCGAACCCATAGTCACACCCTTGACCTGACCTTTGCCCTTTGCCTTTTGACCTTTGACCTACAATGGCGCCCATGCTCTCCCTTGGGCGCCGCGCCTTGCTGCAGGCACTGATCGCGCAACCGCTGCTCGCAGGACTCGCACGTGCGCAAGCAAAGCTGATCACGAAGCCGAAGGCGCTCTCTGCCGGCGCCGTTACGCACGACTGGACGTCCTTTCTCGGTCCGACGCACAACGCGGTCTCCACCGAGACAAAGCTGAGCCGCATGTTGCCGCCGCCGCTCGTGTGGGAGTTTCCCAAGGGGACGAGTTACTCCTCGCCCGCGGTTGCGGCCGGGCGCCTCGCGTTCATTCATCGCGTCGGCAACGAAGAAGTCGTCGAGTGCATGGACGCGGAAACCGGCGCCGCCAAGTGGCAGTTCAAGTACGGCACGGTGTTC
>DASRJR010000444.1:0-11742 GCA_035649395.1 Vicinamibacterales bacterium
GAAGTCGAACAAGGAGTTGCGGAATCTCGGCGTCAAGCAGGCGCCGTTCATGGTGCTCGTCGGCGCGACGATGCCAGCCGTGCTCGCAGAGATTTCTTTCATCACCAACCGTCAGGATGCGACGCTGCTCAAAACGGATAAGTATCGGCAGCAGATTGCCGATGCCCTGCTCGCAGGAGTGAAGCGGTATCAGCAGTCGTTCAGGCGCATGCCCGCCATCGCGACCAAGTAGCAGTCGAGACCGCCCGCCGCGGGCGACGGTCAATCAGACCGCCGTGTGACGCTGCGCGGCAAATCGGTTGGGTTCGGTCCACAGACGCAGCAGCAGCTTCGGATATCCGACCACGGGCTGCAGCAGGAACTGTCGCTTCTGCGTCTCGGTCAGCAGTCCCTTGATATAGAAGTGCAGTCGGATTTGTTGGTACCACGGCACGCTCGCCACGAGGTGATGGACCCAGTGGCACGGCTGGCCCCAGGGACCGCCGCCGATCAGCAGTCCCCAGAAGCCGACACCAAAGCTGCGCGCCCCTTCCCTGTTGTCGAGCGGCATCAGGTTGTGTTCGCTGAACTGACGAAGTCGATCCAGAAAGAATCCGACGTGCGGCAGGAACAGCACGAATGACAGCAGCGGCAGCACGGCACCGAAGCGATCGGCCATGACCAGACCGTAGGCACCGTGGTACGACAGCCCGACGACGGCCGACATGATTCGCCCGCGCGTGTAGCCGGGCGGCCGATGGGCGATGAAGTCCGTATAGTTCACGAAGGCGGCAAACGGCAGCAGCGTCAACCAGAGACGCCGCGGCTGCACGAAGTTCAGGAATTCACCGTCGTTCTCAGTTCCGAACTTCGCGTGATGCGACATGTGATGCTCGGCAAAGTACCGCGGCTCGGCTGCGCCGATTCGACACAGGTTATTGGCAAACCAATTGAGAGCCCGACTCGCCGGATGCGTACCGGGAAACACGATGCCATGCGCCGCGCCCTCGTGCATCGAGAAGATGACGACCGAATACAGCTGGTAGCTGTGCAGGCCGCCGCACACGAGGCTCGCCACGAGTACCTGTGCCCACGAGTGGGTTGCGCCTTCGCCGAGGAGCAGACGCGGCAGGTGCAGCAAGATCAGATAATCGCCGCCTAGCAAGAGCGTCACCACGCCGATGTTGATAGCGTAGTGAACGGCCATGTGGTCCTTGTACCAATGGAACAGCTCTCGTCCACGGTCCATGACGAGCTTCGTCTGCTCGCGCGTGAGCGCCTCGACGGTCCTACGACTGGCGTAGTCGCGCGCCAGCGCCAGTTCTTCATGTCGCAAGATCATCGCGCCGTGTCCGTGCTGCCGCCGCGTGTCCGCGACAGCCACGCCTCCAGCGCCTGGTACGCCGCCCCGTATCCCACCTCTGCGATCTCGCGTGCGGCGTGAAAGTCGTTGCGCTTGAACCGGAGGACGTCTGGCGAGATGTAGACGTCGGCGTGGCTGGCGGCCCGCAGGCGATATGAGATCCCGCCGAACTCGATCAATCGCATCAGCACGAGCAGGATGCTGGGACGATAGCTGCGCTTCTCCCGCGTCGGGTTGAAACGCTGCCAGATCGCGTCCCACCCCGAGATGTCGTCGCCGTAGTCGACGACCGGCTTGATCTCGTGGGGTGGCGACACATCGACGCCGATGACGAGGCCGTGATTCGAGAACGTCTTCATCACGTCGACCGGCACATTGTTGATCAGGCCCCCATCGACGTGGAGCTCGCCATCGATGACGACCGGCGGGAACACACCAGGCGCGCGCGTCGTCGCAAGCAACGCACCAGCCAGCGCGCCGGTCGTGTGGACCTTGAGGTCGGCCCGGTTGAGATTGGACGACGTGCAGAAGTACGGCAGGCGGAGGTCCTCGATTCGCATGTCGCCGCAGAAGCGCTGCACCATGCGGCTGTACTTCCCGCCCCGCTTGAACGCGAGGAAGGGAATGGTCATGTCGTCGAACGACGTCGCAAACGCCGCCGACAGCTCGCCGAGGATCCGGTCGCCGTCCCATCCCAGCAGATGCTGGGCGGCGACCATCGCGCCCATGCTCGATCCGCCAATCACGTCGATCGGGATGCCCAGCGCGTGAAACGCTCTCAACACGCCGACGTGGGCCAGGCCGCGCGCGAATCCACCGCCGAGCACCAGACCCACCGCTCGCCCGGTGAGGAGGCGTGCGAGCCGCTGGAAATCGGCGCGATCGTCGAGCTGCACGTGTACGTGCCGCGCGATCGTTGGACGGGGCGACAGCCACTGCGCCGTGTTGGAGGGCGTCGCCCCCGAACGATGAACCAACGCCAAAGTTCGCGAGACGAGGTGTCCCGACTGCCGATCCAGCCAGTCGGTCTCGATCTCGCCGGGCCGCGGATCCTGCTTCGCCTCAGCGACCACGACGACGTGATCCGCCTGGCGGACCGTGCGTTCCGTCCACGGCGTCAGCCTCGCGTCCGATTGATAGACGACGAACCGGTGCTCGAGCTCCTGCTCGGCGAGCCACGCGAGCAGCCGCGCGCCGTGCCCGTGATGATCGAACGCCTGCGCCGCCCCATCACGCCCGAGCTGCGCGTCGATCAGCGCACTGGTCACACGCAACGTGCTGCCGAGTTCCGACAGGCCCTGACAGAGCCGTTCACCGAACGCATCGAGCGGCGCATCCGGTCCCGCAGGAACGATGGCAATCGTCGCGACGGGCGCGAGGTGCGGGGCGCCGCTGGACATGCGGCGGACGCGCGAGACCGGACCTCGAGCGACCATCAGCAGCGTCGCCATCGGATGGCGCACCAGCAGCCGCTCGACGGCGTCCTTCGACAATCGCGCGAGTTGCGTGTCGCGGACGGCGTACACGTCCGCCGAACGCGGCTCCCCGGTGACGAGCGCCATCTCTCCCACCGTTTCGCCGGGTCCAAGCTCCGCCAGCACCTGCTGCGAGCTCGATGCGCCTCGCACGACGCGCAGCCGGCCGCTGATAATCACGTAGATGCTGTCGCCGGGCTCGCCCTCACGGAGCAGCCATTCGCCGCTATAGAGCGACACCGGGTCGAGCTCGGACTCGAGGTCGATCAGCAGCTGCGGATCCAGATCGCGGAGGGTCGCCGTTCGATGCAACGCGAAACGCACCGCGTGCCGGTGCAGGGCCGGACGCAGCGCCTCGACGAGGGCCAGCGCGCCCGTCGGCGAGCGCGCCGCGAACCGGTCGAATTCGGAGCGGGACAACGTCGCCACATGCGCCGAGCCGCGGGCGCGCACGGTCGCCAAAGCCGGCGCGTCCGATAGCACGCTTACCTCGCCGACCGTGCCGCCGGCAGGCACATCCGGCAGGCTGCGTTCGGTGCCGACGCGATCCGTCCATGACACCGAAAGCGCCCCCGACAGCACCACGCACAACGCCGCCCCCCAGCCGTCCTGACGAATCAGCGTGTCGCCATCCGTGAGCGCGAGGATCGACATCGCTGTCGTGAGGTCACACAACACCGGATCGGGGATCGATGAAAAGGCGGGTACGGCGCGCAGGGCGTCGAACAGGGGCGTATCCGACTGGGCGCCAACGGCCATGGGCCTAATAGGATATGACCAGACGGTATGACGGCCACACCACGCAGCTGTCTCGTGCTGTTCGTCGACATCAGCGGCAGCTCGCGCCTGTATCAGCAACTTGGCGATGAAGCGGCGCATCGGCGCGTGCAGGCGTGTCTCGATCTGTTGCGCGGAATCGTGACCGCCCAGGCCGGCCGCGTCGTCAAGACCATTGGCGACGGGCTACTCTGCGAGTTTGCCGACGCCGACGCCGGCCTGGTCGGCGCCGAGGCGATGCAGTCCGCCGTCGAACAAGAAGGCGGACAGCGTGAGCCGAAGTTGAACATTCACGTCGGCTGTCACTTCGGCCCGGTGATCGACACCGCCGGCGATTTGTACGGCGACACGGTCAACGTCGCCGCACGCGTTCTGGATCTCGCGCGCGAAGGCCAGATCATCATCACTCAGGAGACCGCGCGGCAACTGAGCGAGGCGTTGCAGCGACATGTGCGGCTGCTGCACGGTGTGCACGTCAGAGGCCGTCACGATCCGCTGACGGCAATGGACTACGTCTGGCAGAAGCACGGGGACTTCACGGCGGCGGCCCCTGCTCCCACAGCGTCTGCGGCCCGACTCAAGCTGCAATTCGACGGCCGCGAGCTCTGGCTCGATCACGCCGGCCTCAGCGTCATTCGTCTCGGGCGGGGCCTCGAGTGTCACATCATCGTCCGCGAGCCTGAAGCGTCGCGGCTGCACGCCACGATCGAGGCGCGCGGCGACAGGTTCGTGCTGATGGACCACAGCTCGAACGGCACGTACCTGGCGTTCGAAGGCCCGACAGAGGTGTGTCTGAAACGCGAGGAGATCATCCTGCCGCCGCGAGGGCACATCGCGCTCGGCGTGTCGACGTCTGCGGCGCACGCCACTGTGGTGGCGTTCACGCGAGAAGGGTGAGCGAGCGTTGGACGTGGCTCGCAGCGGCACCGCTCATCATCCTCGGCATCGCCTCGAGCGTCTCGTCGTAGCGTGGAACGTCACGGTTGACCGTGTGACGGAGACGCCGACGTCCCTTTTGGCGTTCGGCCATCACGATCGACGGGCCGTCGTTCTCAAAGTCGTCACTCTCGCGAGCGAATGGTGGTCCGGCGAGATCCTGAACGCTTTCGGAGGGCGTGGAGTTGTTCGAGTGCTTGACATCGCGGACGGCGCGGTGCTGCTCGAGCAGCTACAGCCTGGTGCCTCGCTGTCGGCGCTCTCCCTGCGCGGCGAGGATCAGCGCGCGACCGCGATTCTGGCCGAGACGATCGCGGCGATGTCCCCGTCCACTTGCCCCGAGTGGGTGCGTGACGCAGCAGACTGGGGTCGGAGTTTCCTGCCGTATCGCCGTAGCGGCGATGCGCAGGTGCCGGACACACTCGTCTCGGCCGCCGAGCGCGTCTACTTCGATCTGTGCGCCTCTCAACGCCGCGAGCGGCTGCTCCATGGCGATCTCCATCATGACAATTTGCTTTTCGACACAACACGCGGGTGGCTCGCCATCGACCCGAAGGGCGTTCGCGGCGAGTTGGAGTACGAGTTAGGGGCCGCGCTGCGCAACCCGTGCGAACGTCCGGATCTGTTCGCACAGCCAGACGTCATTCGTCGGCGAGTCGACCGATTGACGCAGACGCTAAGCGTCGATCCGACGCGCGTGCTTCGTTGGGCGTTCGCGCAGGCGGTCCTTGCCGCAATCTGGCAAATCGAGGACGGCACGCCTGTCGGGCCCGACAATCGATGGCTCGCATTCGCCAGGGCGATCGGCAGCCTGTGCGACGAGCCGTAATCAGGCGCGCGACAGGCCGTCGATCGGCGCGGTCTGCATCGGCTGGCGTCGCAGCAACAGGCGATCGAGGCTCCAGATGCCGGCGCCGCGCGCCGCAATGAAGAGAAAGACGAAGCAGAAGACCGCGGCGAGCTCGCCCTCGTTCTCAATCGGCCAACCGCCGCGCGGCGCGTGCCTGAGGAAGTATGCGACGGCCATCTGGCCGCTGGCGAGAAACGCCGCCAACCCTGCCAGCAGCCCGAACATCACGAGCAGACCGGCCGCCAGCTCGATGACTCCCGCAAGCCCCATCAGCGAGTCGAGCGACCGCGCGGTGCCGCCGAACGCGCCGAAGATCTTCTGCGCGCCGTGGAACGCGAACAGGAAACCGACCACAACGCGCATGATCGCGTAGGTTGGTTCGACGAATCGGGCAAGCGGGGCATGCATCATGGCCTCCGGCGCGAAGTGTTCGTCAGCGATCGATGCTGTGAGACCAGCTCGAGCTCTCGGCCCTGGCGCGTGTCTCCGGCCTGCTGGTGGCGCCGCGGCCCTGCGTCCGATCGAACATGGCCACCATCCGCCGTGCGCACGAGGAATCCTGCTTTCACCAGCACGTCGAGCAACCCCACACACGTCGCGCGATCGAGGCCCCAGAGCCGCGCCGCCTGCGGCAGCGTGAGACGCAGCCCTGGCATCTCGAGATACTCAGCGCGCACGCGGTGCAGTAAACGGTCAAACGGCGTCTGTTCCGGCATCGTGTTCTCGCTCCGTTTCGCACTGTGTGCACCGCGAGGCAAACGGCAGCGCGTCCAGACGGCGCTCGGCGATGCTGTGGCGGCAGTCCACACATCGTCCGTAGGTGCCGTTTCGGATCCGCGTCAGCGCCTCGTCGATGCGGGTCAACGTGTCGGCTTTCATCTCGATCAACGTCAGCGCCAGGTCCTCCCGGCCATCGAACTCGGAAATATCCGCGGTATCACGGATCTCGCTGACCAGGCTCCACTCCGCCCGCGCGTCGCGCACACGTTGCTCGAGGTCTTTGACGGTCTCATGGCGCCGTGCCTCGAGAATGTCGGCGATGGTGGGTGAGCCGGCCTGACTCACCCGCAGGCGCGTTCGGTGGGAGGAGCGCATAACCAAATCTAAAGAAAGCGGTGCAGCGCTCGTATCCCCTCGACGTGGTATTTCGCCTGGAATGGGACGGTACCCGCGAATGCCGCCTCAGGCGGGTGGTACGATCCGGCGATGGGTTCGACAGATCCGGCCGAACCGTATTTGCCGTTGAGGCCGCTCCTTTTAGGACGTCATGGCTCGCCCATACGCAGGATTTTGCTGTTGGGATTCTCGGCCATCTTCGCGCTGTGGCTGCTGTCAGCGTACGTGCTCAGCCGGCGCGTCGTCGAGGCCGACGCTCGCGTCACAGCGCTCACGACCGGGTTCGCGCACGGCGAAGAGGTGCTCTTCGCCGTCAGGGAACGTGTGTTGTCGAGTTCAGTGCTGGTACGCGACGCGATATTGGAGAACAGGCCGGAGGCGATTGCTTCGTACCGCGCACAGCTCCAATCCATCCGCGATGACGTCGAACATGCATTGGACCGGTATCGGCCCTACGTCGATTCGACGATCGAACGTGAACACTGGACGCGTCTGCGCGCGGAGGTTGACGAGTACTGGACGAGCCTGTCACCGCTGCTCTCGGGGCAGGTGGCCGGCCTCGCCGCGCAGCCGTTTCTGCGCGACACCATGGTCCCGAAGCACGAGCTCGTGCTGCGCGTGTCTGAAGATCTGCGCGTCCTGAATCAGGACGCGCTGCGCGAACAACAGGCTGCTGTGACCGCGTTGCATCGCGCAGTTCGCCAGCGTCTGTGGTGGACGAGCGGTCTGGCGGTTGCGGTGGGTCTGGTGGTCGCTCTGCTGGCCGCACGATACATCGGTCGGCTCGAGTCGTGGATCCGCCAGCAGCATGGCCTCGAGCGCCAGCACACGCGTGAATTGCAGCGGCTCTCGGCGGAGCTCGAGGACGCACGCGAGAACGAGCGTCGCAGTATCGCCCGCGATCTGCACGACGAGATCGGGCAGGCCCTGATGACGATCAAGCTCGATCTCGGTGTTGTGGAACGAACCGGCCACCTCTCTGGTCCGCCGGCTGCCGCGCTGACCGAGGCGCGATCGTCGACCGAACTCGCCATCCACACCGTCCGCGATTTGTCGCAACTGCTGCATCCGCCGATGCTCGAGGATTTCGGCCTCGTGGCGACACTGCAGGCCTACGTGCGGCGGTTCTCCGAACGGACCGGTGTTCGTACGGAGCTCGTACTCGATCGGATGGAGGCGCGGGTCCCGTCGCCGATCGAGATCGGTGCGTACCGAGTCGTTCAAGAGGCGCTGACCAACGTCGCCAAGCATGCGCACGCCAGCTCGTGCCGTGTCTACTTGCACCGGCTGCCAAACTCCCTCCTGGTCACCATCGAAGACGACGGGAAAGGCATGGCGATGGCAAGCGAAGACGGCGCGTCGCCGCGCGGGGTCGGTCTGGTCAGCATCCGTGAGCGGGTCTCACGGGCTGGAGGAACGATCACGATCGAAAGCGTCGCGGCGAAGGGTACTCGTCTGACTGTTGAACTTCCGCTGCCGGCGGCACCACTACCGGCCGAGGCCGGTGCGGCGGAGACCGACACGCCTCAGACAGAAGTGGCGCTCAGGGGCTAGACATGGAGAACCTGCGTATCGTGCTTGCCGACGACCACACGCTGTTCCGACAGGGGCTGCGCCGCGTTCTCGAAGAGCAGCCAGGATGGCAGGTCATCGCCGACGCAAGCGACGGCGCGACGGCCGTTCGACTGACACTGGAGCGCCAGCCGCACGTGGTCATCATGGATATCGCGATGCCCAGGCTGAACGGCGTCGAAGCAACGCGGCAGATCGTGCGGCGAGCCCCCGACGTCCGTGTGCTCATCCTGAGCATGTATTCCGACGATCTCTACATCACGCAGGCGCTGCAGGCAGGGGCACACGGTTTCGTGCTGAAAGACTCGGCCGACGCGGATCTGGTGCGCGCAGTCCGCGATCTCGCCGCCGGCAAGTCCTACTTCAGTCCTACGGTGTCAAAAGTCGTGCTCGACGACTACGTGCGCCATCTCGCCGATCGCGGCATCAGCGACCGGTTCGATGCGCTCACGGAACGCGAGCGCGAGGTGTTTCAGCTCATCGCCGAAGGCCACAGCAACAAGGATATCGCCGGCCTTCTCCATCTCAGCCCCGGGACCGTCGAAACACATCGCGCCCGAATTATGGAGAAGCTCGATCTCCACAGTGCCGCAGAGATCGTTCTGTACGCCGTCCGCAAGGGCGTGATTCGGTAATCCCCCTTCGTTCGCCGGCAAATACCCGATCGAACAGATGGCATGTGGTTGACTACCTCTGTCAGAGTCGCCTCTGGAGATGGCGATGACCACGTGGTCTGCACCGAATGCGTTCCTTTCGCGGTTCCGGATCTGGCGCGGCCGGGCGGACTGCCGCTACCGATTCGAGCGGATCCTGCTCTTCACGGATCCCGACACGCTCACACTGGCGACCTCGCCGGAAGCGACCGGCACGAGCAGCGACCTGAGCGCTCTCGAAGACGATGGCATCGCCGTCGTGCTGTGCGGCAATGAGACCCGATCCGAGCTGGAACTGATTCAAGGCGATTTGGGAGTGCGGCATCCGTTCATCAGCGAGAACGGCGGCGGTCTCTTCATCCGCCATGACTACTTTCGCGATCCACCGCGAGCCGGGCGTGACGTCCCGACCTATCACGTCGTGGACTTCGGGAAGCCCTATCACATCGTCGCCGACGCGTTGCACGAGGTGGCGCGCACGCTCGGCGTCGATCTTGTCGGCTTCAGCGACATGTCGATTGACGACGTCGCTCGCGACCTCGGGCTGTCGCTGTCGCGGGCACGTCTGGCGAAACTTCGCGAGTACGACGAACCGTTCCGACTGGCCGATGGCGATCCGGGGACCTTCAGTCGCCTGTGCCAGGCGCTTCGGCGCGTGGGTGTTCGCTGCTTCGCGCACGAGGGGCTCCATCACGCAACGAGTGTCGCCGACCGGGCACAGAGCATTCACATGCTGAGCTCGCTCTATCGCCACGCGTGTGGAGGACGCGTCCTCACGGTCGGTCTGGCACGAGAGCCGAGCGAAAGCCGCCTGCTTCACGCCGTCGACATCGCCATCGTCGTGCACGAAGGGGCGGTTGACGTCGGGCGGCTGGGACGGAAGGTGCCGACGGCCCACTTCGTCGGTGCGCGTGAGGCACGCGGCTGGCGCGAAGCGATTCTGCAGCTGGTTGACCAGCGCGCCGGCCTCTAAGAAACGGGCCTGACCGCAGGTACACTAGTGACGGCAGGTGTCAAGATGGTGCGAGTCGGATTGCTGTTCGCGGGCGCCGCCATGTTCGGCGTTGCCGCGACGATATCGAGTATTGCCGGACAGTCCTCGAACGTCCCTGCGCGCACCAATCCGTTGGTCGATTCATGGACGGGTCCATACGGTGGCGTTCCACCATGGGACGCCGTCCGGCCCGAATACTTCCCTGCCGCGCTCGAAACGGCAATCGCTCAGGAGCGGACGGAGGTCGAGGCGATCGCGTCGAACAGCGCGCCGCCGACGTTCGAGAATACGGTGCTCGCCTTGGAGCGAAGCGGCGCACTCCGCGATCGGGTCGAGCGCCTGTTCGGTGTCGCTCGTCAGAACATCACCAACCCGCAACTCCAGGCGATCGAACGCGAGTGGCAGCCCAAGCTCGCCGCCGCCAGCGACGCCATCCTGCTGAATGCCGCGCTGTTCGCGCGCATCGATGCCGTACATCGGTCGCTCGCCACCAGCACGCTCGCCCCCGATCAACAGCGGCTGGCGACGCGCATGTACGATGCGTTCGTCCGCCGCGGCGCGCGGTTGAACGAATCGCAGAAAGCGCAGCTCTCGAAGATCAACCAGGACATGGCCGGCCTGTTCTCCGAGTTCCGGCGAAAACTGCTGGCCGACGAGAACACCTGGATCGTGCTCGAGAACGAGAAGGACCTCGCCGGCCTGCCGCCGTCGTTGGTCGCCAGCGCGAAGGCGGCCGCCGCCGAACGTGAACTGGACGGCAAATGGGTCATCGTGAACACGCGTTCGAGCGTCGATCCTTTTCTCACCTTCTCGAGCCGCCGCGACCTGCGCGAGCGCGTCTGGAAGAAGTTCAAGAGCCGCGGCGACAACGACGACGACAACGACACCAAGACGACGATCGCGCGCCTGGTCAAACTGCGCGCTGAACGCGCCAGGCTGCTCGGGTTCGCGTCGCACGCACATTGGCGAATGGCCGACACGATGGCTAAAGACCCGGCGACGGCCCAGGCGCTGATGATGCGCGTGTGGCCGGCGGCTGTCGGACGCGTGCGCGAAGAAGTCGCCGATATGCGCGCGCTGGCGGCAAAAGCCGGCGAGTCCATCACCATCGAACCGTGGGACTACCTGTACTACGCCGAAAAAGTCCGCAAACAGCGCTACGACCTGGACCAGGGCGAGCTGAAGCCGTATTTCGAGTTGAACAACATGGTGGCCGCGGCCTTCTGGGCGGCGGAGCGGCGCTACGACATTTCATTCACCGAGATCACGGGGACGGTTCCGGTCTTTCATCCCGACGTGCGCGTGTTTGAGGTGAAGGACGTTCCGTCCGGTACGCATCGCGGGCTGTTCTATCTCGACAACTTCGCACGCCCTGGGAAGCGGTCGGGTGCATGGGCGACCTCCTACCGTTCGCAGCACGTCGAGGAGCGTCCGATCAACCCGATCGCGTCGAACAACAACAACTTCGTCAAAGCGCCAGCCGGCGAGCCCGTCTTGATCTCGCTCGACGATGCGGAGACGTTGTTTCATGAGTTCGGCCACGCGCTGCACGGGCTGCTGCAGAACGTGCGCTATCAGGGGCTGGCGGAGACACCGCGCGATTTCGTCGAGTATCCGTCGCAGGTGAACGAGAACTGGGTGTTGACGCCGGAGGTGCTCGATCGGTTCGGTCGTCACTACCAAACGAAGCAGCCGATGCCGCGATCGCTCATCGAGAAGGTCGAGCGCGCACGCACGTTCAACCAGGGCTATCTCACGGTGGAGTATCTGGCCGATGCCATCCTCGACATGGATCTGCACCTGCGACCCGATGGCGTGTTCGACCCGGTCTCCTTCGAACGCGACGCGCTCGCGCGCATCGGCATGCCGCGCGAGATCGCACTGCGTCATCGCCTGCCGCAGTTCGATCACCTGTTTGGCAGTGACGCGTACTCGGCGGGCTACTACAGCTACATCTGGTCGGATGTGATGGCGGCCGACACGTGGCAGGCGTTCCTGGAAGCCGGCGGACCGTGGGACAAGAGCGT
>DASRJR010000445.1:0-2929 GCA_035649395.1 Vicinamibacterales bacterium
TGGAATATCCTCGGTATCCCTGTCGGATACCTGGCGGCGTTCAGAGTCCTGATGGTGTGGGTCTACGACAGGACCAGGAGCGTGTTTATCGCGATGCTCATGCACGTGAGCGTCACCGCCAGCGTCCTCATCCTCGATCCGACGGCGCTATCCGGTGCCGCTGCGTTGACCTACATCTACAGCGTCGCCGCAGTCGTCTGGGCCGCGGTCGCGGTCGTCGCCATCACCCACGGCTGGCATCGTGCGCACCAGCCCGCCAACCGCGGCACGCTCGCCGCGTAAGCCTCAACCACGCTAACAGAACGGCCAGTTGACATGCGACAGCTGTCGCAGCTATGCTGCGACAACTGTCGCAGATAGTTCATGGCCAAGACCACGCACGATCGGCTGACGCGTCGCGAACGCGAAATCATGAACGCGCTCTTCGCCCTCGGCAATCGCGCCTCGGCCGAGGAGATCCGGGCCCGTCTGACGAATGCGCCCAGCGACTCCTCGGTGCGCGTGATGCTCACCCGGCTCGAGCAGAAGGGTCTGCTCAAACATCAGCAGGACGGACTGCGCTTTCTCTATTCGGCCACGATGGCGCCGGCCGTCGCGAAGCGCTCCGCCCTTCAGCAATTCGTCGACACGTTTTTCAGCGGCTCGATGACGGAGATGATGACCGCCCTCGTCAGAGAGGGCTCGTGGAGCGACGACGATCTCTCCGCCCTCAGAGCCGAAATCGAACGCGTCCGGAAAGAAAGGAAACGGCCATGACTGCCATGCTCGATTCTGCCCTGCTTGCGTTCGGCGGCTCGCTGGCGGTGTCGATCGTCTCAAAGGCGACAGTCGCCCTGACGATCGCTCTTGTGGGAGTGTCTCTGATGCGCCGTTCTCGCGCCGCTGCTCGTCACCTGACGATCGCGGCGGCGTTCGCCGTCCTCGTCCTAGTGCCGATGGCATCGCTGGTGGGCCCCACCGTTCTTCTCGAGGTCAGCGTCGAGTCGAACGCGCCGATGGGCGTGCCCGCGGTGCCCACCATCGACACGGCATGGTCATCGGATCTGCGCGCCCCGTCGGCTCGCACGCCGTGGGCTGCGTTCGACGCGCGCCCGGCGAGCGCCTCGGGCCTCTCGATGGCGTCGTTGGTCGCGGCGATGTGGGCAGCGGGAGCGATGCTGTGTCTCGCCCCGGTGGTCGCGGGCCTGTGGCAGCTCCGCCGGTTGCGACGCATCAGCGAACCCTGGCCCGTTGGCGGCGTGCTGGCGCGACAACTCGCGCGCGAAGCCGGCATCTCGTGCGTCATTGACGTTCGACGACATGCTTCGCTGCCGGGCCCGATGACCTACGGCGTCGTGCGGCCGGTCATCATCCTGCCAGCCGACGCGCACGATTGGGCCGACGATGACGTGCAGCGGGCACTGGTTCACGAACTGGAACACGTGCGTCGCGGCGACTGGTGGACGCAGGCAACAGCTCGCGTCGTCTGTGCGCTGTACTGGTTCCATCCGCTCGTCTGGATGGCGCGGCGTCGATTGATCCTCGAGGCGGAGCGCTCGTGTGACGATGCCGTGTTGGCTCGCTCCGAGTCGACTACCTACGCCGACCAGTTGGTCAGGCTGGCACAACGGCTCTCGGCGCGAACGCGCCAACCGGTCCCGACGATGGCGAGCCAACGCGACTTGTGCGTTCGCATCGATGCGGTGCTCGACGCGGCGCAAACGCGCGGCCCGGCCCGGACTACGAGCGCGATCCTCACTGTCCTCATCGCAGTAGCGATCGGATTGGGAGTCGCGCCGCTTCGAACAGTCGCACGCGCCTACACTCCGAACGACATCAGTCGCGACGTCGTGCTCGAGCCGGCCCCTCGTCCGCCTGCACAGCGCGATGTGCAGGAGCGAGAGGCGCGTGTCGATGCGCGTGTCGTGCGGCCGGTGGCGCGGTCATCAGCCGATCGCGTCGCGCGAGCGCAGGGTCAACCAGGGGCGGTCGATCGCCCGCGCTTTGCCGAAGCGACGATCACTCCGTGCGGCGGCGCAAGCGGCGGCCGAGGCGGCGGGCCTGGATCGGCCGGACGTCCGGCTGCCGGCACCATCGGCATGGGATGTCGGAGCGTCGCTGACATGATCCGACGATCGCGCGGCTACGGCGAACATTCCGGCGTGCCGGTCGAAGGCGGAGCCCCGTGGGTCGACTCCGACGAATACCAGATCACCGCAAGAGCCGAGGGCAATCCCAGTATGTCGGTGATGCTCGGCCCGATGCTCCAGACGCTGCTCGAGGATCGCTTCAAGCTGCGGCTCCGTCGCGACACCCGCAACGTGTCGGGCTATGCGCTGACGGTCGCCGACGGTGGACACAAGCTGACCGAAGCTGCGTGCGAACCGCCGCGGCGGCCGCCGATCCCCAATCTCCCGCCACTGGACAAGCCGTGCGCGTGGAGCCTCGTCACCAGCGTGCGTGGACCGAACGGAACCGCCGGGGCGAAATGGGTCAGCGCAGAGGAGTTCGCCGGTCTTCTCAGCAACGTGCTGAGCCGTCCAGTCGTCGACAAGACCGGAATCAGTGTGCGATTCGATGCGCGCCTGGAGTTCGCGCCCGAGGGCACGATGGTTCAAACAGCGATCAACGATCCTCGCTTCGTGAAAAACCCGCCGGGTGCCGGGAGCCTCGGCACTCCAACCGCTCCAGTGATCTTCACAGCGATCGAGGAACAACTCGGACTGCGGCTCGAGCAGGCAACGGTGCCGACGGACGTGTTCGTCGTCGAGCACGTCGAAAGACCCGAATAAAGTCCGAATGTAGAATACGCGGCCATGGGGCTGGTGCCCGGCACTCGGCTGGGACGGTACGAGATCGTCGCGCAGATCGGCGTCGGCGGCATGGGTGAGGTGTATCGTGCACGCGACACCAATCTCGATCGTCACGTTGCCATCAAGATCCTTCCTGA
>DASRJR010000446.1:0-12103 GCA_035649395.1 Vicinamibacterales bacterium
TATCGCTCGACGTCACGCTCGCCGGTCGCGTCTCCCGGCGGCTGACCGGGGCCAGCGCCGCGACCGCGGCCGCCGCCACGTCCTGCCGGAAGCGCCGCGCCGACGCCGGCGCCGTCGTCCTGCACGGTGCGCCGTGGGCGCACGATGCCTTTCGCGGCATCCGCAGCCACCGCGCGATCTTCGGCCCGTTCCGCCGACAACGACATCGAGATCGCGGTGTTGCCTGGATGGCAGTCGTACGGCAGCAGCACCCCGCCGTCGAGTGGCGTCAGCGGGAACGACACCGTGAACGGCTTCTCATACGTGACCGGGTCGTCGTAGGTCGCCTGATACTGAATGATGTTGTCGGCGACGCGGCGGAAGCGCTCGGTGATCACCATCTCCTTGCTGTGGCGCACGCCGTTGCCGTTCACGCCGATCGCGGTCTTGTCGGTCAGATTCGTGGTCTCGACGACCAGTTCCTCGCCTTCCCAACGCGCGGTGGAATCCCCGAGGTACTGACGGATCGACTGGCCGATGTGCTTACGCCCATCGGTGTAGAAGATGCGCGTGTCGGGGAGCATCTCCGTCGAGAACGCCACAACACCCGGCGCCTGCACGATCCGGTTGCCGTTGCCGTAGATGACGCGAAGAATCGAACCGGCGATACCGCGCGTGATGCAGCGCTCGTACAACGAGAAGTCTTCCCAGGAATTGAGCGGGCCCGGGCCGTACGTGCCGCGCGGCATCTGACGTTCCTGCTGGTTCACCTTGATAGCCGGTAGACGACCGTCCGCCGGATCCACGATCAAGCGTGTCTGCGGGAAGACGCGTCGCGCGTAGTCGAACCGGAAGCTGCTCTCGGCGCTGGTGTCGCGCTGCTTGGCCCCGCTCTCGACCTGCTTCTTTCGGGCCGTCAGCCCCGCCTCGTCCAGATAGAGCGGTGGCACCTGTCCTGGCGTCGCCTGCGGCGCGGCACCGCGTCCGGGACCGCCTCGACCCCCGCCCACAGCCATCGGGATGTTCTCCATATCGTCGCTCGACCAGACGCCCTGCAAATCGGGATCGCCCCACGGCGTGCGTGGCGCCTTGTACTCAACCGCCTTGCCGCCGAAGGCGGTGATGACGAGAGCGGGCGGCGTGGCCCGCGATTGGCCCGACAGCGGCGTGCCACTGTAGACAAGCAACGCGACGATGGCCGAGCCCACACTCAATGCAGCGATTAACCGTCTGGTCATCACTCTTGCCTTTCGAATGAAAGCGGATCCGGCGTCGGTCCGGACTCCTCTCGGATCAGCCGATTTTACTCCCCTCCGGCCGCAACCGACTCTGCCGATTTTCGGAGCGCGAACTTTCTGCTGCGGTCGTCGCACATCGTTGGACGTGGAGGCTCGACAGGCGTACCTTAGTGGAAGGGCCAGTGGACACGTTGCCCCAGGAGCGACCATGCAGCGGATCAAAGAGACGATGAGGAATGTGCTCATCGGCAGCGTCGCAGCCGCGATCTTCGTCACGACGACGTACGCCCAAATCAACGACTCGATTCGCGGGCCCGCGGGCGAGATCAATCACTTCATCGAGACGCCAAAAGGATGGGTGCACCCGAAGACGCCGTGGGGTGAACCAGACATCCAGGCCACGTTGAACATGATGCAGGCCGCCGGCATCCCGCTCGAGCGGTGTGCCAACGCGGTGCGGTTCGGCGGCCCGCCGTGCGACATGAACAAGGCGTGGTGGACCGAAGAGGAGTACAAGCAGCGTATCGCGCAGGCAGCCGGCCGCGGCGACCTCGGCAAGCAACTGCTCGAGAAGGGCGAGTTCGGCCGCGCGTTGCTCGCGGGCGTCACCGATCTGGCGACGCCACAGCGGCAGACGACGCTCATCGTCGATCCGCCAAATGGTTTGCTTCCGGCGCTGACAGCAGAAGGCAAAAAACGTGCGCTTGCGATGCGCAGCGGGTGGTCGCTGCCCGGCGAGTCGCCGTCCTACGACTCACCCGAGGACTTCGACAGCTGGGACCGCTGCACGACTCGCGGCATGCCCTCGTCGATGATGCCGTATCGCTATAACGGCGGCTTCAAGATCTGGCAGGCACCCGGCGTGGTCGTGTTCGACCTCGAGATGATTCACGACGCGCGCGTGATCTACACCGATGGGCGGCCGCCGCTGAAGACGCCGCACAAAGAGTACATGGGCGAGTCGCGCGGCCGCTGGGAGGGCAATACGCTCGTCGTCGAAACCACCAACTACAAGGGCGGCCACGCGCCGTTGATCAACCTGGCCGTCGTCGGTTCACCGGCGGGCAACCGCTTCCCGCAGAGCGACCAGATGAAGACGACGGAGCGGATCACGCGCCTCAACGACGACATGTTCCTCTACGAGATCAGGACGGAGGACCCGGTGATTCTCACCGCTCCGTTCACCGTACGCTATCCGATGCGCTACGACCCGAAGTACGAGTGGTGGGAGTACGCGTGCCACGAGGGGAACTCGATCGTCCCGAACTACACCACGACATCGCGTCACGAGCGGCAGAACCCGGAGGCCGAACCGGCCAATCCGGCCACCGATGCCAAGGACCAGGTTGTCCGCCTGGCGCCGGATGTCGCGAAGTCGCTGGCCGGACGCTGGGTCGGCAGACCACGGCTCGCGACGATCGACTACGACATCGAGGTGGAGTTCAGCGCCAACGCCGATGGCACGGTTATCGGCAAGCTGATTCGCACGACGCTACCCAAGGAACAGCCGGTCAATCAGGCGTTTCGCAATTTCCGGATCAACGGACGCCAGATGTCCTGGGAGTTCCCCAATACGCAGTCGTGGAACTATGCGGGTGAGCTCGCCGCCGATGGCACCAGCATCAACGGCGTGACCAACAGCGCCCAGGGCGGCATACAACTTACGTTTAGAAAACGCTCGTAGTCCTTGGGCCTTGGTGCTTGAGTTCTTAGTCCGTCCTGGTCCTTGGTCCACGGTCCGGCTCCCGGTTGGACGAAGGACTTGGAACCAAGGACAGACTTAGGACCGAGGACGGACCAAGAACCAAGCACTAACTAAGGCCCTAGGACCAACCGGGCGAGCAGCGCGCACAACGCCTGCGGTGCGGTGATGTGCGGATTGTGGCTCGCGTCGATTTCCGCGTATGGCCACCCTTCGCGACGCGCACGGGCAGCGAACGGTCCAAAGCGATCGTCGGGATCGGTGCGCTGACAGTACACGTAAGCCCGCGGCGGTAACGGAACACCAGACAGCCGGAGCGGTTCCTCGAATGCGGCAATCGGGTGGGCCACGCGTCGCGGCGCGGCCCACGCGCGCTCCTCCTGCGGGGTATCCGGCGGCAGATCCCGGGATGGCACACGCCAGCCGTCCCCGGCGAGGCAGGCGGCCTTCGTGGCGTCGCGAGCATCGGGTGGCAGCAGATCCAGCAGCGACTGGCCACTCTCCGGCACGAACGCGTCCAGATAGATGATGCGGGCGACGCGATCGCGCACGCGGTCCGCAACGCCGGTCGCGACGATCCCGCCAAAGCTGTGCCCGACGACAACCACCTGGTGCAGGTCCTCGAATTCGAGCACGTTCACGACGTCTTCGATGTGCAGCGACAAGTTGACCGAACGCGACGCGAGGTGCCGGCGCTCGCCGAGCCCGGTGTAGCTGGGTGTGAAGAAGTCGTGTCCGGCGTCACGCATCAGCGTGCGCATCTTTCGCCACGCCCAACCCGAGGACCAGGCGCCATGCGCCACAACGAAAACAGCCATCCGCGAATCATTTCAGAACCGTAAGGGGGTCGGGAGTCATTTTTCGAGTTTCGTAAAATGACTCCCGACCCCATTACAAATGTCGCATCGCGTCGTCGTCCTGCTCGATAACATCCGCAGTCTCTACAACACCGGATCGATCCTGCGCACGGCCGATGCGTCGGGAATCGAGCGCGTCGTGCTCTGTGGCATCACGCCTCGGCCCGATCAGGGTGGCCGCCAGCAGCGCGCGATTGCGAAGACGGCGCTTGGAGCCGAGCACAGCGTCACCTGGGAGTATCAGCCCGATGCCTCGGCGGCGCTCCAGCAGCTCGCCGCCGAGGGGTACCACATCGTCGTGGTGGAGACCGCGCCGGACGCGATCAACCTGTTCGAGTGGACGGCGGTGTGGCCGATGTGCCTCGTCTTCGGGCACGAACGCGACGGCGTGTCACCGCTCGTCTCGGCTCCCGTGCACAGCGTCATTCGCATCCCGATGCTCGGACAGAAGCGCTCGCTGAACGTCGCCACCGCCGCGGGCATCGTCTGCTACGAACTGCTTCGCCGCCGTCTCTATTGACGAATTTTTTCGTTGACAATGACGAAATAATTCGTCAATGATCCCGGCCATGGCTGCGGCCCCGCGTCCGACGAAATCGGAGCTGGCAATCCTGCGCGTACTGTGGGAGCGCGGGCCCTTGCCGGTTCGCGCCGTCCAATCGGTGCTCGACGCCGCCAAGCCGACGGGCTATACGACGGTGCTCAAGCTGATGCAGATCATGACCGACAAAGGTCTGCTCGAGCGCGACGACCGCGTCCGGCCGCAGGTGTACAAGCCCCGTCACAAGCAGGAGAAGACCCAGCAGCACCTGCTGCGCGACTTCATCGACCGTGCCTACGGCGGCTCCGTGAAAGCGCTGGTCATGCACGCGTTGTCCACCCGGAAGCCGTCGCGGAAGGACCTGGACGAGCTCGAGGCGCTGCTCGACCGCTTCGAGAAAGGCGATGTATGACCTTCGAACTCGCGTTCACGTCTGCGCTCGTCGACTTCGTCTGGCAGGGCACGCTCATCGCCGTGGCGTTGCAAGTCGGACTCTACCTGTCGCGGCGACGGTCCGCGCAGGTCCGGTATACGCTCAGCGCGATGGCGCTGGCGACGCTCATTGCGCTGCCAGTCGTCACGACGGCATCCCGCTACGACGGCGCCGAGACTAACCGCCCGGCGGGTTGGACAGGAGTCGAGTTCTCCGTCGTCCAAGGCAACGAAGTTCGCCCCGGCACGATGTTCGACCCACGGCACGGCTCCGCTCTCAGCGCGACGAGGCTTCAGCCCTGGATTCTGCCGATCTGGACCTTCGGAGTGCTGCTGCTGTCGCTGCGTCTCATCGCCGGGAGCGTTGAAGTCCGCGCGCTGCGGCGAAGCGGCCAGTGCGCGGACGACCAACTCCGTGAGCGCCTGTCGCATCTGGCCGCGCGCATGGGCATTCATCGGCCGGTGCAACTCGTCACGTCCGTCCGGGCCGACGGCCCGAGTGCGATCGGCTGGCTGCGTCCGCTCATCCTGCTGCCGCCGGCCACGGCGATGGGGCTGACCACGGCGCAGCTCGACGCGGTGCTGGCTCACGAGCTGGCGCACATTCGTCGACACGACTATCTCGTCAACATCATGCAGATGGTCGCCGAGACACTGCTCTTCTATCACCCTGCCGTGTGGTGGGTCTCGAAGCGGCTGCGGGTCGAGCGCGAGTTGTGCTGCGACGATGAAGCGGTCAGGGTTTGCGGGAACCCCACCGCGTACGCGCGTGCGCTGGTCACGATGGCTCGGCAGCAGAACCCCGAGATGGCAATGAGCGCGTCCGGTGGATCTCTCCGCGAGCGAGTGCGACGTCTGCTCGGTGTCGGGGGCCACGAGCCGCGGCGCTCTGCAGCGTTCGGCATCGCCGCGATCGCGGGGGCGCTCGTGTCGATCACGTTTGCGAGCGTCCATGCACAGCCCGAGCGTCGACGATTCGAGGTCGCCTCCATCAAACCGGCAGCGCCGGAGAACCGCAATGTCGGTGGCATGGCAGCTGCCCTTGTCTTCCTTCCGGGTGGCACCGTTCGTGGAACCGCAGTACCGCTGCGGTTCGTCATCACCAGGGCCTACAACATTCAGTTGAGAAACCTCGAAGGCGAATCGGACCTGCTCAACGAGCGATTCGCGATTGACGCCCGAGCGGGCGCCGGCGCGCTACCGCCCAAAGGCGCCACACTCGAACAGACGTTCCTCGCGGAAGGCCCCATCCTGCGAGAGATGCTGAAGACGTTGTTAGCCGAGCGATTCAAGCTGGCGATTCACGTCGAGACGCGCGACAGCCCGATCTACGCGCTCGTCGCAGGCCCGAAGGGCCACAAGCTCATGCCTGCCGTCAAAGACTGTTCGCTGAAAACCGTCGATGAAATTGCGGCGAATATCGGGCCATGCGGGCTTCAAGGAGGGGGGCCTGCCCGAGGGTTCCGACTGAGTTCCGCTCCACTGTCGTCGCTCGCTCAGGGGCTGACGAACTTCATGGATCGGCCCATCGTAGATCGCACCGGCATCTCTGGCCGATTCGATATCGAGGTGCCGCCATGGAGCACCGCCGCGCCGCCGCGACCAGATTCGGACGAGCCTCAGCCCGATCCGGATGGTCCATCGATTTTCGCGGCGCTCCAGCAGCTGGGGCTGCGCCTCGAGCCTGCGCGTGCACCAATCGAGTATTACGTGATCGATCACGTGGAACGGCCGACTGAAAACTGACGAAGGCTCCTCGGAGGGAAACGACTACCAGGACGAGATGCGGGTGACGGAGAGCGATCCTTCGCGAGGAATCACGACGACGTCGATGGGCGCACTGACAGAGCCTTTCGGGATGCCAAAGCCCGGCCCCAACGTCGCCGTGAGGCGTACGGCTTGTACGAACATCGGCGGAGCCGACTGAATCGACGTTTGCGAGCAGTTGCCTTTCAAGAGCGCCGCCAGCCGGGCCACGTCCGGCTGCTGAAATTCCGCCGGAGCAATGCGAACGCCGGTGTCGGTGGTCAGCACGGTCATCACGCTGTCCTGACCTTGAAACCTGACTCCGCACACGGCAAACGTCAGGCGCGCCAGCGGACGCACCTGCGCTTCCCACTTCGATGCCGCCGCGTCGGTGGCCACTCCGAGTCCGACAACGATGCTCTCGGGGCCGTTGTCGCCGTAGCCGGTGACGGAGATCCTCGCCACCACACGGCTCGACGAATAGGTCTGGACCACTTCGGCAGCCGGCAGCCGCCCGAGGAACGAGACGAGGTCCGCTCTCAACATCTCCGCGATGTACTCGGCTTGCCGGCGAAGCGGCATCTGGGACGTCGCGCCACTGAACTCGGCGCAGAGCTCCCTGAATCGCGCGTAGAGTTCTGTCGTCGCCTTCGTCTCGGTGTCCTGCAGGACATACGACCCCTGGAGCGTGGCCACCGAACGTGGTCCCGTGACGCAGTACTTCTGTTGACTCGCGACCTGGCCTGACCGATCGCTGAGCGCGGTATCGGAGCCGACCACGATGCCGTCAGGGGTGATGAACACCCCGATCAACGTCGCGAACAGCAGCGCGGCACTGGCCATCATTCAGATCCACTGTAGAGGCCGGCTTCAGCCGGCCTCGTCAGGGCCGCCTGAAGGCGGCCCCTACGTCTTGTCGTGAGCCAAATCACTTCGCTGGTGCGGGCGGCGCCCCGCCGCGAGGCGGACCGAAGTTCGTGGTCACCGGCTCGCCTTTCAGCTCCTGAAACGCCACGTTCAGGTTGATCAGCGCGCGCGACTTCGGCGTCCCGCCGTACTCGAGATCCTTCAGCAGTTCTTCCTTGAGGAACACGGCGAGCTTCGGATTCTTCTCGAGCACCGCGAGGGCCTGTTCCGGCGTCTCGCCGCGCTTCAACGCCGCTTGCGCCGCCGTCAGCAGCGCGCGGTTGAACTCTGTGTAGGCGCGGAAGCCTCGCCACGTATTCACGTTGCCGTGGCCTTCGATGACGAGGTCGACGTTCTTGATCCCCTTCACCGCTTTCTCGAGCGTATCCGGCAACTTGATGACGCTGCCGCCCGTCGGCGGATCGATCAGCGGGGCCATGTTCCACGCCATGAGGTCGCCGACGCACATCGCCCGCAGTGCGGGGAACACGATGAAGGCGTCGCCGTTCGTGTGGCCAGCGCCGAAGTAGTAGAGATCGATACGGTCCTTCCCCTGGCCCAGTGTCATCGTGTCGGAAAAGATGCGATCGGGCGTCATCGCCGGGTTGGCCTTCGGGTTGGCCGCCACCCATTTCTTCGTGTTCTCGTGCGCCACGACCTCGATCGTCGGTCTGGCCGCTTTGAAGTAGTCGTTGCTGCCGTTATGGTCCGGATGCACGTGCGTGTTGATGAGCATCGTCACCGGTTTATCGGTGACCGTCTGCACCTGCTTGAGGATGGCTTCGCCGTTGTTGGCCAGCTTGGTGTCGACGAGGACCACGCCCTCCGCCGTGATGAATACCGTGGTATTCGAGCCAGCGCCGCCGATCTTATAGAGGTTGTCCTTGACCTTCTCGATCGCGCCGGTTGGCGGAATGCGCGAGCCGCCTCCGCGCCCGCCGCCGCCCTGTTGCGCAGCAGCCCCAGCAACGGCAATCCCGACGACCACGATTGCGGTCAGCACCCTCCCACGGCTCATTCACACCCCCGACGAAAGAATAACAGGTGGCTGGAGGGCCCGCTCTTCACAATCTGACGCGGCCCGCGCGGGAACGCTCTCTGGTACACTCGTCGTCGGGATCTCGCGACTGCGATGCGCGCAGCAGCCGTCATCGGATGCGTCGTTCTGTTCGTCGCCGCTGTCGCCGCGCAGCGTGGCGATTCGCCTGGTCAGCGCTCCCTCCCTCCGGTGTCATTCACCTGTGTCCACCATCCCGACGTGGTCGAGTCGCGCCCGGGGTCGTGTCCGTTCTGCAAGATGGCGCTCGTTCCCGTCCGGCTCGACAGCGCGTGGACGTGCCCGATTCACAATGCCGTCGTCGAGTCCTCGCCCGGCACCTGCCCGGTGTGCCGACGCCCCTTGAACCGCGTGACCGTCTCGGTCGGGTGGACGTGCCGCGACGATGCTGCCGTCGAGCGGCTGGAGCCCGGGACGTGCAGCGACGGGACGCCGATGGTGATGCGGCGCACGCTTCGGCCGCACGGCAATCACAATCCTCAGCATGGTGGCCAATTCTTCATGGCGTCCGACAACTGGCATCACCTGGAAGGGACCTATCCGCGCGAGCGCGTGTTCAGGATGTACATTTACGACGACTACGCGCGGCCGTTGAGCGCGGACCGCTTGAAGAAGATCCGCGGGCGTGTGGTCACGAAGGAGACCTTCGATCCGCGGACGCGTACGACGACGGAGCGTGCCGCGTTCACGCTTCGCCTCGTTCGCAACGCAGAGTATCTCGAAGCTCGTCTCGATCAGGTGACGTTTCCGCTCGACGTCACGGCGAAGGTGACGTTCGACGACCGCACCGACGAGCATCGATTCGATTTCACCTTCACGCAAACGACCAAGGATCCCGCTCCATCGGCCAGTGTCGTCCAACCGCGTGAGTCGCGGCGAACGAATGTGCCGACTGCGCCGCCGGCTGACGTCGAGCCCGCGCGCGCGATACCGGTCAACAAGGACGAGCCGGACCTGGCAGTCGACACGGCGGTGCTCGCCGATCCGTCCACCCAGACGATCCCCACCTCGATGCAGGGCATGGTGGATCTGTTGCGAAGCCGGTCCACTGAAGTCGCAGCGTTGATCGAGCGCGGCGAGTTCTCCGCGGTGTGGGTGCCCGCGTTCCAGGCGAAGGAGGTCGCACTGGCACTCCAACCGCATCTGAGCCACTTGTCACCGGCGCAACGCGAGATCGCAGCGCCCGCCTTGCGCGACTTCGTGCGGGCGGCCTGGCTGCTCGATGCGTATGCCGATGTCGGCAATCGTCTTCAAATCGAAGCCGCGTATCAGGTTTTCGCGGCGGCAGGCAAGGACCTCGCCTCGGCGTTCGCGGAGCGGTAACACGTGCGCCTCCGGACCTGTCGAGCGATCGTGCTTGGAGCGGTCCTCAGTTCGTTAGTAGTGGGATCGACCCGCCTGACGGCGCACAACCCAATCACCTCGCGATACACCTACAACGCCGATGCGTTTCCGATCCTCCGCGCGAGGTGCGGCGCCTGCCATGTCGAGGGCGGTATCGCGCCGATGTCCCTGCTGACGCATGCCGACGCGGTGCCGTGGGCCGAATCAATCCGTCAGGAATTGCTCGCCGGACACATGCCGCCGTGGCAGATCGACAGCCTCTCGGGACGCATCCGCAATTCGAGCGCGCTGACCCCGCACGAGCTCGATGTCCTTCTGACGTGGGCGACCGGCGGCACACCCGTCGGCGACACCTCCGCACCAGCGCCGGTTCGAGCTGATGCGGTCTGGAGGCTCGGAACGCCCGATCGCGTGCTTCGACTGCCGGAGGTGACCCTTTCCGAATCGCAAGTTGAGGACGTGAAAGAGTTCAAGGTTCCGCTCGGCCTGTCGGAAGAGCGGTGGATTCGCGCGGTCGATCTGAAGCCAGGCACTTCGACTGTCGTTCGCAGCGCCACGATCACGGCGATGACAACCTCATCGTTACGGGAGCCGACCGAACAGGTCCTGGCGTTATGGCAGCCAGGAGACGAGCCGATCGCGCTCGAATCGAATACCGGCTTCCGTCTGCCGCCTTCAGCGACGCTCGTTGCGCGAGTGCACTACAAGAAAACCTGGCGAGACGCGCAGCGCGCCATCAGCGACGCGAGCACGATTGGCGTCTACTTCGCGACCGGACCGCGAACCGTGCAGCCGCTCGTGCTGGCGCCGCCGGATGCACGCGGGTCACTGGGATCGGAAAAGGGCCCGCACGCGTTCGAGCATGCGATCGATCGCGACATGACAGCGCTCTCCATCTACCCCGATATCACTCTTTCGGGCGTTAGCCTGAAGGTCGCGTTGGTCAGCCCCAACGGTACTCGCGACACTCTCGTCGCGATGCGGGTACGGTCCGGGTGGGCGCGTCGCTACTGGTTCAACGAGCCGGTTGCCCTCCCGCGAGGCGGCCGCCTCGAAGTCACCGCGCGGTCCGACGACACTCTCCTCGCGCCACAGGCGCCACGCATTCCGGTCCGCCCGTTGGATTCCGCGGCGTTTCGCCTGGTGATGGATGTCTACTGACGGGTTCCCAGTGAATCAAAGCCGCCACCGCGGCGACCTAAAGACTCCTCGGAAGCGTCCTTCCGCCGCCCAAAACGGCCCGTAACTGCGATTGTCTGGTGCTACCTCGCCCACCCATCTGGTAAGAATGTTGCTCGCGTCGGCCGCCATGAAGACACGATCTGTGTGGGCATTCGTGTGCGGTTTCACCGCGTTTGCCCTGTCCAATGCACCCGTCGCGTACGCTCAAGGCTCGACGGCACTGCTGCCAAACCTCCGCACGCTACCGGCCTCAGACCTGAGCGTCGTCGTGGACGCCGGAACTGGGCACACGCTCTTACGTTTCGCTGCCACGAACTGGAACAACGGTATCGGCCCACTCGAGCTCAGGGCTGGAACGGCGTCGAAGTCGAGGGGTCAGGACGTCTATCAGCGGATCTACTACAGTGACGGCACCTCTCAGGATTTCAAGGCGGGTACGTTCACCTATCATCCGTCCCATAACCACTTTCACTTTAACGACTTCGCTCGCTACGAACTGCGAGCCTCCGACGCAGCCCCGGGGTCCGAGCAAGCGAGTTCGAAGACCAGCTTTTGCGTGATCGATACGTCACATGTCGATCCTTCGGCGCCCGGCACACCACCAGCGGCCTTCTACACCTCCTGCGCCGGAGACATGCAGGGCATATCGGTCGGCTGGGGTGACACGTACGGCGCATCACTGCCGGGGCAGTCGTTCGACCTCAGCGGCCTGCCTGAGGCGGACTACGACCTGACGATCATCGTGGATCCGAACAACCGTCTCCAGGAGATCGACGAGACGGATAACGTGTCGTGCGTTCGGCTGCACATCAAACCGAGTGCGCTCACCGTTGAGGAAGTGGGCGCGTGTAGTGGTGCACCTCCTCCACCTCCACCTGGTGGTGGCACCGTCACAATCGACGGACTGGATCCAAACGTCATCAAACCGGGGGAGACGTTGCCGGTCACGATTTCGGGGTCTGGTTTCGTTCAGGGCATAGCTGTTGCCTTGGAGAATGGGTCCGGCCCCGCCCCGACGATTCAAGTCATCACCGTCACGTCGGACACTATCAGCGCCTCCATCACCGCACCAAAGGGTGGCAGCAAGAACGCACGCGACTGGGACCTGCGCGTGGGCAC
>DASRJR010000447.1:0-7877 GCA_035649395.1 Vicinamibacterales bacterium
AGGTGTCGAGCTGACCGGATCGGGCGTGACGACCATCAATGCCGACCTCCGGGTCGGCGCGGTACAGGAAACCATCACGGTGACCGGTGAAACGCCGATCGTCGATACGCAGTCGACACGGCGCGAGATGGTGATCAACGCAGAAACGCTGGCCACGGCTCCTGTGACGCGCACCTACGGCGCGCTGCTGGCAGCGATTCCGGGCATCGTGACCGACAACACTTCTCGGGGCGCGTTGACAGAACCATTCATGACGTTCTTCACGGCGAACGGAGGTCGCGCGAACGAAGGGCGTATGTTGATCAACGGGATGCCGGTGGCGGCCTCCTTCAACGGTGGCGGCGTATCGACGTTCATCTACGACGTCGCGAACACGGAGGAGATGCAGGTCCTCGTGTCGGGCGGTCTGGGTGAAGCCGAGGCTGGCGGGCCGAGTGTCAACCTCATCCCGCGCGCGGGCGGCAACACGTTCAGCGGAAGCGCGTTCTATAGCGGCACGGGGAATGGCTTACGATCGGACAACATCGACGACTACCTGCGCGGCATCGGTCTGACGCGGCCTCCGGCCTTGCTCAACCAATACGACGCGAGCGGCTCGCTCGGTGGTCCCCTCAAGCGCGATCGGTTGTGGTTCTTCGGCGCGGGCCGCGACTTCGGGAGCGCGACGTTTACCGAGGGCCTGTTCGCAAACCGCTTTGCCGGTGACGTGAGCCACTGGGACTACGCTCAGGACACGTCCGTTGAAGGGCGCAGTGCCAACCGCCGCGATATCTTCCAGATCAAGCTGACCGGCCAGGTGAGCCCTCGGAACCGCGTCTCCTTCTCGCACGAGTATCAGCACCGCTGCTCCGGCTCGACGATTTCCTCGAGCGGCGAGGGTTGCCGGGTACGCGGAGGGAACTGGATCGGCGTCGGCACGCTCACGGCGTCGCCCGAGACCTGGCCGGGCTACCACGATTTCCCGTACAACGTGACCCAGGCCACCTGGACGTCGCCGTTGTCGAGCCGCGTGCTACTCGAGGCCGGCTTCTCGCGTTTCCAGTACCTCTGGGCCGGGTTCGGCATCGCGCCGCCAGACTCGCTGACGAGTGTCATCCCGGTCACCGAATCGCAGGCCATCGATGGTCATCGCGCGAACTTCACGTATCGCGGCGCGTTCGATCCACTCGGCTTCGGGTGGGCGAACAACGACGCGAATCCGAACAACTGGCGCGCGTCGATGTCGTACGTGACGGGTGCGCACAACATGAAGGTTGGCTATCAGGGTTCGTATCAGCGTTCGCTGCTCGGCAGAGACGCCAACACGACGCTGCTGCGGTACACCATGAACAACCGCGCGCTGAATGGTCTCAGCTACACGCTGGCATCGAGGTGGGAGCAGAACGACCGCACCGCGACGACGGCGCTCTTCGTTCAGGATCAATGGACGAGAGGACGCGTCACGCTGCAGGGGGCGGTCCGCTACGACCGCGCATCGAGCTGGGCCCCGGCTGACCACAACGGCACGACGGAGATCTCGCGATTCAACCCGGCGCCCATCTCCTTCCCCCGCACCGTCAGCGTCGCTGGGTACAACGACATCACGCCGCGGGTCGGCGGCGCATGGGACATCTTCGGTAACGGCAAGACGGCGCTCAGGGCCAACATCGGCAGGTACCTGCAGAACGCCACGAACGACGAGAACTACACCGCCAACAACCCGGCCGCACGCATTCAGAGGAACGTGCTGACCCCGACGCGCGGATGGATCGACAACGGCAACTACGTCGTCGATTGCGATCTGAGGAACCCGGCGCTGCAGGACAACCGAGCAACCGGCGGTGATCAGTGCGCGGCGCTGACCGGTGACAACGCGAACTTCGGCAATGCCAATCCAAACCTGACGATCATCAACCCCGACATTCTCGAGGGGTGGGGCGTGCGTCCCGGCGACTGGCAGCTCGGCGCGTCGGTTCAGCACGAGCTCCTCCCGCGGCTGTCGGTCGACGTCAGTTACAACCGCCGCTGGTTCCAGAACTTCTTCGTCGACGACAACCGGCTGGTCGGGCCGTCTGACTACACGGCGTTCACGTACACAGCGCCGAGGCATTCAGGATTGCCCGGCGGCGGCGGTTATCCGGTCACGGTGTACTCGCGTCTCGCGGCGATTGGCGCCGAGACCTATCGGACGTTCGAGACAGACTTCGGCCCCGCACGTACGCAGTACTGGCATGGCGTGAACGTCTCGTTGAACGCTCGTCTTCGCAACGGTGTGACGTTCCAAGGCGGCACGAGCACAGGCCGTGGTGTTCGAGATACGTGTGAGACCAGCAAGAACCTTCCCGAGACGATTCTGGGACAAGGCACGGGTGCGTCGCCTCTAGTCATGGCCAGGCAGTGCCATGTGACGGAGCCTGTCATGACGTCCCTGAGGGGGCTTGCGGCTTACACGATACCGAAGATAGAGGTGCTCGTCAGTGCCCAATTCCGATCGCTGAATCCAAACAACATCGGCGGCGCCGGCGGGGCGTCGGCGACGAACGGTGCATCGCTGAACGCCAACGTCATTCTGCCGAACTCGCCGACATCAGCGAGTTATGTGGCGGGTCAACCGACCGTGCAGGATTTGCTGGGAGGTCGTTTGCCAGCCGGCTCGCTGGCCAACGGCACGACGACCATCAACCTGCTCGCCAACGGCGACCTCTATCCCGGCGAGCGGCTCACTCAAGTGGACATGCGGTTCGCGAAGATCCTTCGCCTCGGGCCGCGGCGGGTCGACCTCGCCGCTGACCTCTACAACCTGTTCAACACCAACGACACGACCGCGTTCGACTCGAATTTCGCGCTGTCGAACAACGGCGCGACGTGGCTGCAACCGACGACCATCGTGCCGCCGCGATTCGTCCGCTTCAACGTGACGTTCTCGTTCTGAGACTGTGGGGGGCCCACGTGGGGGCCGCCTTTAGGCGGCCCTTCCATCAGAGGCACTTGAAGACACGGCCGTTCGTCCCAAGCGCGAGCGTGAAAGTACCGACGTCCTGCGCCGACTCAGTCAATCGGACGCGCAGCGTCATCGTGCGCCGGTTGATGCTGCCGCTGTAGCGCGCCGGTTGCCGCACCACCGGGTCATCGATGCGGATCGGTCCGCCGTGCTCTTGGACGTAGTCGCCCATCACGTCGAACGCGCCGTCCGCGAGTGCAACCGGTGCGGGCAGTGCGCCATGGGCGCAGTCGAATTCGATCGTGGCGTCGGTCGCCGTCACGGTGAGCGCGGCGTGTTCGCCGCCCCACGTGCCAGGAGGAATGAACGAGTCGGGCGCTGAAGATGTCCCGCACGCCGAGGCTGACGCCAACAACACGACGCCGACCGCGGCACGCATGATCATGGGGAATGCGGTTACGTCGACGATGGTTCGGGCGACGGATCGGACGACACCAGGGCTTCTCGAATGTCGGCCAGGGCGCGCACGATCAGCCGCAGCTCATCGACGCCGGGGGCGACCTCGGACATCGTGAGGGGGATGCGGGTTTGCGCGACATCGTTGATGTGTGCGATCGCGGTCTCGATGTGACGTCGCGCCAGCGTCAGCGGGCCGAAAGCAGTGTCGTTCTTCGCAATGATCTGCAGCATCGTATTTATCCAGCACGTCGTCCGGGACGTCTTGGCGGCGTGGTCTGCACACGCCGACTTGTGCGGCGCTTAGGCGCGCCGTCTATCCTCGGTGTTCCGAGGGCTGCGCCGTCGCTCGTATCCGGCGCGTCGATCGCTGTGAGGCAGCAGGCGGTAACCGCTCAACACCAGTTCCTGCTCGTACTGCACCTGGTACTCGGTGAGCGACAGCGCGTCGGCGAAGGAGTATTCCCGCCGAAGAGCTCCCGGCCCGAACACCTTCAACTCGAGACCGTGAGGCTCGGCAATTCTGGTTTCCCACCGGACGGTGTCCTGGTCACATGTGAACATCCGGACGACCGTACGGCCCGCCTTCGCCATCGTCAGTCGAGTACCGCCTTATGGTCTTAATGTGGGACGCGTTGGGTTTCGCTGCCGCCCGGAGGGGTGGGGGGAGGACGGCCGCACAGTCTGCGAAGAGAGAGACAAAACCCAGAATTACTGAAGTCTTCTCTGCGCGAACCGCTTGGTTGTCAGCGAAACCCGCGTCCCGCGGTTATTTCTAGCAAGTGCCGCGCCGCCTTTCCCCACGCAGGGCACTTCAATCTCAGCCATTGTCGATCCGCTCGCGATCTCAAACCGAATTTCATGATTGGTTCTCGCGCGTGTTGACCTCGCAAATCCGCGGGGATAGCCTACACACCGCCATGGGGTCCTCAGAGCGTCAGTATCAATCGGGTTTCGGAAACGAGTTCGCGTCGGAAGCGCTGGCAGGTGCCCTACCGCGCGATCAAAACACGCCGCAGAAGCCGCCCTTCGGGTTGTACGTCGAGGAGCTGAACGGCACAGCGTTCACGGCCCCGCGGGGCGTGAGCCGTTCCACCTGGACGTACCGGATTCGACCGTCCGCCGTTCACAAGCCGTTCAAACCGATCGACGGCGGCCTCATCCGTAGCGGACCGTTCAACGAGGTTCCGCCGACGCCCAACCAGCTCCGGTGGCGGCCGTTGCCGATTCCGTCGGCGCCCACCGACTTCGTGCAAGGCATCGTCACCCTGGGCGGCAACGGCGATGCGGCGACACAATCGGGCGCGGCGATCCATGTCTATGCGGCGAACCGCTCGATGCGCGATCGCTTCTTCTATGACGCCGACGGCGAGCTCCTGATCGTTCCGCAGCAGGGTGCGCTCGCGGTGCACACCGAGCTCGGGATCCTCGACGTGCCCCAAGGGCACGTCTGCTTGATCCCTCGCGGCATCAAGTTCCGCGTCGAGGTGCCAGATAGCGGCGCGCGCGGCTACATTCTCGAGAACTACGGTCAGCACATGCGGCTGCCCGATCTTGGACCCATCGGTACGTTCGGACTCGCCAATGCGCGCGATTTCGAAGCGCCGGCCGCCTCCTACGAGGATCGCGAGGGCGACTTCCACGTCGTGGCGAAGTACGGCGGCGGGCTGTGGGAGGCCGAGATCGATCACTCGCCGCTCGACATCGTGGCGTGGCGCGGCAACTACGTGCCGTTCCGCTACGATCTCTACAAGTTTCAGTGCATCAACACGGTCACATTCGATCATCCGGATCCATCGATCTACTGCGTGCTGGCGTCGCCGACGGCGGTGCCCGGTACGTCGAACGTGGAGCTTGGATGCTTCCCGCCTCGCTGGACGGTGGCCGAGCACACGTTCCGTCCGCCGCCGTTTCATCGCAACGTCGCGAGTGAGTTCCTCGGGCTGATCGCGGGTGAGTACATCGGCAAGGCGGACGGCTTCGGACCGGGGAGCGCCAGCCTGCACAACTGCATGTCGGGGCACGGCCCGGATGCGGCGGCGTATCAGCGCGGCCGCGAGGCCGAGTTGAAACCGCAGTATCTCGATAACACCCTGGTCTTCCTGTTCGAGACGCAGCTGCCGATCCGCCCGACGAAGTTCGCGCTGGAAACGGATCTGCTGGAGCGCGACTACTACACCCATTGGCAGGGGCTGAAGAAGCAGTTCTCCGTCTCAGGAGTCTGATGACGACTCGCGCCATCGTGCTGCTGGTGGTTCTCGTGGTGGGGCCGCTCCTCGTGGCCCGGCCGGCCCTGGCTCAAGGCCGTTGCGATCGCGCGTGCCTCGAAGCCGTTGCCGAGCAGTATCTCGGTGCGCTCGTCGCCAAGGATCCGAAGCAGCTGCCGCTCGCCGGCAACGTGAAATACACCGAGAACGGACAGCGCCTTCAGCTCGGCGACGCCTTCTGGAATTCTGTGACCGGGCGTGGCACCTACACGCTGCATATCGCCGACGTGACCGCCGGGCAGATCGTCACGTTCACGACGATGCGCGAGGCGGGTGCGCCGATGATCATCGCGGTGCGGCTGAAGGTCGACAACCGGCGCATCAGCGAGATCGAAACGCTGATCGCGCACAGCGAGAACGGCGCGAAGAACCTCGAAGCGATCGGAAAGCCGCGCGAAGCGTTGTTGCGGCCGACACCCATGGCCGACCGCGTCTCGCGCGCCGAGCTCGTGCGTGTCGCCAATATGTACTTCAGCGGCATGCAGCTGAATGACGGCAAGGGCAAGTACCCCTTCGCCGAGGATTGCGATCGTCTCGAGAACGGCGGCAAGACGACCAACGCACCGACGGGACGGGGTGGCGTCACCGTCAGGCCCGATCCCAAAACCTCGACGAACTACTCGGCGATGTGGAGCTGCCGCGAACAGTTCGAATCGGGGCTGCTGCACTTCGTCAGCCGCATCCGTGATCGGCGCTATGTGGCCGTCGATGAAGAGCGCGGTCTCGTCGTCGCGTTTGCGTTCTTCGATCACGATGCCGGCGCATCGAGACGCTTCAAGACGCCGGATGGCCGCGACGTCACCGCGGGCCCGACGGTGCCGTGGACGTGGGAGATCGCCGAGCTGTTCAAGGTCGAGAAGGGACTGCTGCACGAGATCGAAGCGATCCTCGAGCGCGCCCCTTACGGCATGACGTCGGGCTGGAGCTCGTGGGAAGACGGCATGTCCGACAAGATGCAGTTTGCGAAGTGAGCGATAGCCCACTTCGCAAACTGTCTCGCCGCAGCCCGAAGGGCGAAGGCGGACGACAGATCACCGGACTACAAACAGGAGACGAAACAATGCGACGCACCATCGTGCTCGGGGTCATCGTGCTGACTGGCGTCGTGACGGCCGCGGTGTTGAGCGCCCAGGGGCAGGGGCGTGCCGGTGGTGCGCAGGGGCGCGGCGGCGGCGGATTTGCGTTCCCGCCGATCCAGAAGATCGAGAAGGTCAAAGACAACCTCTACATGGTCCAGGGAGAAGGCGGAAACACCGCCGTCTATGTGGCCGAGAAGGGCGTCGTCCTGGTCGATACCAAAGTCGCCAACCAGGGCCAGGCCATCCTCGATCAGGTGAAGTCGGTCACCGACAAGCCGGTCACGATGATCGTCAATACCCACACCCACGGCGATCACACCGGCAGCAACATGTTCTTTCCCGCCAACGTCGAGATCGTGGTGCAGGAAAACACCGCGGCAAACATGAAGCGGATGGACGTCTTTCAAGAGGCGTCCGGTCAGAACGGCCTGCCGGACAAGACGTTCAAGACGAAGATGACGGTCTTGACGGGCAAGGACGCGATCGACCTCTACTACTTCGGCCCGGCCCACACCAACGGTGATGCCTTCGTCGTCTTTCGCGGCCTCGGCGTGATGCACAGCGGCGACGCGTTCGCCAACAAAGGGCAGCCGGGGATCGATCGGAACAACGGCGGCAGCGGCCTGCAGTACCCCGACACGCTCGCCAAAGCGGCCAAGGGCATCAGGAACGTCACGACCATCATCAACGGCCACACCACCGCCACCACGACCTGGCAGGACTTCGTCGATTTCGGCGAGTTCAACCGCCTGTTCGTCGCCCACGCCCGCGCCTCGCTGAAAGCGGGGAAGTCGCCCGAGCAGGCGATGATGGAGTTCAAGCTGCCCGACAAGTTCAAGGGCTACAACCTCGGTGGCGGGCGCGGCGGTCCCGGCGGCAACTTCAACATCCTGTTCGAGGAACTGAAAGGCGGGCAGTGACCATGGCGCAGCCGGCGCTCGGAATCGTCTCCAGCGCGGTCGTCATTGCCATTGCGCTGGGCTTCATCTCACTCTTCGACTTCGGGACGTTCGTCGGCCCGGTGTCGTTCTACATGCTCGGCCTCATCCCGATGCAGGTGGTGATGGTCGTGCTCTGGGGAGCGAACCCCGCGTTCGTCAGCCGGTTGCGACAGCCACTGAAGGGCCTCGTGCTGACGTTGGTGGCCGTAGGTGT
>DASRJR010000448.1:0-27093 GCA_035649395.1 Vicinamibacterales bacterium
TCGCGCTGAAGGTCGGCTCGTACGCGTTCCCGCGCGAGCAGTCGGCGATGATGTCGGGGATCGCCTCGGGCTCGTGGTCGCTGGTGAACTTCATCCTGCTGCAGGCGATCGGGCCGCGATCGAACCTGATGGACACCCAGCGGTGGGAGGCGATCTTCTGGATCATCGCGTTGATGCCGGCGGTGGGCATCGCCGTGTGGATGGTGCTGAGCCGCGATCAGAAGACGGTCGCGCGCGCCTGAAGCGGGGTCGGACCAGGCCTGCCCTAAGCCTGCCCTACGCCTGCCCTACGCCAGGCCTTGCCCGACGGCCGTCAGGTTGGAGCTAAGGCTCCGTCGATCGCTGCGATGCATCGCTGAGCACGCCTCCACAGCGTGTGGCCTCGCGAAGCTTGAACAATTGTTCCTGTGTGATCGCCTCGCAACATTGTCCGCGCCAACTTTGTTGGCGACACGATGCCGATTTGCCGAGGGATACGTACAGAGAATGCGGAGCAATCAGCCGATCGTGGACACCTAAGGCATTCGAGCGATAGCTTGACCAACGATAGTCGGCAGGCTCGGACACCAGCCCCGCTCGGACTGGATTGAGCTCGACGTATCGCATGCAGGTGAACCAATACGTGTCTGTGTCGATCACGCTGGACTTGAACGGCCCCTCGAACAGCCCGCCAGTCCGCGCATATCGTCGATTGAAGTACAAGACGTATTTCGTGCCGAGGGCGTGCATCGCGGCTGAGAGTCCCGTTGCCACACGTGGAGTGGCCATGAGGTGAAAGTGGTTCGTCATCAATGCGTACGCATGAACCTCTAGCTGATAGCGGACCGCTGCGTCGCGGAGGGCGACGAGAAAGAACAGGTAGTCCTCGTCGGCGCGAAAGATGTCAGAGCGGTTGTTTCCGCGGTTGATGACGTGCTGGGTCAGATCGGCGATCTGGATGCGACGTGGGCGTGCCATGGCAGACACGCGTTGCATGAATCGTGTCCGCCCCGGCCGCTCAGTTTTTTGGGCCGCTTTCAGACAAAAGCGCTCCCGACGTTGCAGAAAACGAAATCCAAAGATCGCTGCGGTTTGCGTCCCGTCGAACGATCGACGGTTAGGTCAGGGCCTGGGGCGCAGGCTTAGGCCAGGCCTAGGGAAGGCTGGGGCAGGCTTTGGCCAGGCCTGGGGCAGGCCCCGTCATCGTGCCCACTTGTCGGGCTCACTCAGCGCGGCGACGACGTCGGTCAGGAACTGCGCGGCGCGGACGCCGTCGACGACGCGGTGGTCGGAGGAGAGCGTCAGCGTCACCATCGGCTTCACACCGATCATGCCGCCGGCGGCGACGACGCGCTCGCCGATCGCGCCGACGGCCAGGATCCCCGCCTGCGGCGGCACGATGATGGCCGTGAACGCATCGACGGCGAACATGCCGAGATTGCTGATCGTGAACGTCGCGCCGGTGATGTCGGCCGGCTGCAGCTTGTTGGCCCGCGCCCGCTCGGACAGTTCTTTGCGCCGCTTCGCGATGTCGCCCAGGCCGATGCGATCCGAGTTCTTGATCACCGCCGCGACGACGGCATCTTCGACCGCCATCGCAAGCGCCACGTTCACGTCGTCGTGAATCGTGATCGATCCGTTGGCCCAGCTGCCGTTCATGCGCGGATGCTGCCGCAGCGCGCGCGACACCGCCGCGACGATCAGATCGGTATGCGTGACCTTGACGCCGTGCGACTTCTCGATTGCCGGAATCAGCCGCTCGCGCGTCGCGTTCAACGCCGTCGCGTCGACGTCACGGGCGACGAAGAAATGCGGAACGGTGGTCCAACTCTGCGTCGTCCGCTCGGCCATGATGCGGCCGATGGAGGTGACCGCGCCAGGTTGGGGCCCGCCTCCGGCGGGTGGGGCCGGCCTTGCGGCCGGTGGGGCCTGCTGCGCAGGCGGGGTTGATGGGGCTACCCCACTCGCTGCCTTCAGGATGTCGTCCGCGAGAATCTCTCCGCCCGGACCCGAGCCCCGCAGCCTCGTGATGTCGACGCCGTGCTCACGCGCGAGGCGGCGCGCCTTCGGCGAGATGCGCGCACCGGCGACAGACGCCGGATCGGCAGTCGCGGGCGGCGCGGCTGCAGCTGCCGCCGCGGGCGCCGAGTCCATCTTGCGTCCGGTCTGCACCTGTGGACCGCCCGTCGGGAGCGCCTCCCCGGGCTTCAACAACCACGCGATTGTCTGACCGACGGGAACGACGTCGCCTTCCTTCGCGGTGACACCGGACAGGACGCCATCGCCAGCAGCCTCGATCTCGACGACCGCCTTGTCGGTCTCCACCTCGAGCAGCATCTCGCCCTTGGCGACCGGGTCTCCTTCCTTCTTCTTCCACGAGACCAGCTTCCCGGTCTCCTGCGCCATTTCGAGCGCAGGCATCACGACGCTTACTGCCATCAGCGACCAGCCCCGACTTTTTCGCCTTCCGCCTTGGCTGCGGCCGCGACCATCTTCGCCACTTCAGCATTCGGCGGCGCCTCGGTCTCGCGCACGATCGGCAGCGTGCCTCCGACAGTGACAAACGGTGCGCCGGCGACGAGCAGCTCTTCGGCCGGGAAGCGGGTGATCACCTCGTGTCCAGTCGGCGTGACCACGATCTCTTCCTCGATGCGCGCCGCGCTGGTGCCATCCTTGGTCGGCCAGAACGTCTCGAGGGCGAACACCATGCCCGGCTTGATCTCGTGCGGATGATCGAGCGAGACCAGGCGGCTGATCATCGGCTTCTCCCAGATGGCGAGGCCGATGCCGTGTCCCATCTGGAGCGCGAACGCAGCTTCTTCGTCGGGGAAGCCGAACTCGGTCGCCTTCGGCCACACCGATGCGACTTCCGCCGTCGAACGGCCGGGACGAATCAACTCGATCGACGCGTCCAGGTAGTCGCGGCATCGCTTGTAGGCATCCACCAACTGGTGCGACGCCGAGCTAATCGCGAAGCAGCGGTAGTAGCACGTGCGATATCCCATGTACGAGTGGAGGATGTCGTAGAATACCGGGTCGCCCGGCCGCATCATCCGATCCGAGAACACGTGCGGATGCGGGCTGGCGCGCTCGGCCGAGATGGCATTGACGCCCTCGACATACTCCGAGCCCGCCTCGTAGAGCACCTTTGCCACCAGCGCGACGGCGTCGTTCTCACGCATGCCCGGCTTCATCGCGCGATAGAGCTCGTAGTAGGCGGCATCCACCATCGCCGCTGAATGCGTGAGCAGCGAGATCTCGTCGACGGTCTTGATCTCGCGCGCGTTCGACATCAGCTGCTGGCCATCGACGATCTTCAGCCCTTCTTTCTGCAACGCGAACAGGATCGGTGGCTCGACGACGTCGACGCCGACCGGCTCCTCGTGGAGATTGCGCTTCTCGAGCTCGACACGAATCTTGCGCGCCACCTCTTCCGAACGGCCCATCTCGGGCGTCATCGCGCCGCGCATCAAAGGGATGCCCGCACGCGAGCGCTCGCCCAGCCAGTCGCAATTGAGCTGATGGTGACGAGCGGCAGAGCCGAAGTCCCACAGAATCGGCTCGTCGCCCTGCGGCAGCAGCGTGAAGCGGCTGATCTTGTCCTGCGCCCATGTGCCGATGTGGGTCGAGGTGATATACCGCACGTTGTTCATGTCGAAGCAGAGGACCGACCCCAGATCCGACTTGGCCAGCAGGCTCTTGATCCGATCGAGCCGCTCACGGCGCAGCCGATCGAAGTCGATGCGCCGCTCCCAATCCACCGCCATCGTGCCGTAGGTTTTGATTGCCACGTTCGTTCTCCCGGTCCGGCTAAAGCCGGACGCTACACGGTCCGGCTAAAGCCGGACACTACGTCTGTAGTGTCCGCCTTCAGGCGGACTGACTATCGATTGCACATCTGACGGGCGAGCTCGAAGACCTGTTTCTCGCTCGGCACGGTCACGTCTTCGAGCGGCGGCGAGAACGGAATCGGCACATGCATCGCGCCCATGCGGCGGACCGGACCGTCGAGGTCATAGAACGCCTGCTCCTGGATCATCGACGCAATCTCGCCCGTGACGCCGTAGCGGAAGTAGCCCTCGTCGATGACGATGCATCGCGAGGTCTTCTTGACCGACTCGACCAGCGTATTCTCGTCGAGCGGCCAGGTCGTTCGCGGATCGACGACCTCGGCGTTGACGCCGATCTCCTCGAGCATCTTGGCCGCACCGAGAGCAACCTGCACCATGCTGCTCAGCGCCACGAGCGTGATGTCGGTCCCCTGCCGCTTCACGTCGGCGACGCCCAGCGGGAGGACGTAGTCCTCGTCAGGCACGGGCCCCTTCACTTTTCGGTAGCTGATCTTGTGCTCGAAGATGACGACGGGGTTGTCATCGCGCACGGCCGCCTTGAACAGGCCCTTGGCGTCGTACGGCGTCGACGGCACCACGACCTTCAGGCCGGGGATGTGGCTCGGCCACGCGTGCAGTGACTGCGAATGCTGCGCCGCCGATCGCCGGGTCGCCCCCATCGTCGCGCGAAACACGATCGGCACCTTCCACTTGCCGCCGGACATGTAGTGGATCTTGGCCGCCTGGTTCGTGATCTGGTCCATGATGATCATCAGGAAGTCGCCGAACATGATGTCGACGATCGGGCGCATCCCGGTCATGGCGGCGCCGACGCCGAGGCCGCTGAAGCCCGCTTCCGAAATCGGCGTGTCGATGATCCGGTCCTTGCCGAATTCGTCGACCAGGCCGGTCAGCACCTTGAAGGTCGTGCCCGCTTCGGCGACGTCCTCTCCCATCAGGACGACCTTCGGGTCGCGGCGCATCTCCTCGGCGATCGCTTCCTTGATCGCCTCGCCGAACGTCAACTCGCGGACGGCTGTGGCTGTTTCAGGCATAAACGTCCTGGTCCACCTTGTCGGGATCTGGGTACGGGGCGTTGGTCGCGAACTCGACCGCCGCGTCCATCTCTTTGATCAGCTCTTCCTGCATCGCGTCGAGCGCAGGCCGGTCGGCGACGCCGTTGGTCATCAGCCATTCACCGTGGAGCGTGATCGGATCGCGCTGCGTCACCCACTCCTGCTCCTCCGCCTTCGGGCGGTAGTACGCCCGGGCGATGTCGCCGACGTGATGACCGTGATAACGATACGTCTTGAACTGCAGGAACGCCGGCCCCTCGCCCTTGCGCGCCCGCTCGACGTACTTCGACGCGGCGCCGAACACCTCGCGGACGTTCTGACCGTCGATCGTTTCGGTCGCGATTCCGAACGCCTGCGCCCGCGCGATGACGTCGCCAGCCGTCGATTCCGAGAAATGGGTGTACTCGTTGTAGCCGTTGTTCTCGCACGCGAAGATCACCGGCAGCTTCCAGAGCTGCGACAGGTTGAACTCCTCGTAGAGCAGCCCTTGTCCGAGCGCGCCCTCGCCGAAGAAGCAGACGGCCACCCGCCCCTGCTTCAGGTACTTCGAGGCATAGGCCGCGCCCGTGGCGATCCCGGCGCTGCCACCGACGATCGCATTGGCGCCGAGGTTGCCAGTCGCGGGATCGGCGATGTGCATCGATCCGCCCTTGCCCTTGCAGTAGCCCTGCTCTTTGCCGAGCAGCTCGGCGAACATCAAGTGCGGTGATGCGCCTTTCGCCAGGCAGTGGCCGTGGCCGCGATGCGTACTGGTGATGTAGTCGTCCTTCCGCAGCGCCTCACAGACGCCGACGGCGATCGCCTCTTCGCCGATGTAGAGGTGGGCGAGACCGGGCATCAGCGCGCGAGTGTAGAGATCGTTGACGCGCTCTTCGAACAGCCGGATCGCCACCATCTGTCGATAGAGGCGCAGCAGCGTGTCCTTGCCGATCTCCAGGCCGCCGAGGGCCTTGTCCAGTTGATTGGTCGCCATGGTCATGCGGGGACTCCTGACATCTGCGCGAGCACCTGGAAGATGGACGCGAAGTCTTTCTCGGTCAGCCCCATTGCGCGGGCTGCGGTGAGGTACTCGTTCGCGACAGCGGTCGTCGGCAGCGGCACGCCGACGCGGCGTCCCATCTCGAGCGCCAGCGTTACGTCCTTCTGCATCATCCGCATGTCGAACCACGCCTCGTCGGGCGGGTTGATCACCATCGGACCACGGTACTGCACCATCGGCGAGGCGATGACGCTGTTGGTGAGCACTTCAACCGCCGTCTTGCGCGGAATGCCCGACTTTTCGGCCAGCAGCACCGCTTCCGAGAACGCGAGCATCTGAACGACGAGGCTCAGGTTGGTGGCGATCTTCATCGAGACCGCCAGGCCGTTGTCGCCAACGTGTGTCGCCTTCGGGCCGATGTCGAGCAGCAGCGGCTTGATCTGCTCGAAGGTCTCGGCACGGCCGCCCACCATCATCGTCAGCTTGCCCTGCTCGAGCGTGATGACGCTGCCCGACACCGGCGAGTCGACCATGTCGGCGCCCTTGGCGCGCACTTTCTCAGCGAGCGCCTTGCTCGCCGCCGGGCTCACCGTGCTCATGTCGATGAGCACTTTGCCGGGACCGAGCCCGGCGACGATGCCGTCCGTCCCGTACGCAATCGACTCGAGGGCCGACGAGTCGGTGACCATCGAGAACACGATGTCGGCGTTCTCAGCGACGGCGCGGGGCGAATCGCCCCACTTCATGCCGCGATCGATCAGCCACTGCGCTTTCGATTTGGTGCGGTTGTTCCCTGTGACGGTATGGCCCTTCGACATGAGCCGGTCCGCCATGCGGCCTCCCATGACTCCGAGGCCGACGTATCCGAGGTTTGCCATAATGCAGGCCGCGCGCGCTCTTCGTGGGGGCCACCGTTAAGTGGCCCAAACCGTTGCAGGGGCCACCTTTAGGTGGCCCGTTTCATCGACGAAACAGCTTGCAAGTATCCCTTGGAAACAAAGGCCGACGCAAGATGCAGCAGACCAAGGACACGCCCACCCGCTTGACGCTTGCCACCGTCGGCATCCGCCTGTCCGACTGGTTCGAACGGTGGTTCCCCGACGCGTTCGCGCTGGCGCTGACGGCGGTCGTGATCATCTTCGCGGCCAGCGTGGCAGCGGGCAGTTCCGTCGCGCAGACGGCTCAGTGGTTCGGCGCTGGCTTCTGGGATCTCGTCGCCTTCACGATGCAGATGTCGATGATCATCGTGACCGGCTACGCCGTCGCCACCGCCCCGCCGGTCTATGCGGTCGTCAGGAAGATCGCCGAGATCCCCCAGAACGGGCGCAGCGCTGCCGCATTCGTCGGCTTGTTCTCGATGCTGGCGTCACTGGTGTCGTGGAGCTTCAGCTTGATCTTCAGCGGCCTGCTCGCCCGCGAAGTCGTACGGCGGGTCCGCGGCTCCGACTATCGCGCCATTGGAGCGGCGGCCTATCTCGGCGTCGGCAGCGTCTGGGCGCTGGGCCTTTCCTCGTCTGCCGCGTTGATCATGGCCGCGCCGGCCTCGCTCCCCGACTCGATCGAGAAGATCAGCGGAGTGATCCCGCTCAGCCAGACGTTGGGCCTCTGGCAGAGCGTCGTGATCGCGGCCGTGCTCATCGTCATCTCGATGGCGCTGTGTTACTTCTCGGCGCCTTCCGACGCAGATGCTCGCGGCATGAAAGAAATGGGCGTGAGCGACGCACCGGCAACACTGCAGATCGGACGCGCCCAGACACCCGGCGAATGGCTTGAATACAGCCCGCTGCTCACCGTCATCATCTGCGGCGCCGGTTTCATCTACCTCGCACGAGAGGTGACCGCGAACGGACCGTCGATCATCCTCGAGCTGAATCACTACGTCTTTCTCTTCCTCATCGTCGGCCTGCTGCTCCACTGGCGTCCGCGATCGTTCGTGCAGGCCATCGCTGCCGCCGTTACGCCGGTCGGCGGCGTGCTGATTCAGTACCCGCTCTACGCCGGCATCGTTCGAATGATGACGGAGTCGGGTCTTGCGACATCGCTCGCGCATTTCTTCGTCGCGATTTCGACTCAACACACCTACCCGGTGATGGTCGGCATCTACTCCGCGTTCCTCGGCCTGTTCATTCCGTCGGCTGGCGGCAAATGGCTGGTCGAAGCGCCTTACATGCTCGAAGCGGCAAAGACGCTTCAAGTGCATCTTGGATGGGTCGTGCAGACGTACAACGCCACCGAGGCGCTCGCGAACCTCATTCATCCGTTCTGGATGCTGCCGCTGGTTGGCATCCTCGGGCTCAAAGCGCGCGACATCGTCGGCTACTCCATGTTGCAGTTCGCCGTGCACGTCCCGGTTGTGCTGTTCCTGGTGTGGGCCCTGAATTACACCCTGTCTTACATCCCACCGGCCCTGCCGTAAGCGCGTCCGCACGAGATCGAGGCGGCCGGGGTTGATGCCGTAAGCGTCACGCCCTTCACGACATCAGCGCGTACGGTCGAGGCCACTCGAAAAGTGGCAGTCGATCTGCAGCTTCCTCTCACAACAGTAGACCTTTGAGGAGGAACACATGAGTCGACTCATTTCGTGCTTCACGTTCGCTCTCGTCGCCACTGCTTTCGCAGTCAACGCGCAGGAAACGACCGTGAAGTCGAAGACGAGAAGTGAAGGCGGCCAGCCCCAGACGGTGACATACACGGGTTGTGTCCAGACCGGTACAGAGTCCACCACTTACATTCTCAATAACGTCGTCCCCGTGAGCCGAACGACGACCACCGATCTCCAGACCGGTGAAAGCAGAACCAGCACCCAGTACTCGCTGGTACCGGGCACCGTCGAGGTGAAGTCACATGTCGGCAAGAAGGTCGAAGTGACCGGCACGCTGGTTCCAGGTGGCGACACGAAGACGGAGACTACGACACGAACGGAACGCGACGGTGACGACGCCAAGACGCGCTCGCGCACCGAGACCAAGAACGCGGCGCCCGAGTTCCGCGTGACCTCGATCCGGGATACCGGTGAGAGCTGTAAGTAACACACGACCCCGTCGGATCGTGGGGAGGTAGACCATGAACCGATTGATTCCGGCACTCACGTTCGCGCTGGTGGCCACCGTGGCGGCGCACGCTCAGGAGACCACCGTGAAATCGAAAACCAAGAGCTCCGGTGGCGACGCCAAGAAGGTGACGTACATCGGATGCATCCAGGGCGGCACGCAGTCGAGATCGTACGTGCTCGACAAGGTGACGCCGGTGTCGCGAACGACGACGACGGATCTGGCGACGGGCGAGAGCAAGACGAGCACGTCGTACGCGATCGTCCCAGGTGAGGTCAAGGTGCAGGAACACGTCGGCCGCAAGGTCGAAGTGACCGGCATGCTGATCCCCGCGGGCGACATCAAGACTGAAACGAGGACCAAGGTCGACCGTAAGGACGCAAAGGATACGGAGATCAAGGAGAAGACCGAGACCAAGAACGCGCTGCCGCAGTTCCAGGTGACGTCCATCAAGGATCTCGGCGAGCGGTGCGAATAACACCGTGCGAGTTCCGTAGTTCCTGAGTTCCTGAGTTCCGGAGTTCCGGAGTCGGGAACGACCAAACGCGGGGGCCGGGCGTCGAATCAATCGTGCGCCCGGCCCCGCGCCGCTTCACGGCGCTGACATCGTCAGTCGTCGTGCATGTCGCAATCCTCGCGGTCGTCGTTCTGCTGCGGCCGCTGGAGCACAGCGACTCTCCTACCCGCGTCAGCACGGTCCGGCCCGTACGCCTGGTCTTGATTGCGGATCCACGGCCAGCGGCGCGTGGAGGTGGACAAGCGGCGGCGCCAAAACCGATTCAACGCCAACGACCACGGACTGCTCCGCCGGTATCACAACCGACGCCTCCCATCGAACCGCCCACGATTGAGCCGCCACGTGAAACGCAGGCTATCGCCGAGCCCGCGCCATCACCTCCCTCAGTCGCACAAGCCGACGTTGCGGGACCGCCGCGCATTGGAGGCGGCGACGGTGATCGACCGGGGGCAGGGCCGGGTGGGGACGGAGGCCCCGGCGGCGGCGGGAACGAACCTTACGGTGTTGGCAACGGCGTCACGGCTCCGATTCCGCTGCGTCGGCCGCCACCCGCCTATACCGCCGACGCGATGCGCCAGCGCGTGCAGGGCGTGGTCGTGCTCGACTGCGTCGTGCAACCGGACGCAACGTGCTCCGATATTCGAGTCACGCAGTCGCTCGACACGCGTTTCGGGCTGGATCAGCAGGCGATTGCCTCGGCGCGCGAATGGCGGTTCCGCCCGGGTCTGCGTGCGGGCATGCCAGTACCGGTCAGGGTGACGCTCGAGATCCAGTTCACCATCCGCTGAGCGAGAGCCGGCACGGCGGCCTTCAGCGATCCACGCTCGCTCGGCGGAGCCACGAGGCGTCGGCCGGTCCGATGCGATCGAGCGCACGTTTCCACTCGAAGCGACGGGTTTGCCAGTTGAACACCCGCTTGTCGCCTTCGATCGATACCTCTACGACGTCGGGACGGCGGTCGACACACTCGCCGATCAGACCTTTGATGCGAACCCGCTCGTTCGCATCACCCTGGACAGCACGCACAAACGACTGTGCAGCGGTGTCGTCGATCGTGCAATCGGGAAGATCGAAGCTCCCGGACGGCGTGACGCCGACAACGCGGAAGACGAGATTGCTGGCGGCCTCGTACGCCTCCGGGCTGGCATACGTCGTCGAATACATGTCATACGCCGAGATGAGCGGCCGTGCCTCGACTCGCGCCCACGTTGCGTACACCTGCTGGAGCAGTATCACCAGAACGACAGCGATCTGCGCGGCGCTCAAGGGACGGGAAGTCGCTGACGCAGAGCCGCGCCGCGCGAGATGCCAGGGCAGGAACCCGAGCGTGAGTATCCACCAGCCTGGCCAGATCACACCCTGAAACAGTGCGAACCCAGCCAGCAGCGCGATCGACGCCAGGCCACAGACGACCCGATAGCGCCACGAGCGCGAGAACACCGAGGTCAGCACCAGCGCCTCGATCCCGACGGCGACGCCCGACAGGATGACGGCCAGCACCGGATGCGCGGCAAGCTCCAGCCCCCAGGGCACGAGCGCCCCGCTCGAGTCGGTCAGCCAGTGGTATTTCACAGTCCCGTTGAGGATCCAGTCCGGACCTTCGCGGAGCTTGGACCAGGCCGCAGCCACGAACGCCACTCCGAACACCAGCGTCGGGATCCACATCGCGAACCCGTATGTTCGCGAGGAACCGGCAGACTCTTCGCCGGCTCGTCGACGGATCCGCGCATCCACGCTGAAGCCGTCCCCCCAGCGCGCCGGCACCAGCGCGACCAGGCAAATCGACAGGCTCGCAAGGGCATGATGCGACGTGCCCAACGTCGCGACGCTCGCCCACACCAGGACCAGGAGCACGAGCGCGCCATAACTCACCGAGGTCGCAACACCAGCGACGAAGAGAAGCCCGATTGGGAGAATCGCAGTTGGCAGCGCGTCGATGAGGCCGGGGTGCTGCGCCAGGAACCGTATCAGGACACCGTACAGACCTCGAGCACGAGGAACGTCGTACGGCGACAGGAGCGGTGACACCGGCGTCGACAGAACATAGAGCAGGACGGCGGTGCCAAACACTACTCGAAAGAGTCCCGCGGCCTGCGCCGATGCCACCGGAACGCCGAAGCCAAGCACGTCGATCGTCCGTGTCCACGCGGTCGAGAGCGTAGGCCGTCGCCGCCAGACCCCCATCATGCGAGCGCTGGCCGCCGCGAGCGCCCCCCACCACCACTCGAACGAGCGCCATCCGGCGAGGATCAGAGCGCCAGGCGTCGCGCCAGTTGCGGCGAACGCCGCGACGAGCAGGAAAGCAGTGCCGACCGTGCCCGCCAGATACACGAACGCCTTCGCGAGCTGCGATGCCTGTCTCGGAGCCGGCGACATCAGACCACCCCGTCGCTCCGTCAGCGGGCCGGTGTCGGAGAGAACGTAACGATCGAGGTGAATGCCGTCAGTCGACGCGACGGCGGGATCGGTGACAATCGCTCGGAGCGTGGCCGGCCGGGTGTCCAGCGGCACGTATGACCAACGGTTGCCCGCCAGCGCCTGCGCCTCGCTCAGCCGGAACCGTTGCTCGAGCGCGACTCGCCGGCCGGTGTCGGCCACTTTCCACGCGATGTGAATCTGACGAATCGGTCGGCCGAAGAGAACAGGGATGCTGGCGGCGACGACGAGCGCCGCCGCGATACATGCGGCACCGCGAAGCGCCATCGTGCGCGCACGTCGGGCGGAAATTGGCACAGACAATCAGGTCGATCAACGGGCACGCGCGCGTGCAGCCCGATTATCGATCGGGCCTCCATCGTGTCAAGCGAGCTCGGCAACAACTCGTTGCGTGCGCTGACCTATACTTGGCGCGCGCTCACACCACGTGGATTCCAAGACGCTGCATCGAGAGCTGCAGAGAGCCAAACGAGCCCAGCTCTCCGATCAACCGCTTCGCCAGACATTTCGGGCACGCCATCAGGCACTGATCAGCGGGAGGCGCGCGGCGGAGGCCCGATCGGCCGACTCCATCTGGCTCGACGTCTGCCCGGCCTATCGATCCGCTCGTGAGGCGGGCGCTCCCGACGATGCCGATGTGATTGAGGTCCACGGTCTCACGATCTTCCTGCCCCGTACGGCCGATGCGAGCGGCCATGCGAAACGGTTGCGTGAGGGCTGGCTTCCCTTGAGGGAGATGCTGTCGCAGCGCGAGCTCGGGCTCGGTCCTGCCATGATCGATATTGGTGCCAACGTCGGCACGACGTCGATCCCCCGCGTGATCGCGGGAGATGTACAACGCGTTTACGCGATCGAGCCGGAACCGGCCAATTACCGGTGCCTCGTACAGAACATCGTGGCGAACGGCCTCGCGGGCTTCGTCCTTCCTGACTCGTGTGCGATCTCGAACCGCAGCGGTGAAGCGCTATTACGTCAGGCCAGTGGCCTTGGCGCGCATCGGATCTTGACGGAGAAGGCCGCCCGACGGGGCCGCCCCGACACGATCCCAGTGCCGACGTGGACACTCGACGACTGGCTCCGCGAACGTCAAGTCGATCCGGAGGAGATCTGGTTCGTGAAAGTGGATACCCAAGGGTGGGAATCGCACGTCCTTGCCGGCGCCGGGCGGCTGTTGGCCTGCCGGCATGTCGCGTGGGCGCTCGAAGTCAGCCCCAAACATCTGTCAGCCGCCGGCACGCCGGTCAGCGAACTCCTCCGCCAGCTGCGCCAGCATTTCACCCACGCCATCGACCTGCGTGCGGAGTACGCGAAGAGCCGTGTCGTCTCAGTCGACGAGCTTCCGGAGGTGCTCGTTTACCTCGATCACGAGGGCCCGAGCACCTACACGAATCTGCTGCTGTATCACGAGTCGTAGGACTCGCGGCTAACTCGACTCGCCGCCTTCCTTGGCGACCGTCACCTTGAGCGGGATCGTGACCTCGCGGTGAAGCTTGAGCGGTACGCTGTGCACGCCGATTGCCTTGATCGGCTCGGGGAGGATCAGCTTGCGCCGATCGATCTCGAAGCCCTTGCCTTTGAGGTAATCGGCGATATCGACGGCCGTGACCGATCCGTAGAGCTGTTCGGTCTCGCCGACGCGTCGCGTGATGTTGATGTCGATCATGCCCAGGCGCGCGGCGATCGCTTCGGCCTGCACCTTTTCGGCAGCTTCCCGTGCCTCGACGATCTTGCGCTCGCGCTCGACGTGCTTACGATTGCCCTCGGTCGCCGGCAGCGCCAGCTTGCGCGGCAGCAGGAAGTTGCGCGCGTAGCCGTCGGCGACCTTGACGATCTCGCCGCGCTCGCCCAGGTTGTCGACGTGCTCTCTCAGAATCACTTCCATGGGCTACTCCGTCGTGTACGGAATCAACGCCAACTGACGGGCGCGCATGATCGCCGTGCGCAGCTTGCGCTGATGCGGCGCGCACGTGCCTGAGATCCGGCGCGGCAGCACCTTGGCGCGCTCGGGCACGAACGGCATCAGCAGCTTGACGTCCTTGTAGTTGATGTCGTCGATCTTGTCCGAGCAGAACTTGCACACCTTGCGGCGGCGGAACATCGGGCGACGCTGCTCGCCCTTGCCCTGCTGCTGCGACGACGACTTCCCCCTGCCCCCGCTACTTGGACCTTTGCGGCCGTTCATCGAATCTCCTCCCCACCCATGTCGAACCGATCATCACGGTCGTCATCCGGCTCACCACGCTGACCTTCGCCCGGCTGCCGATCCGCCGGCAGACCGCGCGCGAGCCGTCGGCGTCGCGTGGTGTCGGTCCGCTTCGAACGGGTCCGCTCGACCACGCCCTGCTCTTCGTCGACGCGAACGGTGAGATGGCGAATGACGAGATCGGTGACGCGCAGTCGCCGGTCGATCTCTTTCATGAGATCGCCGTGACCGTTGATCACCTCGAGGACGTAGGTCCCTTCCTTGTGGCGGCCGATTTCGTAGGCGAGCTTGCGGCGGCCCCAGTTGTCGGTCTTCTCGATCTGGCCGCCCATGCGCTGGACGATAGCGTCGACCTGTGTGTGCAGGTCGTTGACTTGCTCGTCGCTCGCATCAGGCGAGACGACGTACACGAGCTCGTACTTTCTCTTCATACCTCTCCCTCTGGACACCGCCGTTGCCGGCGGCGGCCACTTCAGTGGCAAGGAGTGTTGTAGGGTCCGGCTTAGCCGGACCTCCGTTACTCCGCTTCGGACGGTGGAACGTCCGGGTTGTACACGTTCATCACCTTCGCGATGCCGTCCGCGGCGAACATCTCCGCCGCGTCAGCCGCACGCGCGATGAACGATTCGAGCTCGCCTTCCTCGTCGCGCTCGAATTTCGCGAGCACGTGATCGGCAAGATCGCGCCTGCCGTCCCCGCGCCCGACCCCCAGCCGGAGCCGGGGAAATTCCGTGGTGCCAAGCCGTTCGATCACCGACTTGAGACCGTTGTGTCCGCCGGCCGATCCGTGCGCCCGCGCCCGCAAGCGCATGAACGGCAACGCGGCTTCGTCGATCACCACGAGCACCTGCTCGGGCGGCACGTCGAAGTACCGCGTCAAACCGGCGACCGCGTCGCCGCTGCGGTTCATATACGTCAGCGGCTTGGCCAGCATCACCGGCTCGGCCCCGAACTGCTTCGCCACCAGCATCTCTGGCAGCTGCGACGGGCCGGCCGACCACTCGAGTCCATGTCGGCGGACGATCTCGTCGACGACCCGGAACCCGACGTTGTGTCGCGTGTCGCGGTATTCGCGTCCGGGGTTGCCGAGTCCGACGATGAGCTTCACCCCTATTTCTTTTTCTCTTCTTCCTTCTCTTCGGTCTTGCCCTTCTTGATGACTTCCGGCTCGGCCGGCGCTGCCGGCGCCGCGGCTTCGGTCGCCGCTGCCGCAACCGGTTCCTCTTCGACCTTCGGCATCACGATGTGCACGAGCATCGTGTCGCCCTCGCTGATCGCCTTCCACTTCGGGCTGCCCGGCAGGTCACGCACGCGAATCGACTGGTGCAGCATCAACTCGGTGACGTCGACGTCGATGTGCTCGGGAATGTCAGTCGGCAGGCACTCGACCTCGATCTCGCGAGTGACGAAATCGAGCAGGCCGCCCTGCTGCTTCACGCCCTTGGATTCGCCGTTGAGCTGAATCGGGACGGTGACGGTGATCGCCTTGTCCATCGCCAGCTCGTAGAAGTCGGCATGGAGCAGTTGATGCGTGACCGGGTCGAGCTGGTACTCGCGCAGCATGACCCGCGTCTCGCGGCCGTCGACTTTCAAGTTGATCAGCGTGTTGGCGCCCGAGTCCGAGTGCAGGATGCGCAACACCGCCTTCGGGTCCACGGTCACGGCGAGCGCATCGCCAGCCTTGCCACCCTTACCCGGACCGTAGAAGACCGCCGGCATCTTTCCGCTCGCCCGCAGGCGATTGGCCTCGTTCTTCCTCCGGCCTTCTCTCTTGACTGCTTCCAATGTCGCGTCCATCACGATCCCCTTACGCTTACAGGCCCCAGGGCCCAGGCCTCAGGCCCCGGACTTCCTGCCAACTCTTTCCTAAAACCTTCCGCCTGGCCCAGCCCTGAGGCCTACACAAACAGCGAAGAGACCGACGTCTCCTCGTGAATATTCCGTATCGCCTGTGCGAGCAGACGGCTCACCGGCAGCACCACGATCTTCTTGCACTGCTGTCCCGCGGGCGACAGTGGTACCGAATTCGTGATGACCAACTGATCGATGTGCGAGTTCTCGATCCGGTCGATTGCAGGCCCGGACAAGACGCCGTGCACCGCGCACGCGAGCACCTGCTTCGCGCCCGCACGCTTCAGCGCCTCTGCCGCCTTCTGCACGGTCCCGGCAGTGTCGATCATGTCGTCCTGCAAGATGCAGGTGCGCCCCGCAACGTCGCCGACGACGTTCATCACCTCGGCGGTGCCGTCTTCGGTCCGGCGTTTGTCGATCAGGGCCAGTTCGGCGTCGAGGCGTTTTGCGTAGGCACGGGCACGCTCGGCACCGCCGGCATCCGGCGACACGATCGTCAGGGCTGGGAAATCCAGCCGCGACAGATGTTCGATGATCACCGGCGCCGCGAACAGGTGGTCCACCGGAATATCGAAGAAGCCCTGGATCTGCGGCTTGTGAAGGTCCATCGTGAGGACGCGGTTGGTGCCGGCGGCACTCAGCAGATTGGCCACCAGTTTGGCCGAGATCGGCACGCGCGGCTTGTCCTTGCGGTCTCGCCTGGCGTAGCCGTAATAGGGAATGACCGACGTGATCCGCGCCGCCGACGATCGACGGAACGCGTCGATCATCACGCACAGCTCCATCAGATGCTGATCGGCCGGGCTCGACGTCGGCTGCACGATGAACACGTCGGCCCCGCGAATGTTCTCGTCGATCTGGAACGAGCACTCGCCGTCGGGAAAGCGGCGCAGCCGCGCCTGGCCCAGAGAAATGCCCAGGCTGCTGGCGATGTCCTTGGCCAGCTGTGGGTGCGCGCTGCCGGAAAACACCTTCATCTCGCCGAATCCGGTGGACAGCAAGCCTTCTCCGCTGAGGGATCTTCTCATCGTCGAAACACTACTCGTTGGACCGCTATGCAGCTCGGTTGCGCGAATCCTGCACACGCCGCCCCCACGCATAGCGGTCCAGGCGCGCACAGCGCGCCCGGAGAGACTGACAACCAGCCAAGGGCTCTGCACGGTGTTCAAAGCAGAGCACTTGGCTGGTTGGGGCGGGAGGATTCGAACCTCCGAATACGGGATCCAAAGTCCCGCGCCTTACCGCTTGGCCACGCCCCAGTACGTCTTCCCGTTGCGTAGGCAGATCCCGGCGGAAACCGCCCTCGCTACAGGACCGCTTTTCCTAGGAGTCGCTCGCCCACGGCGGCGCAATCCCATAGTGTAGACGAGACTTGTCGATTCGGGCAAGGAGACGCGGAGCCATTCGTGCCACCGCGATTGCCCGACGACTCGTCATCGGCCACGCCGCAACGTCACCGCCGTCGCCAACGGCTGTGGCTGGCTGCGCCTGGCAAAATCCACACGGCCGAGCGACTCGGTCAACAACACACGCCACCCCAGGCCGCCGAGCCGATCGACCGCGGTCACCGCGTCCCGGCGCTTCTGAAAGAGGCCGAAGACGGTGGACCCGCTGCCCGACATCGCCGCCGCGAGCGCGCCCGCCCGCCGGAGTGCCAGCTTCATGTGGTCGATTTCGGGATGATGCCGCGCGATCGGCGGCTCGAGGTCGTTGATCATCTGGGCCGCGCGCGAGGGCCACGGTCCGGGCACGTATTGCGCCTCACGCAACGACGCATGACCCGAATCCCGCTCCGCGTCATACCATTCGTACGCGTCCGAGCTCGAGACGCCGAATCCTGGCACGAGCAGCACGATCCAGTGGCGCGGCAGGTCCGCGAGCGGATAAACCTCGTCGCCGCGTCCAAGACCGAGCGCGGTGCCTCCCCCCGAGAGGAAAAAGACGACGTCCGACCCGATCGTGATGGCGACATCGACCAGTTGATTCGGCCGCAGCGGGACACCCCACACCTTTGCCAAGGCCATCATGGTCGCGGCCGCGTCGGCGCTGCCGCCGCCGAGTCCGCCCTGAATCGGTGTGCGCTTGTGCAGCCGGACCAGGACGTCTCGCACCGGACCTGGACGCCGCAGCGCGCGCCAGAGTGCGCTGGCGGCCCGCCACACGAGATTCGAACCATCGAGCGGCACCCCGGCCGCGTCGCACTCGATCGCAAACGGTCCCGGACGTGGAATGCAATCGATGCGGTCGTGCAGAGCGATCGATTGAAAGACCGTGCGCAGCTCGTGATACCCGTCGAGTCTCGTGCCCAGCACGCGAAGATCGAGATTGATCTTGGCGTGCGCACGAATCGTCACCGGGCGTCCGAGTGCCACGGCGGACGACCCGTTCAGCGGCGCACCCGGATCTCGAAGAGTGTCGACCACAGCTTGCCGGTGACGAACAGACGATCGCCTTGCGAGTCGTAGGCGATGCCGTTGAGCACGCTGTCGCCGCGTCGGACGCCCGGCTGCAACCCGGCGAGATCGAGCCATGCCGTCACGTGTCCGGTGTCGGGCGCAATGATCGCGATGCGATCCGTGTACCAGACGTTTGCGTACACTTGACCCTTTATGAACTCGAGCTCGTTGAGCCGCCGGATCTCCCGTTCGCCGTCTTTGACCGTGATGCGCCCGATCTCACGCTGCGTCGTCGGATCGAGGAATCGAAGCGCGGATGTGCCGTCGCTCATGATCAGGCGGCTGGCATCGTGCGTCAGGCCCCAGCCTTCGCCGGTGTAGGTGAACGTGCCGACCTGCGTGAACGACGTAACGTCGTAAACAAAGCCGATGTTCGTTTCCCACGTGAGTTGCAGCAGCCGATTGCCCCAGTCGGTCAGTCCTTCCGCGAAATAGCGCTTGTCGATCGCGCGCAGCTCCACGGCGGCGCCCGTCTCGAGCTTCACCTTCCGCAGCGACGACTGGCCTTTGAGCCCCGTACTCTCGAAGAGATGCCCGTCGCGGTAGATCAGTCCCTGCGTGAAGGCGTTCGGGTCGTGCGGGAATCTGTTGACGACCTGGTACGAGAACACCGGCGCCTGTGCCGTCTGAGCGTTCTGCGATGCGCGCGCGGGGTCTCGCGGGGCGATCGTCAACACGAGCAGCCCGAGCACGGCGGAAGCGGTGAGCACGCGCGTCAGGGTCGTCATTGGCTTCGAAGCGGCCCGGCTTCGCGAAGCTGCTCGATCGTCACGGTCTTGGCGTCGGAGGGCACGTCGATGCTGAACGCACTGGCATCGAGGTCGGTGTTCGCTTGAGTCTGATCGATCGCTGCCTGCACATCGACGTTCACGGTCTGGCCGTTGGAGATGAGACGCACCACGGGAGGAAACCGATCGTGCCAATCGGGATACTCGAGCTGCCATCCGTTTCGCTTGGCCGCGCGGATCTCCCACGTCGCCGCGCGCTGCAGGTAGAGCTCGGCCCCTCCCGCCAGCGTGATCGACGCCCAGCCGCGCTCGTGCAGCCGGCCTGCCGTCGGCATCGGCGACGGCACGACGCATCCCGTCACGATGGCAAGCACGTCGGCCGGCCCCAATGCCACGCCGACCAGCGCGCCGAGGATCTCGTCGGCTTGCTGGCCGCGGAGCACGCTCGACTCACGCGGCAGCAGCAACGTCGCCGCACGGTCGCGCGCCACGAGAATGAACGCCGGTGGCCCGAACGGGGCCACGCCCTCCAGCCGCATCGAATCTGGTCGTGCGAACGCGGCGCGCACGCGTCCGCGAAGGCGATCGGGCCCGGCACGTCCGGTCAGCGCCAGCAACGCTTCGAGCGTGCGTACGCCGCGGCACGCCGCGGACAGCTGGGCGTGAACGGCAGCGAAATCGGGAAACGGCGAGCCGGGATCCGATGGCAATGAGATGCGCCGAGGAGCGCAGGCAGAGACGAGGAAAATGCAGAATGCAAAATGCAGAATGCAGAATGACTTAATCGACGATCTCATCGTGCATTTGGAACTTTGCCTTTTGCACTGCTGATCTTCTTCTCGACGACGGCCTTGTCGATGCCCTGACCGTCGCCCGCGAGCGCGCGATTCCACGCCGCGATCGCATCCGACCATCGCTGGCGTTTGGCAAGCAGATCGCCGAGGTGATCCTGGATCTCCGAGTTCTCGGGCAGCTTCTGCGCCGCGGCCGCGAGATGTTTCTCGGCGCCGTCGAGGTCGCCTTTGCGGAAGTACGCCCAGCCAAGGCTATCCAGATAGGCCGGATTGTCGGGCTCCGCTTCGAGCGCCTTCTGCACCAGGCGGACGGCTTCGTCGAGCTGCTCGCCGCGGGTGGCGAGCAGATACCCGAGATAGTTCAGCGCGCTGGCATTGTTCGGTTCGGCCGTCAGCACCTGACGCAAGGACTTCTCGGCGTCCGCGGCCCGGCCGGCGTCCGCGTAGACGTCGGCGAGGACGAACAGCGTCCCCATGTCCTTCGGGAACTGCTTCACCGCCGCCTCGAGCACCGCGATGCCGGCAGTCTTGTCGCCGCTGTCGAACAGCGCGCGACCCTGCAGACGCGGGAAGCGCGGTTCCTCCGGATGTTGTTTCTTCGCGTCGCCGGCGGCAGTCGCGGCTCGCGCGTACTCCTTGGCTTCGAGGAGGACGGAGATCCGCCTAAGCTTCAGCTCGCGGCTGTTCGGATTGATTGCAAGCGCCAGCGTCAGGGTGTCGGCGGCCTCTTTCAGAAGGCCGGCCTCCTCCTGGTATTGCGCCAGGGCGGGTGCGACGCGCGGCTCTTCCTCGAGGATCTCATCGAGGACGTTGATCGCCGCTTTCAGATCTTTCCCAGCGGCGAACGCCTGCGCCAGCGCGATTCGCGCCTGCACGGCGTTCGGATTCTGCGCGACCAGCCGCGTCAGCACCTGAATCGCTTTGTCGATCGCGCCGCTGCGAATGTAGAGGCGACCGAGCGCGAACTGCAGGTTCGCATCGGCCGTCACCCCAGCGCCCGTGACCGCCCGCTCCAGGTAGAGGATGGCGTCGCCCATCGCCGCGGTGGTCTGCGGCGACGGAGTGCGCTCGGTGCTCCCTTCGACCTGCGCCGCGTAGAGCAATCCGAGCACGCGGTTGGCCTCGACGTTCGTCTCGTCCAACGCGAGCGCGGCCTTGGCCGATTTCTCGGCATCCGCGCGCTCCTGCCGCCTCAGGTGAAGAGCGGCGACCTCGGCTCGAATCTCCGCCGATTTCGGATCGGCAGTCGCGGCCCGCTCGAGCGCCGCCAACGCGCCCTTCGGGTCACCGTCGGCCTCGAGCCGTCGTGCCTGCAGGAATTCGAAATAGGCATCGGTCGTCTGTGCGAACGCGACGAACGGAGTGCCCAGGAACAGAACCGCCACGAGCGCGATGCGCAGTCGAACGAAGGACATGGGTCACCTTGATCTTAGCCCAGGATGCTATAGTTCCGCTCGAGAGACGCACCCATGCCGGTCGATGCCGAACTGCTCGAAATCCTCGCCTGTCCCAACTGCAAGACGCCGGTCAAACTGGTGCATAACGACACCGGGCTCAAGTGCGACCAGTGTCATCGGGTCTACCCCATCAAGGACGACATCCCCGTGATGCTGATCGACGAGGCGACGATCGAGAAGGACTGAGAAACGAAGATCCTCCTGGTCCGCCTGCGCCTGGTTGGCGACGTTGTCTTCACGACGCCCCTGGTTCGCGCCCTCCGCCGACAGTATCCCAACGCCTCGCTCACCTATGTCGTCGAGCCGGCGGCTGCCCCGGTCATGCGAGGCAACCCGCACATCACCGACCTCATCGTCGCCCCCAAACGACGCGGGGTCGCGCGGCTACGAGAGGATCTGATGCTCGCCCGACGGTTGCGGCGTGAACGGTTTGACATCGCCATCGACCTGCATGGCGGGCCGCGCAGCGCCTGGCTCACCTGGGGCAGCGGCGCCCCGCGGCGAATCGGCTACGCCATCAAGGGACGATCGTGGATGTACACCGACGTCGTCCCGCGTGCCGCCGATCTGGCACCGCGCCATTCGGTGGTCAATCAATGGGATCTGGTGCGGCCGCTCGGGATCGGCGAATGCGACCCCGAACGAGATGCCGTCGAAATGGCGGCGGATCCGGCGGCTGCGGCCCGGGTATCGGATCGGCTTCGCGCGGCGGGCATCGCGGAGGAGGCGCCAGTCATCGTCGTGCACGTCAGCGCCGGCAACCCGTTTCGCCGATGGCCGGAAGAGGCGTTCTGTGAAGTCCTGGTACGGCTGGCTGAAGCCGACCCGCGGCGCCGGATCCTGCTGACGGCCGGGCCGTCGGACTCGGCGGCCGCGCAACGGGTCGTCGCGGCCGCCCGGGGTCGCCTTCGTACGCCCGAGTCAGTGCCGGTCATCGGCGATTGGGACCTGTCGGAACTCCGTGCGCTCATCGCCCGCGCGGCGGTGTACATTGGGGGCGATAGCGGTCCCGTGCACGTGGCCGCGACGACGGCGACGCCGATCGTCGAGCTGCTGGGACCGACGCTGGCGGAACGGTCGCGTCCGTGGCGCAGTCCGCATCTGCGCGCGGAGATCGTCGACGCGGGTTCGCTCCCATGCCGGCCGTGCGACCAGCGCCGCTGCGCCCCGGGAGACTTCCGCTGCCTTCGATCGATCGCACCCGAGCGCGTGATCGACGCCGCGGAGCGAATGCTGAAAGCAGTATGACCACGACCACGATGAGCATGAGCGGCGTGCACGATGCGCCGTGGCTCGAACGCGCGACGCTGCTGTTGCTGCTGATCTTCGTCGGCGCCGTTCAGGTGTCGATCGTGGCGGCGCAGGCCGTGCTCATCCTGCTCCTCATCGCCTGGGTCGCGACGATGGTGCGCGACGGCACGCGGCCATCGGCGCCGCCGTTCTTCCGGGCGCTGCTGGCCTACGCCGGGATCACGCTCGTCTCGTCGGCGTTCTCGCTCGACCCGATCGAGAGCGTCATCGACAGCCGGCAACTGGTGCTGTTCCTGATCGTGCCGATGATGTACGACCTGGCGCGCGGGCCGCGAACCAAGATCATCGTGGACGTCATCGTCACCGTCGGTGCGGCGGCGGCGGCGTACGGGATCATCCAGTACACGCTGCTGCACTTCGACAGCCTTCGCCTGCGACCACGCGGGACCCTGGGTCACTACATGACCTACGCCGGCACGCTGATGCTGGTGATCGGCCTGGCCGCGGCGCGGCTCGTGTTCGGCGCCAAGGACCGCAAATGGCCGGCACTGGTGATGCCGGCGTTGATCGTCGCGCTGACGATGACGCTGACGCGCAGCGCGTGGGTCGGCGTGTCGGTCGGCGTCGGGCTGCTCCTCGTGCTGAAAGACCTGCGGCTGACCGCGCTCATCCCGGTCGTGGTCGCGCTGCTCTTCGCGCTGGCCCCCGACAGCGTCACCGATCGGCTGATGTCGGTATCGAACCTGCGCGACCCGAGCAGCCGCGACCGCATCGCCATGTTTCAAACCGGCGCCGCGATGATCCGCGACCATCCGTTGGCCGGCGTCGGCCCGAACATGGTCGAGCGCGTCTATCCCGAGTACCGCGATCGCGACAGCGTGCAGAAGGTCAATCCGCATCTGCACAACGTGCCGCTCCAGATCGCGGCCGAGCGCGGGCTGCCAGCACTGGCGATCTGGATCGCGTTCGTGGCGATGCTGGCGACCGGCGTGTTCCATCTGTTCCGAACCAGTGCGGATCGCACGCTGCCGGCGGCGGCGCTGGCCGCGATCGGCTCGATGCTCGCGGCGGGCATCTTCGAGTACAACTTCGGCGACTCGGAGTTCCTGATGCTCTTCCTCGTCATCGTGACGCTGCCGTTTGCCGCGGCTCGGGCCGATCATGCTCCTTCCGGCTCTCGATCCTGAGCGTCTGCGCCGTGTTGCCACCAGCCTGACCGGCGCGCACGTGCTCGTAGTCGGCGACGTGATGCTCGATCGCTTCATCGTCGGCCGGGTCACGCGCATCTCACCCGAAGCGCCCGTCCCCGTGGTCGCCTTCGACCATGAGATGCACCGGCTTGGCGGCGCCGCCAACGTCGCGCACGCCATCGCCGCGCTCGGTGGTGAAGCGACGCTCATCGGGGTCACCGGCAACGACGACACCGCCGCGACGCTGACGCACGAGTGTCGGGAGTCTGGCATCACCCCATCGCTGATTGGCGACGGCGGGCGGCGCACCACGACGAAGGTGCGGGTCGTGACGGAGCGCAACCAACAGGTGGCGCGGATCGATTACGAAAGCGATGTCGAGATCACCGGTGACATCGAACGGCGCGTCATCGTCGATATCCAACGGCACGCCCCGCGCGCGAGGGCTATCGTCGTCTCCGACTATCTGAAGGGATGCGTCACCAACGCGGTGGCGCAGGCGGCAATCGCCGCCGCGGGCCGAACGATCCCGCTGCTCGTCGATCCGAAGGTGCCACACCTCACGTACTACGCTGGGGCGACCGTCATCACGCCGAATCACCATGAAGCGGAGATGGCGACCCATCGTCGCGTTCGCACGCATGACGATGCCCGCGAGGGGGCACGCATGTTTCGCGAGCGCACTCGCTGTGACAGCGTATTGATGACGCGCGGCGACCAGGGGATGTGGCTGCTCAGCAACGAGGCCGAGGGATATCTCCCGTCGGTGGCACGCGAGGTTGCAGACGTCACCGGCGCGGGCGACACGGTGATCGCGACGCTGGCCCTCGCGCTCGCGGCCGGCGCGAGCCTCGCCGAGTCAGCGAGGCTCGCGAACGAAGCCGCGGGGATCGTCGTCGGCAAGTTCGGCCCGTCGACAGTGACCGTACCGGAGCTGGTCCAGGCGCTTGATACGGCTACGACGTCGTAATCGCTATCAATGCCGGAAATGCCGGCGGCCGGTAAAAACCATCGCCAACCCGTGCGCATCAGCAGCGGCGATGACCTCCGGGTCCTTCAGTGATCCACCGGGCTGCACGACGGCGGTCGCGCCGGCCGCCGCGACCGCGTCCAACCCGTCGCGGAACGGAAAGTACGCATCCGACGCCGCCACCGATCCGTTGAGCAGCCCAGTGCCGCCGACTTTCATGCGCGCGACTTGAACGGCATCAACGCGGCTCATCTGTCCTGCGCCGATCGCCAGGGTCCGATCGGCGCTGGTGAAGATCACCGTGTTCGATTTGACGTGGGCGCAGACGCGCCACGCGAATCGCAGAGCGGTCCACTCCGCCGCAGTCGGTTGACGCTTGGTCACGACACGCAGTTCGGCGGTCGGCCAGGGTTCGCGCGCCTCCTCCACTCGATCGACGTCTTGCACCAGCACCGCCCCGAGCACGGAGCGCACATCTCGCGCGCCGCCTCGACCGGCGCGGTCGAAGTCGGTCACGACGACCCGCATCTGCGTTTTGGCCGCGAGGATCGAGCTGGCATCGTCGTCGACACCGGGCGAGAGCACCGCATCGATCTTCGTCGACACGAGCGCGCGCGCGGTCTGCGCATCGATGCGTCGATTCAACGCAACCACGGCTCCGAACGCGGAGAGGGCGTCGGCATCCCGCGCGCGAACGTAGGCATCGGTGGCGTTCGAACCGGTCGCCACGCCAGATGGGTTGGTGTGCTTGATCACCGCGGCGGCCGGTTCGGTGAACTCGCGCACGATGCGGGCACCCGCATCGAGATCGAGCAGGTTCGTGAACGACAGCTCCTTTCCTTGCCGCAGCGTCGCCGCACCGAGCCCTTGTGGCGGATCGATGGCGTACCACGCGGCCGCCTGATGCGGGTTCTCGCCGTATCGCAACTGTCCGATCTTGTTCGACGCGATGACGAGCGACGGAGGAAACGCGCTGCCCGCGCCGCGCGCGAGCTGGCCGTTCGTCACCGCGATCGTCCCCAACGTCGAGGCGATCTGTGAGTCGTACATGCCCGTATGCGCAAACGCCTTGCGCGCGAGCTCGAACCGGAAGGCGAGCGACGGCCCACCGGGTTCGTCGAGGTGACGCAACACGTCGCCGTAGTCGGTCGGCGAGACGACCACGAGGACGTGCTCGAAGTTCTTCGCCGCCGCCCTGACGAGACTCGGGCCGCCGATATCGATCTCCTCGATCAGCGCGCCCACGGTCGTGTCCGGATTGGCAGCCGCGGCAGCGAACGGGTACAGGTTGACGACGACCAGGTCGATCATCGCGATGCCGTGCTCTGCAGCCGCATCGAGATCGCCGGGCAGCGATCGACGCGCGAGAATTCCGCCGTGGATGCGCGGGTGCAGCGTCTTCACTCGCCCGCCCATCATCTCGGGTACGCCCGTGACCTCAGCCACTGAGAGCACGGTCAATCCATCGCGCTCGAGCGTGGCGGCCGTTCCACCTGTCGAGATGAGCTCGTACCCTCGCTCGACCAGGCCACGGCCGAGCTCGACGAGGCCCGTCTTATCGGAGACGCTGATCAGAGCTCTGGGCATGGGCGATCTGCGTGCATTCTGGAGCAATCTCGACGATTTCTGGTCATCCGTGCTTGACACGTCTGTAACACATGCATAGGATAAGCTTGCGTTTGAGGGGTGTTCCCCAGGCGTCGAAGTCGAGGCCGCGTTAGCACTCGCGGTCTTTTTTTTGTGCCTCAAAGCTCATCAACAGCTTTGACAAGCACGCGATAGAGTCGGGCCGCTGCACCAGGCAGCAGAGCTCGGCCCAGCAAGTAGGAAGAACAGCGATGCGCATCACAGGCAAGGTCAAGTGGTTCAACAATGCCAAAGGTTACGGGTTCATCGAACGCGAGGGAGGCAGCGACGTGTTCGTGCATTACTCCGCAATCAGCGGCAATGGCTTCCGATCGCTGGAGGAAGGACAAGCGGTCGAGTTCGAGATCGTCGACGGCCCAAAAGGACCGCAGGCCGGGAACGTCACCAAACCCTGAGCCACTCACGACCTGCCCGGCGCCGCCTTTCACGGCGCCGGGCGCTACGCCCGGTTCTTCCGCTCCACTCCTCCCGTTCCTCTCTCTCAGCTCTTCTGATTCTTTACCCCTTTCGCGGTGAACGTGACTTTGCCGTCTTTCATCGCGACGCGAAACGCGACCTCGGGATTGCCCTTCTCCTTCATCGAACTGACCTGCGACTTGATCAGATCGGCGAACTTCTGAAACGGAATCGCGTCCTGCCCGGCACTGCGGCGCGCCGCGGTCAGGCTCTTGTGCAGCTC
>DASRJR010000449.1:0-3266 GCA_035649395.1 Vicinamibacterales bacterium
AGCCGCCACATCTCGTCTGGAAACACTGACCGCGGCCGCGATGCCACCAACAGCGGCCTCGCCTCACTCGTTTATCCGTGTGATGAGCGGCGAGGCGACGGCGGTGACGGCTGCCGGTGACGGCACCGAGGCCGCGTCCGAGAGCCTGACGTCGTCGCCGGGCGGTGGACCGGCTTCTCAGCTGCAGCTGAAGTTCGTGATGCGCGAAGGCGGAGGCTCGCCCCCTCTGGAGCGCGAGGCGCAGCTGCGGGCCGAACTGCTGCACTGAGGGCGTCGCGGGCCGCGGTGGAAAAGGACCTTGCGAATCAGCGGTGAGCAGGACGAGTGAGCGCCTTGTCGCCACGGACTCGCGACGTACCGACAACCACTGTTTCACCAAGAGCCCAGGCCCCAGACATGGGGCCTTCGATACTCGCAAAGGCGTTACACTCACGCGGACGTGTCCCTGAGCCTCGGCCAGCGGGTCGGCCCCTATGAAGTTGTTGCGAAGCTCGGCGAAGGCGGAATGGGGGAGGTGTATCGCGCGCGCGACACCAACCTGCGCCGTGACGTCGCGCTGAAGGTACTTCCCGAGGCGTTCGCGCTCGATCCGGATCGGCTCGCGCGGTTCAGACGCGAGGCACAGGTCCTGGCGTCGCTGAACCACCCGCACATCGCCTCTATTTATGGCCTCGAGGAGTCGCACCCTTCGACAGGCTCAGGGCAGGGCGTGCAGGCGTTGGTCCTCGAGCTCGTCGACGGACCGACATTGGCCGATCGCCTCGTGCACGGCCGGCTCTCGCTAAACGAGGCCTGGCCGATCGCCCGACAGGTCGCCGAGGCCCTCGAGGCGGCACACGATCACGCTGTCGTGCATCGCGATCTGAAGCCGGCCAATATCAAGGTGCGCGCCGACGGTACGGTCAAAGTGCTCGACTTCGGTCTCGCCAAGGCGTTCGACCCGAGCAGCGTTGCCGCCGATGTCTCACAGTCGCCGACGCTCATCAGCCCCGCCGCAACGCGAGTGGGCGTCATCATGGGCACCGCAGCGTATATGAGCCCCGAGCAAGCGCGCGGCAAATCCGTCGACAAGCGCGCAGACGTGTGGGCCTTCGGTTGCGTCCTCTACGAGATGCTCGTCGGCGCGCGGCCGTTCGACGGGGACGACGTGTCGCAAACGATGGCGCGCGTCATCGAGCGCGACCCCGATTGGACGGCGTTGGCGCGTGTCGCACCGGCCGGTGTCGTGCGTGTCATTCAGCGCTGCTTGCAGAAAGATCCGCAGAATCGTCTGCGTGACATTGCTGATGTGCGGCTCGAGCTGCAGGACGTCATCACCGGCGCGGACCGCCACGAGTCGCCGTCCGAGACCGCGCGTGGCACTTGGCGCGTCCGGTCATTACTGATCGCGGGGCTTGGCGTGGGACTCGCGGTCGGCATCGCGGTCGGCGCCCTTGCGATGCGCAGTGGCTCCCCACCGACATCGTCGGACCGCAGCCTTCGTCTCAGCGCGCAAATCAGCCTGCCGGGCGACGCGCTGCTGGCACTCGACTCCGAGGCCGCCGATGTCGGTTTCGATTCCACGCTGTTGGATCTGTCACCTGACGGACGAACCCTCGTATGGGTAGGGTCCTCGAGCGGCACGGTGCGTCTGTTCGCGCGACAGCTCGATAGCTTCGAGACCCGGCCGCTTCCCGGCACGGAAGGCGCGTTGCATCCCTTCTTCTCGCCCGATGGTCGATCGGTCGCGTTCGTGACGAACAGCAAGGTCAAGACATATTCCTTCGTCACAGGGACGACGACGACGATTTGCGATGTGTTGACCGGTGTGGCCGGAACATGGACGACCGATGACCAGTTGTTCTTTGCTGCTGAAGAGGGCCGGCGATTGTTCCGGGTCAGTGCACACGGTGGGTCCCCTGCTCTCGTCAGCGACGCGCGCGACGGCTACCGGTATGGTCACGTCACGCCAGATGGCAAGTCGGCGCTGATCACGTATCGCCAAGCCGGCATCGGCGCGGATTTCGCGCAGGTCCGTCTGCTGAATCTCGCGACCAACGAGGCGAAGACGCTGACCACCGAAGGCTACGATGCACGCCTGACGCCCGGCGGCACGCTGGTGTTCGGTCGGTCGGGTCGAGTCTTCGCCGCGAGATTCGATCCGGCGCGTCAGAGCATTGGTGATCCCGTTCCGATCGCCTCCAACGTCCGCATGCATGCCCTCTACCCTTACCTGCAGCTAGCCACGTCTGACGCTGGCGTCCTGGCGTACGTCCCGGGGGGCGATGTTGCGGTCGCGTCGATCGCCTGGGTCAACCGGCAAGGACAGGCCGAGTTCCTTCCGTTGGAGCCCCGCATCTACGGGCGGTTCGATCTCTCCGACGATGGGCGGCGATTGGCGGTCCAGGTCGGCGACACCAACGATTACCTGCTGATTTACGACATGGAGCGAGGATCGTCGCGCCGCCTGTCGACTCCCGATAGCGCGGGTTGGCCGAAGTGGTCTCCGGCCGGTGACGTGCTCGCCTACACGAGCTTTGCGGAGCAGAAGCCTTACCGAATCATGGTGCAGCGCGTCGATTCGGATCGTCCGCCGGTGCCAGTCGCGGAATCTACAACCCGGCTCACACCGAGCACATTCAGTCCTGACGGGGGCCGCCTCACGTTCTACGAGTTCCCAGGCAATCGCATCGGGACCGTCTCGATTCCGCGCGACGGCGCGACGTCGGTGTCTCAGGCCGAGTACATGAACTTCAGTGCGGCCTCGCACGACATATCGGGGGATGGACGTTGGCTCGTGTACAACGACGCTGGGATCAACATTCGGCCGCTCCCAGTCGACGAGCACGTTCACAAGGTGTCCGACACGGGTACCGAACCGAAGTGGTGCCGGACGTGCAACGAGATCGTCTATCGCAACGGCAACCGCTGGTTCAGCGTGCAGGTTCGGCCGGGGTCATCCTTCGACTGGAGTCCGCCGCGGATGATCCTGCAGACGTCGTTCAACGACAGCCCTGGACCATCGTTCTCGCTGTCACCTGACGGTCAACGGATCCTGGTTCTGAAGCGCAAGGAGGAGCGGCCGAAAGACACCATCCACGTGGTCCATGGGTGGCTCACAGAGCTGAGCCAATGACAGTTATTGCCCGATTCCATAAACGTGCCCGAGCGTTCGTATGACGACGAGTCCGTCCGAAATGGCGGGCGTCGCCATGACGACTTCCTTCATCTCGTTCTTGGCCACCTGTGTCAGTTCCGGCGTGGCCTTGAGCACGTAGACCTCGCCG
>DASRJR010000450.1:0-7926 GCA_035649395.1 Vicinamibacterales bacterium
ATGCCGGCCTACTCAGTCCCGAACTCGCGGCAGGTATTCGGCGCGTAAAAGGCGTCCGCCGTATCGGTGTCCGCCTCGGCAAATGGTTGACACCTGAGCAGCGCCGAACCCCTGCTGGAACGATGTGACGCCTGTACTCCACGCGAACGACGCGATCATGCGATGCTCGCCCCGTTGATCGGCTGTGGGCTGCGCCGTGCCGAACTGCTTCGCTCACGCTCGAATCGATTCAAGCGCGAAGAGCACTGGGTGATTGCCGATCTGGTCGGCAAGGGCGGACACGTGCGCACGGTCCCCATCCCCACGTGGGTGAAAAGCCACGTCGACGCATGGGACCGCCGCGGCGAACATCACGCACGGGCCGGTGTTCCGCGCCATCAATAAGGCCGGGCGCGTCTAGGGAGACGGCATGTCGCCAAGGTGCTGTGGGATGTGGTCCGCGCCGCGGCGGTGCGTGCCGGGATCGACAAGCTGGCCCTCACACGACCTGCGGCGCACCTGCGCTCGTCTCTGCCACCTCGCGGGTGGCGAACTGGATCAGATCCAGTTTCTACTCGGCCACGTCTCCATCCAGACACGGAGCGCTATCTCGGATGCAAGCAGAAGCTCCGGATTGCGGTGAACGACCGGTTGGGAATCGAGCCCGATGCCGCTTGACCTGCCGCTGCCTGGGCGGATTCTTCAATCCGCCCGTGGCGACTTTCGTGGAGTAATCTTCGTAAACGCGTCGCATCCGCCGCGGCACGGCTCGGCGATCACGTGACCGCCGCTGATCGATCATGAACCCTTGGATCGCCAAGACCCTGATTCTCGCCGCCAGCGTCGTGATGATCGTGATTCGAGCACCTCACGGGCGCCGGAGTCGCGGAGTCAAGGTCGCGCGGAGTTGTAAGGGTCCACGAGAAGTCGCCCTGCTGACTCTCGCGTGGATGGGGTTCCTCGTTCCCTTGATCTGGGTCGTCTCCCCGGTCTTCTCATTCGCCGAGTTCTCGCTTCGTCCCCGGCCGTTCGCCGCCGGGTTCCTGTGCCTCGTCGCGGGCCTCTGGTGGTTCCACCGGTCACACTCGGACCTGGGCACGTACTGGTCGGTCACTCTTGAACTGCGCGAGAACCATCGACTCATAACCAACGGAGTCTATCGTCATGTCCGTCATCCAATGTACGGCGCGCTCTTCCTTTACTCCATCGGACAGGCGCTCGTGGTTCCGAACTGGATTGTAGGACCGTCGTATCTTGTGACGTTCGGAATTCTCTTCGCCCTTCGTATCGGTGCTGAGGAACGGATGATGCTCGAGACGTTCGGCGACGAATACGCGGCGTATAAGGCGAGGACCAAGCTGCTCGTACCCGGAGTCTGGTGATGCCCTGAGCCGCCACCGGTCGCGGCATGAGCTCACGCCGGGTCTAGTAACGATCAACGCGTAGTGGCGACGTATCCATTTGAACTGGTGGGCGGGATCGCTCCCGCCGCCAGCGTGCTCAGCCTGCCTGATGCTCCGTGTTCCTTGTGGCCCGGCGTGTTGTGTCTTGCGGCTGTCACGCGATCACGATGCGGGTGGAACACATCGCGGGCGTGCCGCCCGTCATCACACCGACGATGGCGCGTGCGATCTTCTCCCCACCGATCGACGACGGTTCGATCGGGTTGGCATAGTCCTCGGGGCGAGCACACACGAATCGCAGATCGATGACGGGCAGCGCGCGCTCGACGGCGACGCGGATGATCGCGTCGTTGAACAGGGCGAGCGTGGTCGAGGCGATACGCTGGAACGCGGCATCCTCGAAGCATCCGTCGTAGATCGTGCACACCGTCAGCGGCAGACGCGTCTTGCTGCACGCGTCCACGGCCGCACGATAACGTGTCACGAACGCCGCCGCGACTTCGGCGAGCGTCTCGAGTGACGACGCCACCGTCGCCGTCGGCGCATCCAGAATGCCGAGATGCATCAGCGCGTTGTTGCCGCCGACGCTGAGGACGAGGTGCGTGGCTGTGTTCGGCAGACGGGCCACCTGCCCGGCCACTTCCTCCGTGGTCGATCCGTCGACGGCGAGCAGCGTCGCCTCCCATCCTGCGCCGAGCAGTTCGCGCACCTGAGACACGACGTCAGGACCGCCTCGCGTATACCTCCCGTTATCGAAGATGGAATCGCCGAGCAATATCACGTGCGGCATATCAGCCCTCGAGCCTAGCTAGACCTGATTCCTGATTCCTGACTCCTGATTCCTCGATAATGCACTTATGTGGGTCGAGCGGGCGCTCGTCGGGCGGCTCCACGCGAAGGCGAATGCCGCGCGATGGGGGTTGTCGCTCGACGCCTTCGCCGCGGCGCTCGAGCGCAGCGCGCAGCGGGCATTCGACTCGCGGCCCGATCCGGCTCGACTCGAACGGTACCTCGCCGCGCTTCACCTCGAGGACCTCGCGCTGGCATGCGCGTGTATCGACGGTTCCGACACGGCGTGGGAGCATGTCATCGCCGAGTATCGGCCCGGACTGTATCGCGCCGCCGACGCGCTCGATCCAGGCGGCGGCGCTCGCGATCTCGCCGACTCGCTCTATGCCGAGCTGTTCGGCCTGACCGAACGCGACGGCGAGCGCCGATCGCATTTCCGCTACTTTCACGGGCGCAGCAGTCTCGCCACCTGGCTCCGGGTCGTGCTCTCGCAACGCTACGTCGATCGCGTGCGCGGGCAACGCCGGCTCGATCCGATTCCCGGGGACGACAGCGCCACGGCCATTCCGGCCGCCATCGCAAACATCGACCCCACGCGCTCGCGCTTTCTCGCGATCATGCGTCGCGCCGTGATCGCGGCGGTGGCGGCGCTCGCGCCGCGCGACCGCCTTCGGCTCACCTGCTACTATGCGCAGGATCTCACCCTGTCACAGATCGGACGGACGCTCGGCGAGCACGAGGCCACGGTCTCGCGCCATCTGACACGCACCCGGCGCGCGATTCGCGCTGCGGTCGAGCACGACCTTGGCTCCCGGGAGCGGATGAGCGAAGCGGAAATCGCCGAGTGCTTCTCGTCGGTGCTCGACGACCCCGGTGCACTCGATATCGCAGACCTGCTCGCGTCGGAGGGGGCGTCTCCGGATGCGCCCCGCAAGGAAGTCGGCCAGAATCGTTCAAGGAACAAGGAGACCTCTCGTGCAGCGGGACAATGACCGCGACCGGGCGATCGAACACGTGCTGCGGCAGGTGAGCGCTGCCGTGCCGGTGGACGACCGTGCGTGCGTCGACGGCGAAACGATCGCCGCCTGGACCGAGGGGCAGCTCCGCGGCGCCGAGGCGGACACCATCGAACGGCATCTGTCCACGTGCGCGCGATGTCAGCAGCTGCTCGCGGCGTTCGCGCGCACGTCGCCGCCGCCCGTCGTTGAAATACCGCTCTGGCGGCGCTGGCGGCTGCAGTGGCTCGTCCCGATCGCGACGGCAGCCACCGTGGCGGCGATCTGGGTTGCGACGCCGCAACAGGATCGGGCGGCCTACGTCGAGCCCCCGGCCCCCAACCAGGCCTCGCGTCCCAGCGAGTCAGCGCCCGCGCGACAGGACGGGCTGTCGCAGTCAGCCGCGGCCAAACCAGATGCGGTCCAGGAATCCGACGCGGCCAGTTCGCGCCGGAATCAAGCGGCGAACCCGCTCGCGCGAAAGGGCGCATCTGCGCCGGCTGCACCATCTGCACTCGAGAAGCGTGAGGAATTCGAAAAGCGCCTCGATGATCAGAAAGCGATCGTCGATCTCCAGACACCTCCGGCAACAGCGGCTCCAGCACCGGCAGCAGCGGCTCCGCCTCCAGCAGCACCGGTTCCGCGCGCGGAGGCCGACACGGAGAAACGAGACGCCGGACTGCGGCCGCAGCAGCGGGAATCGACCGCGGCCGGGGCGGTGGCGGGCGGGGCGGTGGCTGAGACAGCTCCGCGAGCACCGCAAGCGGCGCCGACAAGCGCAAACGATCAGCGCGAACGCAGCGCGCAGGTCGGCGCGCTCCGCGGGTTCGCGCAGACCAGCGCGCCGCGCGAGATCGTCTCGCCCAATCCCGCGAATCGATGGCGCATCACTGGCGGCCGCCAGGTCGAGCGCACGACCAATAGCGGCACGCGGTGGGAGGCGGTCACGCTGCCCTCGACCGGGGTGTTGACGGCAGGAACATCGCCAGGCCCAACGGTCTGCTGGATCGTCGGCCGCGGCGGAACGGTCTATCTGACGACCGACGGCTCGCGCTTCATCCGCATCGCGTTCCCGGAACCGCTCGACCTCGTCTCGATCACCGCCACAGACGATCGACACGCCACCGTCACGGCCGCGGATGGGCGGACGTTCGCAACCGCCGACCGCGGCGAGACTTGGGCTATGGCGCGGCCATAGCCGCGGGCCAGCTGATCGCTCTGGCCAGCTTCCTGGGACCTTGCCCACGCCTGAATCCTGATTCCTGAATCCTGATTCCTGACTGATGTAGTCTTATGGGCTGTTTCGTTACGGGGGACGCATGGCCCAAGTCTCGATCACTGTGAATGGCAAAGTTCGCAAAGCGAACGTAGAGCCGCGAGTGCTGCTCGCGCACTTCCTGCGGGATCACCTCAATCTGACCGGCACGCACATCGGCTGCGATACCAGCCAGTGTGGCGCCTGCACGGTGCTCGTCGACGGCCGCAGCGCGAAGTCGTGCACGATCTTCGCGGTGCAGGCAGACGGCTCTCAGATCACGACGGTTGAAGGCCTCGCCAAGGACGGCAAGCTGCACCCGCTCCAGGAAGGGTTCTGGGAGGAACACGGTCTGCAGTGCGGCTTCTGCACGCCCGGCATGATCATGTCGGCCGTCAACCTGCTCAACGAGCATCCGCAGCCGACCGAACCGCAGATCCGCGAGGGCATCGCCGGCAACTTCTGCCGCTGCACCGGCTATCAGCACATCGTCAATGCGGTGCAGTACGCCGCGACCAAGGCGGGGAGGTAACGATGGCCACGCCGGTCCTTCCGAAGCTCGTTGGTCAACGCGTCAAGCGCCGCGAGGACCCGCGGCTCATTCAGGGCCTCGGCACTTATGTCGACGACATCAAGGTTGCCGGCATGCAGTTCCTCGCGTTCAAGCGCGCCGACGTCGCTCACGGCCGGATCACCTCGATCGACACGAGTGCCGCCGCCGCGATGGACGGCGTCGAGGCCGTGTTCACGGGCAAGCAGCTCGCCGAGTTCCTCGCGCCGATGCCGATCGGCACGCCCTTCCCCTCTCCGGAACATCGCGCCGTCGCCGTCGACAAGGTGTGCTTCGTCGGCGAGCCGGTTGCCGTCGTCGTGGCCTCCGATCGCTATCTCGCCCGTGATGCCGCCGATGCGATCGTCGTCACGTTCGACCCGCTGCCCGCCGTCGTCGATCCCGAGCAAGCGATGACTGGAAAGCCGACGATCATCCACTCGGCGTTCGCCAACAACCTGGCTGTGCCGCTTATCCCCAGTGGCACCGGCGTCGCTCCCGACGGAAGCAAGATGGACGACACGGCGATCAACAAGGCGTTCGCGGATGCCGAGGTCGTGATCTCGCAGCGCATGGTCAACCATCGCCTCGCCCCGTCGGCGATGGAGCCGCGCGGCGTCCTGGCGCATTACGAACCTGGCCGCGGGACGATGACGATCTGGTCGTCGACGCAGAACCCGCACATCCTGCGGACGATGATCGCGGCGATGAACGGGCTGGGACAGGACCAGGTCCGCGCCATCGCTCCGGAAGTCGGCGGCGGCTTCGGCGCAAAGATCAATATCTACGCGGAGGAGTACGTCGCGGCCGCCATCTCGAAGCGTCTCGGCCTTCCCATCAAGTGGACCGAGGATCGCTCCGAAGCGTTCGTCGCCACGATTCACGGGCGAGACATCATCGGCTACGTCGACATCGCCGCGCGACGCGACGGCAAGGTGCTCGGGCTGAAGCTCCGGCTGATCGCCGATATCGGCGCGTACAACATGCTGCTGACGGCCGCCATCCCGACGCTCACGATGTTGATGGCGAACGCGACTTACGACATCCCCGCGGTTCGCGCGACTCTGACGGAGGTCTTCACCAACAAGACGCCCACTGATGCGTATCGCGGTGCCGGGCGCCCGGAGGCCACCTACTTCGTCGAGCGCGGCATGGACATGCTGGCGCGCGAGCTGAAAATGGATCCGGCCGAGCTGCGGCGCAAGAACTTCATCCCGAAAGACAAGTTCCCGTTCGCCACGCAGATGGGCGCCGTTTACGACTCGGGCGATTACGCGAAGGCGCTCGACAAGGCGCTCGAGGTCGCGAACTGGAAGGACCTGAAGGCGCAGCGCGACAAGGCCAGGGCCGAGGGCCGGCTCGTGGGACTCGGTCTGGCGATGTACGTCGAGGTGTGCGGCATCGGACCGTCGGCGTCGCTGCCGACCGGAGGGTGGGAGCACTCACAGGTCACCATCGAGCGGGATGGTCGCATCAGCGCCACGACTGGTGCCTCGCCCCACGGGCAAGGCAACGAGACGACGTTCGCGCAGATGCTGGCCGACCAGTTCAGCGTGCCGTTCGAGCACGTCACGATTCACCACGGTGACACCAGCGTCGTGAAACAGGGCATCGGCACCTTCGGCAGCCGCTCGCAGGCGGTTGGCGGCACCGCCCTGTTCATGGCGGGGACCAAGACCAAGGCGAAGATGGCGAAGTTCGCCGCAGCGATGCTCGAAGCCAGCGAAGAGGACCTCGTCTTCGAGAACGGGAAGATCTTCGTCAAGGGCGCTCCGGCGAAGGGCAAGTCGTTCGCCGACGTCGCCAACTTCGCGTACATCCCGGTGCCGCTGCCACCGGGACTCGAGCCTGGCCTCAGCGAGGAGGCGTTCTTCGAGCCGAGCAACAACACCTACCCGTTCGGCTGCCACATCTCCATGCTCGAGATCGATCGAGACACCGGCGAGCCGAAGCTGTTGCGTCTGGTCGCCGTCGACGATGCGGGACATCTGATCAATCCGCTGATCGTCGAGGGACAGATCCACGGCGGGCTGGCGCAGGGCATCGGCCAGGCGATGATCGAAGAGGTCGTCTACAACTCGGACGGTCAGCTCATCACCGGATCGTTCATGGACTACGCGCTGCCGCGCGCGATCGACTTCCCGCGCTTCGAGCTCGAGAGCACCGTGACGCCGACGCCGGTCAACCCGCTCGGCGCCAAGGGCGTCGGTGAGGCCGGCACGCTCGGCTCGACGCCGAGCATCGTCTCGGCCGCCGTCGACGCGCTGAGCGAGTTCGGCGTGAAGCACGTCGACATGATGCTGCGGCCGGAAAAGCTGTGGCGCATCATTCAGGCCCCTCGACCAGGCTCGGGGCAAGGAGGTGCCGCGTGATCCCCACTGCATTCGAGTATCAGCGCGCAACCTCGGTTGACGATGCGGTCGCCAAGCTCAAGGCAGGCGGCAAACTGCTCGCCGGCGGCCATAGTCTCATTCCGCTGATGAAGCTGCGCCTGAGCGAACCGGGCACGCTGATCGACATCGCGCGGATCCCAGGGCTGGCCGGCATTCGCGAGAAGGATGGCAAGATCGAGATCGGCGCCGCCACAGTCCATCACGACGTCGCCACGTCGGCACTGCTGCGCGACAAGAGTCCGTTCGTCGCCGAAGCGGCCTCCGATATCGGCGATCAGCAGGTGAGGAACAAGGGAACGCTCGGCGGCAGCCTCGCGCACTCCGATCCGGCGGCCGACTATCCAGCGGTCATGCTGGCGCTCGACGCCGATATCCTGATCAAGGGACCTGGCGGTGCTCGAGCGGTCAAAGCCACTGGCTTCTTCCAGGATTTCTTCACCGTCGATCTGGCGTCCGACGAACTGATCGTCGGAGTCCAGTTCGCGCCGGTGAAGGCGGCGGCGTATGCCAAGCTGCATCAGCGCGCGTCGCACTTCGCGATCGTCGGCGTGGCCGCGGCGCT
>DASRJR010000451.1:0-37123 GCA_035649395.1 Vicinamibacterales bacterium
CTTCCAAACCATTGAAATCGCTGGAGTCTATCCATGCAACGGACCGAGACCACCGTCCCCTCTGACGTGCTGACGACTCCGCATGCCGAACTGGGCGAGCTCCTGAACGCGTTGCAGGCGGTGCGTGATGGCGACTTCTCCGTTCGCCTGCCGGGTCACTGGACGGGCCTCGAGGGAAAGATCGCCGACACGTTCAACGAGATCGTCGCCTCCAACCAGCGCATGGCGGGTGAACTCGAGCGCGTGGGTACGGTTGTCGGAAAACGGGGCAAGACACGGCAGCGCGTGAAGTTCGGGCGCGTCAGCGGCGCATGGGGCGAAATGGAAGGCTCGGTCAACACGCTGATCGACGACCTGCTCTGGCCAACGACCGAAGTCACGCGCGTCCTTGCGGCCGTCGCCAAGGGCGACCTGCTGCAGACGGTACGACTCGACGTCGATGGACGCCCGCTCGAAGGTGAGTTCCTCCGCTCCGCCACCATTGTCAACACGATGATCGAGCAGCTCGGCGTGTTCACGTCCGAGGTGACACGCGTGGCGCGCGAGGTCGGCACCGACGGCAAGCTCGGTGGTCAGGCCGAGGTGCGAAACGTCAGCGGCGTCTGGAAGGACCTGACCGACAGCGTCAACTCGATGGCGAGCAACCTGACCGGTCAGGTGCGCAACATCTCTGAAGTCACCATCGCGGTCGCCAACGGCGACCTGTCGCGCAAGATCACGGTCGACGTCCGCGGCGAGATTCTGCAGCTGAAGGAGGCGATCAACACGATGGTCGACCAGCTGCGTTCGTTCGCGTCGGAAGTGACGCGCGTGGCGCAGGAGGTCGGCACCGAAGGCCGACTGGGCGGCCAGGCGGTCGTCCCCGGCGTGGCGGGGACGTGGAAAGACCTCACCGACTCGGTGAACGCGATGGCGCGCAACCTGACGGACCAGGTGCGCAACATCGCGGAAGTGACGACCGCAGTGGCGCGCGGCGACCTGTCGCGAAAGATCACGGTCGACGTCCGCGGCGAGATTCTCGAGCTGAAGAACACCATCAACACGATGGTCGACCAGCTCAATGCGTTCGCGTCGGAAGTGACGCGCGTGGCGCGCGAGGTCGGCACCGACGGCAAGCTCGGTGGCCAGGCGCAGGTACCCGGCGTCGCCGGCACGTGGAAGGACCTCACCGACAACGTCAACTTCATGGCGAGCAACCTGACCGCGCAGGTCAGAAACATCGCCGAAGTCGCCACCGCGATCGCCGGGGGCGACCTCTCCAAGAAGATCACCGTCAACGTCAGCGGCGAGATCCTGCTGCTGAAAGAGACCATCAACACGATGGTCGACCAGCTCAACGCGTTCGCCGGCGAGGTGACGCGTGTCGCACGCGAGGTCGGCACCGAGGGCCGCCTCGGCGGTCAGGCCAAGGTGCTCGGCGTCGCCGGCACGTGGAAGGACCTGACCGATTCGGTCAACTGGATGGCGAACAACCTCACGGCGCAGGTCCGCAACATCGCGGAGGTGGCGACGGCCATCGCCAGCGGCGACCTCTCGAAGAAGATCACGGTCGACGTCAGCGGCGAGATCCTGCAGCTCAAACAGACCATCAACACGATGGTCGATCAGCTCAACGCGTTCGCCGGCGAAGTGACGCGCGTCGCGCGCGAGGTCGGCACCGAAGGCAAGCTCGGTGGCCAGGCGCAGGTGCCCGGCGTCGCCGGCACGTGGAAGGACCTGACCGACAACGTCAACCTGCTCGCCGCCAACCTCACCACGCAGGTCCGCAACATCGCCGAGGTGACGACCGCCGTCGCCCGCGGCGACCTCTCACGCAAGATCACGGTCGACGTCAAGGGCGAGGTGCTCGAGCTGAAAAACACCATCAACACGATGGTCGATCAGCTCAACGCCTTCGCCGCCGAAGTCACGCGCGTGGCGCGCGAGGTCGGCACGGACGGCCGTCTCGGCGGTCAGGCGCTCGTGCCCGGCGTCGGCGGCACGTGGAAGGACCTCACCGACAACGTCAACCTGCTGGCCGGCAACCTCACCGTGCAGCTGCGCGACGTGTCAAAGGTCGCCACCGCCATCGCCAACGGCGACCTCAGTCAGAAGATCACCGTCGACGTCAGCGGCGAGATCCTGCAGATCAAGGACACCATCAACACGATGGTCGACCAGCTCAACGCGTTCGCCGGCGAGGTGACGCGCGTGGCGCGCGAGGTCGGCACCGAAGGACGCCTGGGCGGACAGGCGAACGTGCGCGGCGTCGCCGGCACCTGGAAGGACCTCACCGACTCCGTCAACTCGATGGCCAGCAACCTGACCGCGCAGGTCCGCAACATCGCGGATGTGGCGACGGCCATCGCCCGCGGCGACCTCTCGAGAAAGATCACGGTCGACGTCAAGGGCGAGATCCTCGAGCTGAAGAACACCATCAACACGATGGTCGACCAGCTCAACGCCTTCGCCGCCGAAGTGACGCGCGTGGCGCGCGAGGTCGGCACCGAAGGCAAGCTCGGTGGCCAGGCGCAGGTGCAGGGCGTCGCGGGTACCTGGAAGGACCTCACCGATAACGTCAACTTCATGGCGAGCAACCTGACCGCGCAGGTCAGAAACATCGCCGAAGTCGCCACCGCGATCGCCGGCGGCGACCTGTCGAAGAAGATCACGGTCGATGTCCGCGGCGAGATCCTGCTGCTCAAGGACACGCTCAACACGATGGTCGAGCAGCTCCGCTCGTTCGCCGCTGAAGTCACGCGCGTGGCGCGCGAGGTCGGCACCGACGGGCGTCTCGGCGGTCAGGCGGTCGTGCCTGGCGTCGGCGGCACGTGGAAGGACCTCACCGACAACGTCAACCTGCTCGCGGCGAACCTCACCACGCAGGTCCGGAACATCGCCGAAGTGACGACCGCGGTTGCGCGCGGTGACCTGTCGCGCAAGATCACCGTCGACGTCAAGGGCGAGATCCTCGAGCTCAAGAACACCATTAACACGATGGTCGACCAGCTCAATGCCTTCGCCGCCGAAGTCACACGCGTGGCGCGCGAGGTCGGCACCGAAGGCCTCCTCGGCGGCCAGGCACAAGTGCCTGGCGTGGCCGGCACGTGGAAGGACCTCACCGACAACGTCAACGTCATGGCTGCCAACCTCACCGAACAGGTCCGCGGCATCGTCAAAGTCGTGACCGCGGTGGCCAACGGCGACCTCGAACAGAACCTCACGGTGAAGGCGAAGGGCGAAGTCGCGGCGCTCGCCGACACGATCAACAACATGACCGGCACGCTCGCGACCTTCGCCGATCAGGTCACGTCCGTCGCGCGCGAGGTCGGCGTCGAAGGCCGGCTTGGCGGTCAGGCCAACGTGCCCGGCGCGGCCGGGACGTGGAAGGACCTCACCGGCAACGTCAACCTGCTCGCGGCCAACCTCACCACGCAGGTGCGCGCGATCGCGGAAGTGGCGACGGCGGTGACCAAAGGCGACCTGACACGGTCCATTCAGGTGGACGCACGCGGCGAGGTGGCCGAGCTCAAAGACAACATCAACACGATGATCGACAACCTGCGGTTGACCACCGACCGCAACACCGAGCAGGACTGGCTGAAGACGAACCTGGCGCGCTTCACCGGCATGCTCCAGGGCCAGCGCGATCTCGCCACCGTCGGCAAGCTGCTGTTGTCGGAGCTGGTGCCTCTCGTCACCGCCCATCAGGGCGTCATCTATCAGATGGACACCGAGCCGATGCCCTATCTGAAGATGCTCGCCAGTTACGCCGAGCTGGCCGACCATCCATTCCCGCCGCATCTCGCCGTCGGCGAAGGGTTCGTCGGACAGTGCGCGCGGGACATGCGGCGCCTGCTGGTGTCCGACATCCCGCACGACAGCGTGGCGGTCGGTTCGGTCTTCTTCCAGGCGCTGCCGCGCAATCTGGTGATCTTCCCGGTGATCTTCGAGGGTCAGATCAAGGCGGTGATCGGCATCGCCTCGCTGCACGACTTCTCCGAGACGCACCTCGCCTTCCTCGAGCAGCTCACCGCGAGCATCGGTATCGTGCTCAACTCGATCGAAGCGACGATGCAGACCGAGGGTCTGCTGAAGCAGTCGCAGCAGCTCACCAACGAGCTGCAGACACAGCAGAAAGAGCTGCAGCAGACGAACGAACAGCTGGCGCAGAAGGCGCAGCAGCTGGCGGAACAGAACGTCGAAGTCGAGCGCAAGAACCAGGAGATCGAGCAGGCGCGGCGCGCCCTCGAAGACAAGGCCGAAGAGCTCGCGCTCACCTCGAAGTACAAGTCCGAGTTCCTCGCGAACATGTCGCACGAGCTGCGGACGCCGCTCAACAGCATTCTGATTCTCGGCCAGCAGTTGTCGGAGAACCCCGAGGGCAACCTGTCGCCGAAACAGGTCGAGTTCGCGCGCACGATTCAGGGCGCCGGCACCGACCTGCTCAATCTGATCACCGACATTCTCGACCTGTCGAAGATCGAGTCGGGCACGGTGACGGTCGAAGCCGAGGAAATCTTCTTCACCAACGTGCTCGACATGGTCGTGCGCACCTTCGCCCACGACGCCGAGAACCGCGGACTGTCGTTCGACGTCACGGTCGACTCCGGTCTCGGACGAAGCATGGTGACCGACACGAAGCGGTTGCAGCAGGTGTTGAAGAATCTGCTGTCGAACGCCTTCAAGTTCACGTCGCAGGGCGGCGTGCGCCTGAGCGTATCGGAAGTGACCGCCGGCTGGACACCGCATCACCCCGTGCTGAGGCAGGTGCCGCGTGTCGTCGCCTTCGAAGTCGCCGATACCGGCATCGGCATTCCGCCCGAGAAGCAGCGCATCATCTTCGAGGCGTTCCAACAGGCGGACGCGAGCACGAGCCGCAAGTACGGCGGCACCGGTCTCGGCCTGGCGATCAGCCGCGAGCTGTCGGGGCTGCTCGGCGGCGAGATTCAGTTGCGCAGCGTCCCCGGCGTCGGCAGCACCTTCACCTTGTATCTGCCGCTGCGCTACGCCGGGCCGTCGATGGTGGCGCGTCCGGAGAACCCGGTCGAATCGCGGATGGTCACCTACACCTCGTCGGCCTCACGGCTGCCGGAGCGCCCGGCCGAGATGGTCGAGGACGATCGCGATACGGTCATGCCCAATGACCCGTCGTTGTTGATCGTGGAGGACGACCCCCACTACGCGCGGATCCTCGTCGATCTGGCGCGCGACAAGGGATTGAAGGTCCTCGTCGCGATGCGCGGCGGCGACGCGCTGTCGCTCGCGCGGCAGTACCGGCCCACCGCGGTCTCGCTCGACGTGTTCCTCCCCGACATGCTCGGGTGGACCGTCCTCAGCCACCTGAAACAGGACCCCGAGACACGCCACATCCCGGTGCAGATCCTGACGCTCGACGAGGATCGGCAGCACGGGCTGGCGCGCGGCGCGTTCTCGTTCCTGAGCAAGCCGACGACGAAGCAGGGGCTCGACGCCGCGATCGATCGCATCAGGACGTATGCGACGCCGCGTCAGAAGCGGCTCCTGGTCGTCGAGGACAACGCCGCCGAGCAAATGAGCATTCGCGAGCTGCTCGGGCACGACGATCTCGAGATCGTGACCGCCGATACCGGCGCCGCGGCGCTGGCGGCGATGGCCGACCAGCCCTGCGACTGCGTCGTGCTCGACCTGCGGCTGCCTGATATGTCCGGGTTCGAGGTGCTCGAACGTATCAGCCAGAATAAGGACTTCGCTGAGATTCCAGTGGTCGTCTTCACCGGACGGGAGCTGTCGGCCGAAGAAGATGCCCAGCTCCACACGCTGGCGCGCAGCGTGGTGGTCAAGGGCGTCGAGTCGCCGGAGCGGCTGCTCGACGAAACCTCGTTGTTCCTGCACCGCGTCGTCTCGGATCTTCCCGCCGAGAAACAGCACATGCTCGAGCGGCTGCACCGCTCCGACGACGACCTGGTCGGCAAGGCCGTGCTGGTCGTCGACGACGACGTGCGAAACATCTTTGCCTTGAGCAGCGTGCTGGAGCGGCGTGGGATGAACGTGTTGACGGCCAATACCGGCAGCGAGGCGATCGAGATGCTCCAGCAAACGCCCAACCTCTCGATCGTCTTGATGGATATCATGATGCCGGAGATGGACGGGTATCAGACAATGAAGCGGATCCGGCAGAATGCGAAGTTCCAGCGCCTGCCGATCGTGGCCCTGACCGCCAAGGCCATGAAGGGCGACCGCGAGAAGTGCTTCGAGGCGGGAGCGTCGGACTATTTGGCGAAGCCGGTGAACACCGAACAGCTGTTGTCGGTCCTTCGGATGTGGCTGCATCGATGAGGCGAGGTCATGAGCGGTAGCACACGAATCAACAAGGTCAACATCCTCCTGGTCGATGACCAGCCGTCGAAGCTGCTCACCTACGAGTCGATCCTGAGCGAGCTCGGCGAGAACATCCTCACCGCGAGCTCGGCGACCGAGGCGCTCGATTGTCTGCTCCGAACGGAGATCGCGGTCGTCCTGGTCGACGTCTGCATGCCCGATCTGGATGGCTACGAGCTGGCGTCGATGATCCGGCAGCATCCGCGCTTCCAGAAGACGTCGATCATCTTCGTCTCGGCGGTCCTGATGACCGATCTCGATCGGCTGCGCGGCTACGAGAGCGGCGGCGTCGACTACGTGCCGGTCCCGATCGTGCCGGAGATCCTGCGCGCCAAGGTCAGCGTCTTCGCCGACCTGTATCGCAAGACGCGCGCGCTGGAGCGCCTCAACGCGGAGCTCGAACGACGGGTGAGCGAGCGAACCGCCGCGCTCGAAGCGTCGACGGCGGCGCTCAAGGACGCCGACCGCCGCAAGGACGAATTCCTCGCCATGCTCGCGCACGAGCTGCGCAATCCGCTGGCGCCGATCAGTACGGCCGTCCAGTTGCTGCGGCTGAAAGAGCTGTCGGACGCGCAGCGCGAGCGCGCGCGCGACGTGCTCGAACGGCAGGTGCAACACCTCGTGCTGCTCGTCGACGATCTGCTCGATGTGTCCCGCATCACGCGCGGCGTCATCACCCTGCAGCACGAGCGCGTGTTGATCGGGACGGTCATCGCTCGGGCCGTGGAAACGGCCCGCCCGATGATCGATTCACGACGGCACACGCTCACGCTCGATCTGACCGACGAAGTGCTCGCCGTCGAGGGCGACAAAGCCCGCCTCGTGCAGGTCGTCGGCAACATCTTGAACAACGCCGCGAAGTTCATGGAGCCCGGTGGCAAGATCCAGCTGAAGGTGGCGCGCGAAGGCACGTCGGTCGCGATCACCGTCAGGGACGCCGGCATCGGCATCCCGAGCGATCAGGTGCCGCGCATCTTCGATCTCTTCACCCAGGTGCACGCGAAGCCCGATCAGATCCAGGGCGGCCTCGGCGTCGGCCTTGCGCTCGTGCGTCGGCTAGTCGAGATGCACGGCGGCACGGTCGCCGCACACAGTGCTGGTCCCGGGCAAGGCACCGACATCATCGTGCGGTTGCCGCTGTGGGCGATGCAGGCTGTCCGCCCGGATGAACCGCGTCACGACTCACCAGTCCCGGCCATCGGACCGTCACGCATTCTCGTCGTCGACGATCACCTCGATGCCGTGGAGGCGTTGTCGATGCAACTGCAGGTCGCCGGCCACGACGTGCGTACCGCCAACGACGGCGTCGAGGCCATGACGATCGGCGAGACGTTTCAGCCGCAAGTGGTGCTGCTCGATCTCGGGATGCCGCGCATGGACGGCTACGAGACGGCGAGGAGCATGCGTCGACGACCGTGGGGGACACGCGCGTTGATCATCGCGGTCACCGGTTGGGCGCAGCCGTACGATCGTCAGAAGACGTCCGAAGCCGGCTTCGACGCGCATCTCGTGAAGCCGGTGAGCGAGGTCGAATTATTTCAAGCCATCGCCACCGGACGACCAACAAAGAGCGAAAACGCAGAGAGTCCCGCGGTATAATCCCGCTCACCGAGCGAAGCGATTGAGCACACTCGGGTCGGCCGGCGCGGCCGACTCAGCCGGCGGTTCGTGTAGTTGTCCGTCTGCTGAGTAAGGAAATTTCGGGACGCGCCGAGAAAAAACCGTATGAACCTTGCGGTTGCGGAGTCGCCTACTCCCCACGCCCAGCCACTCTTTACCGATGGGTTCGGGGAGCGCCGCCAAATACTCGGAGCGCGTGGTGAACGCCTCGAGGTCTTAAGGCTGAGTTCGACGCTGTCTGCGAATGCCGCGGTCGAATCCGCTATTCGCGATCGAACCAGCCGCCTGGCGGCGTTTCGCAGCGAGTCGTTCACCCACGCTCGGGCCGTTGACGTCGAGGCCTCGAGCGGCACCCTTCTCGTCTTCTCCAATCACGTCCCCGGGATTCGGTTGGCATCGCTGCTCTCGGCCGCCGACAAGCGGTCGGTCGCGCTGGACATCAACGCGGTGCGTTGTCTGCTGCGTCAGTTGGTTCACGCCATGGCGGCCTGGCGCGACGAGCACCCCGATCTCCCCCACGGCGCAATCGGGCCTGAACGGCTCATCGTCACGCCCGGTGGACGATTGGTCGTGGCCGAATGCGTGCTCGGTGCCGTCGTCGACCAGATCCGCTACTCCCGTGACAAGTATTGGACCGACCTGCATGTGCCGCTGCCGCCGCCGCCGTCGGCGCCACCAGCCTTCGACGCACGGACTGACATCGCACAAGTGGGGCTCGTCGCCCTGGCCCTCATCCTGGGCCGCCGTCTGACGAGCGACGTGTATCCGTCGGGCCTGACGCACGCCTTGACGAGCGCCTCCCTTCGGGCCGGCATCGGCCCGCTCGAGCCGCTCTCGTTCACGTTCCGCGACTGGCTGCGCCGGGCGATGCAGCTCGAACCGCGCGACTCGTTCCCCACCGCGCTCGAAGCGGGGGCCGCTCTCGATGAGGCGATTGGCGAGGAGAACGAGGCGCTGGAGCGCGATGCGCTCCATGTCTTCATGGCCAGATGTCTTGCGCTCGACATGCAGGCGGACCCGGACCCCGCGGCGGTCACTGCAATCACCGAGCTCGATCCCGAGAAGATCGACTTCGTGACGGACGACGTCTCGGGGGACGTCGATCTCGCACCGCGGATCGAGGCGCTCCGCGCTTTTCTGGCTCGGTACAACGCTCCGGCCTCGCCTGGTGCGCCGGTCGACGATGCGCTTCAAGAATTTCCGCCGTCGTCGCCTCTCGAAGGGAACACGCCTGGAGATCCGTCGCACGTCGACACGGCGCGGCTGGATCCGATGCGGCCTGAGCCGGTGGACGCCGATGCGCTCGACGCGGTGTTGCGCGTTCCCGCCGTACCGATCTCCACGCCGTCGCCTGGCATGCGCGTCGGTACCGGCAACGCCGCCGCTCCCGTGGTGGATGAGGCTGCCCGCCGGAGCGCCGCCCCGGTACATGCCGTCTGGACCAACCGTCTTTGGATTGCCGGCGGTATCGTGCTCGCGATTGTCGCGACCATCGGGATGCTGCTCGCGTCCCGATACTTCCGATCCTCCCCGACCATCGAGCGCGGGACACTGTCGGTGACCACGACTCCGGCCGGGATTCCCATCCTGGTCGACGGCCTGCGCCACGGCGTGACACCGATCGGCATCGAGCTGCCGGCGGGCGAGCATCTCGTGGAGCTCATCACCGAGCGAGGCCGACGTCAGTTCCCGGTCACGATCAAGCCAGGCGCGCAAATGTCGCAGGTGCTCGAGCTCTCACCAACTGCACCGGCGCCGGGGACAGGCGAGCTTCAGATTCGCACGACTCCGGCCGCAGCCTCGGTCACGGTTGACGGCCGGTTTATTGGACGTTCACCGGTGAGTGTCGGCGACCTCGCACCCGGGGCACACACGGTGGTGGTCTCCCATGAATCGGGGACGGTCACGGAACGCGTCGTCATCGAAGCGGGCCGGGCGGCGTCGCTCCTGGTGCCGCTGGGCGAGCGCGCCGGGTCGACCGCTGCCGGGTGGATTGCCGTGGCGGCACCCGCCGATGTCCAGGTCTTCGAGGGCGGGCGACTGTTGGGCAACAACCGTATCGACCGCATCATGCTGCCAATCGGGCGGCACGAGCTGGACATCGTGAACGAAACGCTTGCCTATCGCGAACGTCGGACCGTTCAAGTGACTCCGGGAGCGGTGACGACCGTTCAAGCACAGTGGCCCAGCGGATCGCTGGCGTTGAACGCGGTCCCGTGGGCCGAGGTCTTCGTGGACGGAACGCCGGTTGGTGAAACGCCAATCGGCAGTTTCAAAGTTCCGGTGGGCGTCCACGAGGTCGTGTTCCGCCATCCTCAACTGGGAGAGCGGCGGACGACGGTCACCGTCGCGGTGGGAGCTCCGACGAAAGTCGGTATCGATCTGGGGGCCAAATGATCTCGCGCGCAACAGTTGGTCTGGCGATTCTCGTCCTGTTGCCCGGCCGGCTCGCCGCTCAGGACTCGCTCGCGTCGGCACGTCAGCTCTACGCGTCGGCCGAATACTCCGGCGCGTTGACGATGCTCAACAACCTGCTCAAGGCCAATCCGCCAGGTCCGGATCGGCAGCTCATCGATCTCTATCGCACCTTCTGCCTCGTCGCCCTCGGCGGCATGGACGAAGCGAAGACAGCGGTCGACGCGATGATCACGCGCGACCCGCTCTATCGCCCCAACACCGAGGAGGTGCCCCCGCGTCTTCAGACGCTGTTTCGAGACGCCCGCAAGCGCCTGCTGCCGACGATCATCCAGCAGCGATACGTCACCGCCAAAGCGGCCTTCGACAAGAACGAATACAAGACCGCGGCCGAAGGATTCACTCAAGTCATCATGGCCCTGTCCGATCCCGACCTCGGGCCGGCGGCGACGCAGCCACCACTCTCGGATCTCAAGGTACTGGCGAGCGGATTCAACGATCTGACGATCAGGGCGCTCGCACCGCCGCCCGCGGCGACACCACCGGCGCCTGCACCGGCACCGACACCAGCGGCAGCCACAGCCTCTACTGCCGCAGCCGGTTCCGCGCCAACGCCGTCGGCTGCGCCATCTTCAGCGAGTTCAGCCGCCCGCAAGCCCGAGATTTACACCGCGGAGGCCTCTGACGTCATCGAACCGGTCGTCGTACGGCAGGAAATGCCGCCCTATCCCGGTCGAGTCACGAACAATCTGCATGGCATTGTCGAAGTGGTGATCGACGAAACGGGCAAGGTCGAGACCGCCTCGATGTTGCAGCCCGTGGATCCACGCTACAACCGCCTCGTGCTCTCAGCCGCCAGGACGTGGGTCTATCGGCCGGCCCGCCGCGACGGCGCACCAGTCAAATACAGGAAGCGAATCCAGATCGCGGTTACGCCCGGCTCGTAGCGCTCGAGTCACGCGCGCGACGACCGCGTTCCAACCTTTCCCGCCTTCGGTACGTCCAAGGTAGGAGATTATCTCCTACATGGCCAAGCGCACGCCGTACCAGAACCGGATTGAGCTCCTGCAGGGCACGCTCGACATGTTGATCCTTCAGACCCTGCTGTGGGGACCGCAGCACGGCCACGGTATCGGAGTGGCGATCGGCACGCGGTCCGATGATGCCCTGCAGGTCGACCATGGATCGCTCTATCCCGCCTTGCACCGTCTGGAACGACAAGGCTGGATCGAGGCCGAGTGGAAGCTGAGCGAGAACAAGCAGCGCGCGAAGTACTACCGGCTGACCCCGGCCGGCAAGAAGCAGCTGGCGGCCGCCGAATCGAAGTGGAATCGGCTGATCGAGGCGATCGGACGCGTCATGAAGCCGGTGCGGTAGCGAAATGGAGTCCGAACGGGATCGCCAGGAGCGCGAGATGAAAGACGAGATCGCCTTTCATCTCGCGACCGAGACCGAGCGCCGGATCGCGGCTGGACAGACGCCCGCTCAGGCGCGCGTGTCGGCGCGGCTGGCGTTTGGCAACGTCCCGCTCGTTGAAGATGTGACACGGCAGATGTGGGGACCGACGATGATACGCGAACGCCTGCTGCACGACATTCGATTCGCCGCCCGACTGCTGGTTCGCGATCCTTCGTTCACCGCCGTGGCGTTGACCACGCTCTCTCTGGGCATCGCCGCGACGATCACGGTCTTCGCGGTGTTGAAAGCCGTGTTGCTCAATCCACTTCCCTTCCCCGATCCTGATCGGCTCGTCATGGTCTGGGAGCGGACACCGGGCGGCGGTGAGCAACGCAACTTGACGAGGGCGTACACCGTGCTGCAGTGGCAGACGCGCAACCAGTCGTTCGAACATCTGGCGGGCATGATGCCGCTGCCGGCGAACGTGGCTGGTCTCGGCAACGCGGAGCAGGTCGATGGCTTCAGCGTCATCGGCGAATTCTTCGACGCGCTCGGCATCAAGGCGCTGATCGGACGCACGCTGACGCCACGCGATACGCCAAACAGCGTCGTGATCAGCCATGGCTTCTGGCTGCAGCGGCTCGGCGGCGCACCCGACGCAGTCGGACGGCTCCTGATGCTGAATGGCCTCCCGCGTGAAATCGTCGGCGTCATGCCGGCGGGATTCGCGTTCCCGGCCGCGCGCGCGGTTCAGGTGTACGTGCCGTTCCCTGTCGATCCCGCGGCGCCGCCAGGCGGTCGCAACATGATTACCGTCGCACGGCTGAAACCAGGCGTCAGCGTCGAGGCAGCGCTTAGCGACATGCGTCGAGTCGCGCAGCAGATGATCGACGAAGGCTCGCCGGCGGTCACGACCGGATGGAGTGCGTCGGTGTTTCCGTTGTTCGACGAGACCGTGACGTCGGTACGGCGCATCCTGTGGGTCGTGCTCGCGGCGGTCACGTGTCTGCTGCTGCTCGCCTGCGCGAACGTCGCCAATCTGCTGTTGATCCGCGCCTCCAGGCGCGCGCATGAGCTCGCGGTCCGTGTGGCGCTGGGGGCAGGACGATGGCGCCTCGTTCATCAAGTCTCGGCCGAGAGCGCGTTGTTGGCAGTCATCGCGGGGGCGATCGGGCTGGGCATCGCGATGCTCGCCGTCCCGGCGATCCCCTCCCTGTTCCCGGAGACGTTCCCCCTACCAAGATCGTCGGAAGTCACCATCGATCGTTCGATGGTGGCCTACACCTTGCTCCTGTGCGGCGCCATCGCGGGCGGATTTAGTTTGCTCCCCGTGGTCCGCGTGGCGCGGAAACGCTTTGCCGACGTCCTGCACTCCGGCGGCCGCAGCGCCGTCGCCACGCACTCTCGCCTTCGCCGCAGCCTCGTCGTCGCCGAAGTGACGATCGCCCTCGTGCTCGTGCTCGCCGCCGCTCTGATGGGTCGGAGCCTCGTCGAGTTGACGAATGTCGACCCCGGCTTCAACGTCGATCACGTCTTGACGCTGCGCATGCTGATGCTGCCGAGCAAGTATCGCGGCCCCGCGTCTGTGCCGTTCCTGAGAACGGTGCTGGAGGAGATTCGCGCGACGCCCGGCGTCGTGAGCGCGTCATCCGTCCATTTCCTTCCGCTCACAGGCATCGCTTCGATCTCAGGTATCTGGAGGACCGACCGGCCCCAGCCGCCGCGCGAACAGCTGAAAGGCTCTCCCATTTCGGTGATCACGGATGGCTATTTCAAGGCGATGGACATTCCACTCTCTGGACGCGACTTCAGTGTGACGGACTCCGAGGCGTCTCCGACTGTCGTCATCATCAATCAGGCGCTCGCGCGAGAGCTGTTTCCCAATGAGGACCCGATCGGCAGACATATCGCCGCGGGGTACAGTCCGCGGACGAGATCGATGGAGATCGTGGGCGTGGCCGGCGACGTCCGCACCAGCACGCTCGATCGCGAGCCGGGACCGGCCATCTACATCGCACACTCGCAGGAGCCTTCGCTGGTTGCCTCGCTCGTCATTCGTACCCAGGGCTCGCCCGCGCTTACGGTCGATGCCGTTCGCAAGGCCATCGCACGGGCCGACCCGGAGCAAGGCGTCTCGCAGGTACAACCGATGGAGACGCTGATGGCCAACGCCACCGCTCGGCCGCGGGTTCAGGCCAGCGTGTTCGTGATGTTCGGCGCCCTCGCGCTCATCATCGCCGCAGTCGGGCTGTACGGCGTGATGGCGTACGGGGTCGAGCAGCGGCGTCGAGAGATTGGCCTTCAACTCGCCCTCGGGGCACCGCCCACACGGATCCTGCGCACGATCGTGCGCGAGGGCGTCCTGCTCGCTGTCGTCGGCACCGCCGTTGGCGCCGCGATCGCGTGGGCATCGAGCGGTGCGCTCGATGGTCTGCTCTACGAGACGCACGCGACCGATCCGCGGATCTTCGCAACCGCCGCCGCGACGCTCATTGCCGTCGCGTGCCTGTCGACGCTCGCTCCCGCGTTCCGAGCCACGCGCGTCGATCCGTTGGTGGTGCTGCGGGAGGAGTGAACACGACAATGTCGAGTGAACGATCTTTGATTGGTGATTGGTTGTTGATTGGTGATTGAGGATTGTTGAATGAGCACGCCACCAGCTATCTCGAAACATCCAGCTGCGTCTTCAATCAACGATCACCAATCATCAATCAACAACGAATCAACAATCAAAGATCCGTAAATCAAAAATCGTAAGCCAGCGGTCCGCTTGGGCTATCCTGCCCGCAGGTTGAATACCTCTCGAGTCGCCGACATCGTCATCGCGGGCGCCGGAATGGCCGGTGTCGCGCTGGCCCACGGGCTTGCGGTGCGGCGCGGCGTCGGCCGCGTCGTGCTGGTCGATCCCCTCGAGCCACTCTCGCTCACGAGCAGCAAGGGCACCGAGGCCTATCGCAACTACTGGCCGGGGCCGGACGACACGATGGTGCGGTTCATGAACCGCAGCATCGACTTGCTCGACGAGCTCGATCGCGAGACCGGTCAGGCCTTCGAGCTCAATCGGCGCGGTTACGTCTTTCTCACGGCCGATCCGCTCGAAGCCGATCGACTGCGGCAGCACGAAGGGCCGACGACGACATTCGTCGAAGATGCGCGGGAGATCCGCGGGCGATATCCGTTCGTCACCGATCGCGTCCGCGCGATGCTCCACGTCCGGCGCGCTGGATACATGAGTGCGGCGAAGCTGGGAACGTGCCTGCTCGAACGTGCGCGGGCGCGCGGCGTCGAGCTCGTGCGAGACGAGGTGACCTCGCTGGCGATCGGCAATCAGCGCTTCGCCGGCGTCGAGCTCGCGTCGGGTTCACGTATCGATGCGGGCGCGTTCGTGCTCGCGGTCGGTCCTCTTCTGCCGGACTGGACCGAGCGGCTCGGGCTCACGGTGCCGATCGTCAACGAGCTGCACGGCAAGATCTCGTTCGACGATCATGCCGGCGTGATTCCGCGCGACGCGCCGTTGATGATCTGGAACGACAGCGTTGATCTGGGCACCTTCGGACGTTTTCCCGCGGGGGTGCACTTGCGTCCCCGGGGCGCGCGCGCGGTGCTTGGCATCTGGACCTACGACGTTCAAGTCACGCCCGCGACATTTCCGCCGGCGTTCGCACCGGACTACTCCGACATCGTCATTCGCGGCCTCGCCGAGATGGTCCCAGGCCTGCGGGCGTACCGCGACCAGGGACCGTCAGCCATCGTCGATGGCGGCTACTACTGCAAAACGCCCGACAATCGCCCGCTCATTGGTCCGACTGCACTCGACGGCGTCTATATCCTGGGCGCGCTTTCAGGGTTCGGCATCATGGCGTCGCAAGCCGCTGCGGAGCTCGTGACGACCTATCTCCTTGACACCGCTCGCCCGGACTACGCGGGCGCATTTCAGCCCGCGCGATTCGACGATCCCGCTTACACGAGCGTCCTTGCGACCCTCGACCCGCGAAGCGGGCAACTCTGAGGCTCGCTAAGGGTTGGTGCGGGGGTACGGGAGCACCTCGAGCGAGTTGATCACGCCGCGGACGCCGGTGAGATCGCGGGCGGCGGCGCTGGCGGCCATACGCTGGTGATCCCAATCGACTTTCCCTTTGAGCGTCACCCACCCGTCGCGAACAATCACCCAGACACAACCCTCAGGAACGAGGGCATTCGCCTGAAGCGTCGAAACGACCGCGCGCGCGACCTCGCCATCACGCCGCCACTGTCCGTTCAGCCGCACGATCACCTCTCCATCGAGATACCGGGCCCGATGACGCACCAGCGGTATCCGAGACGCCGTGTCGTTCTCCGGGTACGGCCTGACGGGACGCTCGAGGGTTCGTTCGCTGGCAACCATGATTCACCTCGGAGGGAATGGGTCCGACCAAAAGATGTGTGCTTATACGTGGCGGGCAGCCGGACCTCCATGGGCGCGGTCTGAGCAGCGGCGGATGGCCGTCTGAGTTTTGAAGTCCTTCCGCGAGAGCGACTTGCCGCGCGAGGTTGGACACGCCGTCTGGCGCCGGTGGGGGCGATTTGCGCTGTATAGCGCTGTATAGTGGTCGCGCCCCTGACGTGCGCGTCATACCTCGAGGCTCAGTCGTCCTCGTCTGGCAAGCGGCATTGGCGTTGCTGCTGGCCCACACGGCCGCGGCCGCAGTCGTTCGCATCGACATCGTCCGCCGCGACGACGCCGGGACGCACGAGGCCATCGTCGCCCGCGTCCACTACGAGGTCGACCCAACGTTGCCGGCGAACCGGGCGATCGCGGACCTTGCCCTTGCCCCACGAAACACCGCGGGCAAGGTGGAGTTCGCTGGGGATCTCCTCCTCTTTCTGCCAAAGGGCACGGCCTCTGCGCGGGGCACGGTCTTCCTCGAAGTGGTGAACCGCGGGCGAGACCAGTCACTGGGGCTCATGAGCGCGGCGCGTCAGAGCAGTCTTGCGCCTGAGCGATGGAATCTAGGCGACCGGTTTCTCCTCACCCAGGGCTTTACCGTCGCATTCCTCGGCTGGCAATTCGATGTGCAGCCGGGCGACGGTCTTCGCCTCGACGTGCCGTCGGCACCGGTGACCGGCGTTGTGCGAGCGAGCGCCATTACCGTTGGCCCGACTGGCCCCGGAGGCGTGATCGGGCTGGCATACTGCGCAGCCGAGCCGTCTCAGTCCGACTCGACGCTCACCTTCCGGACCGAGTTGATGGCCACGCCGCAAGTGATCCCGCGTCCGACCTGGGAGTTCTCACCGGACGGCTGTTCGGTACGCCGTGCCGCTGGTTTCGAGCCGGGATTGAACGAGGTCGTTTATCGCGCGACAGGATCGCCCGTTGCCGGGCTGGGTCTGGCCGCTGTCCGCGACTTCGCCTCGTATCTGAAGCACGGCGCATCGATCACGACTCTGCGTGAAAACCCAGCGTTGATGCGGCGGGTCATCGGCTTCGGCTACTCGCAAAGCGGCCGCTTCCTCCGCGAGTTCGTTCGCGACGGGTTCAACCAGGACGAGGGCGGCCGCGCCGTGTTCGACGGCCTGATGATCGCCTCCGCCGGTGCCGGCGGCGGCAGCTTCAACCATCGCTTCGCGAGTCCAGGGCAGGCGGGAAATTCGGTCTTGTCCATCTTCAGACCAGTCGATCTGCCCCCGTTCACCGACGACGGCCTGCTGGCACGGGCACGATCGGCTGCAGTCGTTCCACGAATCTTCTACACGTTCTCGTCGACGGAGTACTGGGCCCGCGCCGGCTCATTGACTCACACCAACGAAGAGAGCACTGCTGACGCGCCGCTCGCGCCGACCTCGCGGCTGTATTTCCTCTCGGGAACGCCGCACGCCGCGGGACCGCTGCCGCTCGCCCGGCAGCAGACGCGATACGCCCTCAACTTCGCCGAGCAGCGCTGGGTCCTGCGCGCGCTGCTCGACGATCTGGATCGCTGGATTACATCGGGAACGGAACCGCCGCCGTCCCGCTACCCGACGCTGGCGCATCGGGAGCTGGTCCCGCGCCAGGCCGTCCGCTTCCCCATGATTCCGTCGCTGCCTTTCCCGGACTACATGCCGGGCGTGTGGCGCATGGATTACGGTTCCGACTACGCGACGCAGCGCGTCATCACGAACGAACCGCCCACGCTTGGGGCGCCTTACCCGGTCCTGGTGCCGCAGGTGAACGCCGATGGCAATGACGAAGGCGGCGTCGCGCTGCCGGAAGTGGCCGTGCCGCTCGGCACCCACACGGGTTGGAACGTCTCGACGTTCCCCCTCAGCGGGTTGCGATATCTGGCAGGACTGGTCGGTTCGTTCGAGCCGTTTCCACTCACGCGTGCCGATCGCGAGCGATCGCGTGACGCACGGCGCTCGATCGACGAGCGATACGCGGGCCGCGACGATTACCTGCAGCGTGTGCGTCGCGCCGCCGCCGATCTCGTTCGCCAGCGATTCCTGCTCCCGGCCGATGTCGAGTCGGTCGTCATGCGCGCCGACCAGACATGGGACGCGTTGGTTGGACGATGAACTGCGCTCGGACGCATCGCGAATCAGGTGGCCGGCATCAGCCGGCCACGTGATTCATCGAGATCAGGCCGCGTGGCCTCGTGCCGCTCGAATCTTGGCGAGCGCCTTTGCTTCGATCTGACGGACGCGCTCGCGCGTCACCGAGAGACGACGACCCACCTCGGCCAACGTCAGCTCGCGATCGAGACCGAGCCCGTATCGCAGGCGCAGCACTTCGCGCTCGCGCTCGTTCAGCGGCGCCATCGCATGCTCGACTTCGTCGGCGAGCGCACTTCGCAGCACCTCGTCCTCCGGCGACGGCGTGTTCGTGTCACGCACGAGATCGCCAAGCGGTGTCTCCTCGCGTTCGCCAATTGGCGCCTCGAGCGAAGTGGGGGTCTTCGCCGCATCGAGCAGCAGGAGAACCTTGCCGACCGGCACACGCATGCGGGCGGCCAACTCCTCTGGCCGGGGCACGCGCCCGAGTTGGGCGGCCAGCTCCGCGCGCGCGCGGGTCAATTGATTGAGCGACTCGATGACGTGGACCGGCAGACGGATGGTCCGTCCGTAATCGGCGACGGCCCGGCCAACGTTCTGCCGGATCCACCACGTGGCATAGGTCGAGAACTTGAATCCGCGCCGATACTGGAACCGATCCACCGCCTTCATCAGGCCGATGTTGCCTTCCTGAATCAAGTCGAGCAGCGACAGCCCGCGTCCGAGGTAGCGCTTCGCAATCGACACGACCAGACGCAGATTCGGTTCGACGAGCTCGTGTTTCGCGTCGAGCACCGTCTGCTCCTTGTCGAGCACTCGCGCGGCTTGCCGCCGGAACCTCTGATACGAAAGGCCCACGCGCGTCTCGAGCAGCCGGCACTGCTCGCGTCGCTCGCTCTCGGTCCGGAGCAGCCGGGCGGACTCGAACTGCTCGGTGAGGCGACGCACTTCGGCCACGACTTCATCGACCATCGAGGGCCGAATCGGCAGATCGCGCACCGTTGTGCGCATCTCGTCTTCGAGACGCTCGATACCGCTTTTGGCCTTTGCCCGGCCGGCGGCCGAGGCGCGGCGGCCGGCGACGACCTCGCTGCGCGGCGCGATCTGCTCCTCGAGATCCCGCACGTGCGCAAGCGCATGGAGGACGGGGTTGACCTTCTCCGGTTTCAGCTCGCCACCGTCGGGCATCAGGATGAGCTCGGCCGCCGGTGCCGAGTGCGTGCGCACGGCGTCGGCCAAGGCAAGGATGGTCTGCCTCACCGCCGGAATCATGACGAGCTCGGCCAGCAGCTCGCTGCGGGCGACTTCGATCCGTCGCCCGATCTCGCGCTCCTGGGCCGCGCTCAGCAGCTTCCGTCGTCCGATGTGCTTGAGATACACCCGGACCAGATCGAGCTCCTCCTGCGGCAGCCGTGACTCGGGCGCTTCCTCGAGCTCGTCGCGACCGAGGGTGACGCGCTCGGCTTCGTCGAGCGGCTGGTCGTCGAAGGCCTCGGGTTCCTCCTCAGCGAGCAGCAGATCAGGCGGCTCGACGATTGGCGGATCGACCGGCGCGTGATCGTCGAGCGGGATGAGGCCGAACGAGTGGGCGCGCTCACGCCAGTCGAGCACGTGCGCGTTGCGCTCGGGCTCTTCCCAATCGACCAGCGGTTCAACGGCCGTCGAGACGTCTGAAGAATTCGTTCTTCCGCGACTTCGTTTAGGCACAGCCGTACCTCAACGCTTTCCTCCATCGGCAGCAAGGCTTATGCCCCGCCGCCTGGGGCCCCCACATACAAATACGACTGGTCTCCGAAATTCACTGACCACTAGATAAGACCCGAAATTCCCCTGAATGGCTCCAAATCCCACTCAGGTGTAGCCTAACGGGGCAGTTGACGATCCTCACCACACACGTCGGGAGCCTCCCTGGCCCTGACGGGTTCGATCCCGTCGGGACTCACACCGACGACCATCTACGGCGAAGCGTCGAGTGGGTCGTCGATCAGCAACGCTCGATCGGGCTCGACATCATCAACGAAGGCGAGCTCACCAAGGGCGGCGACTGGCTCGCCTTCATGGATCAGCGTCTCGGCGGGTTCGAGGAGCGCCCGACGCCGGCGTCGGGGTCGGTCATCAGAGCGGGCAAAGACCGAGAGGTGTTTGCGGAGTTCTACCGATACGCCAGCGAGCGACAAACGCTGTTCTTTACCGCTGACAAGCGGATGAGCACCGCCCGCCGATTTCTGGCGTGCACCGCTCCGATCACCTACACCTCTGGTGCGTTGCAGCGTGAGATCGAGATCTTCCGGTCCGTCGTCTCGGATCCCTCGAACTGCTTTCTCACGAGCACCGCACCCGCCAGCCTCGAACCGTATCGCAGCAACGAGTTCTATGCCTCGTCCGAGGACTTCGTCGCGGCCCTGGCGGAGGCGCTCCGGGTCGAGTACGAGACGATCGTGAACGCCGGATTTCTCCTGCAGATCGACGACGCGTGGCTCGTGGCGTTGTGGGATCGCATCGGCATCGGCATGGGACTGCCGGCGTTCATCGACTACTGTCGCTTGCGCGTCGACGCGCTCAATCACGCTCTCCGCAACATCCCCGAGGACCGGATCCGCTATCACCTGTGCTGGGGCAGCTGGCACGGGCCGCACGCCTACGATCTGCCGCTCGCCGACATCGTCGACGTGATGCTCCGTGTGAAGGCCCGCTTCTATTCATTTGAAGCCGCCAATGTCCGTCACGAGCACGAATACGTCGTCTGGGAACGGGTGCCGCTGCCAGCCGGAAAGGTCATCATGCCTGGCGTGGTGACGCACTCGACCGACCTGGTCGAGCATCCCGAGCTCGTCTCGCAACGACTGCTCCGGTTCGCTCGACTGGTTGGACCCGACCGCGTGATCGCGAGCACCGACTGCGGCTTCGGCGGGCGCACCCACCCGCAGATCGCTTGGGCCAAGCTCAGGTCGCTCTGCGAGGGCGCGCAACTGGCCAGCCGCGCACTCGGGAGTTAACGGAGGTGGCGGAGATAACGGACTAACACGGAGCAACGGAGTAACGCCCCGTTGCTCCGTGTTGATCCGTTTGCTCCGTACCCTCCGTTGCCTTTGCAAGCGAGCCCCAGTATCCTCAGGCGGCACAATCACATCGAGGAGCCCCATGCGCCTTCTTTCATCAGCCGCCGCCTGCCTGCTCGCGACCGCGATTGTCACAGCCCAGGGACAGGCGCCGAACCCGACGAACAAAACCGGCGTGATCGGTCTGATGCACGCGATTCACTCGACCAACGACATCGACAAGACGCTGGCGTTCTATCAGAGCGTGTTCGGTCTCGCCGGCCAGGTGCGGCCGTTTCAGAGCACGGGACCGCAGATCTTGACCGACTCGCCCGGCGCGACCCTGCGAGTCGCGATGACGCAGCTCAAAGGCGCGTTCAACTTCGAGCTGACCCAGTTCGGGAACGTCGAGCGCCAGATGAACAAGCAGCCGGAGATCGCCGATCCCGGCGCGCCGATGATGAAGATCATCGTGCGCGATATCGAGGCGGTCGTCGCCGCGGCGAAGAAAGCGAACGCACCCATTCTCACCAAGAACGGCATGCCGTTGACAGTGCCGACATCGCTCGGTAACGCGAAGTCGATCATCATGCGCGACCCCGACGGCTACTTCGTTCAGGCCATTCAGGGGACTGCCGGCGCAGACGCGGCCGACGGTGCCGTGTTGGGCGCAGTCATCGGACTCACTGTCAGGGACATGGATGAGACGCTGAAGTACTGGAACGGGTTGCTCGGTCTCGAGCTCGAGGCCGACAAGAAGTTCTCGAACGATTCGGCGATGCTCGATCTGCTCGGCCTGCCGAAGAACGCGTCGTACCGAATGGCCGGCGGGCTCATCTCGGGAAGCAAGGCGCGCATCGAGATGATCGAAATCAAGGGCGTCCCGCGCAAGCCGTTCGATCTCCGCGTCACCGACGCAAATGCGTGCGGCCTGGCAATTCGCGTGGGCCACATTCGCGACGTGCTGGCCAAGCACAAGGCGGCGGGTGGCCGCGTGCTGTCGCGCAACGGCGAGCTCGTCGAGTGGAGCGACACGATCCGCAACGTCTTCGTCAAGGATCCGAACGGGTTCAATCTCGAGCTGGTGGGCAGCGCCGACCCGAATCAGTAGGCACTCTTCACCGCGCGGCTTCGCGCTCGAGACAGACGCGGCACACGCAGTCCTTGTAGCGCGCGCGAAGATTCGCGCGCGCATCACGGGTCAGCTTCACCTGCATGCACCAGCAGCCGGCGACCGTCGCGCCGCAAGTGAACTGATCTCCGCACCCTTCACACGTCGCTGGCTCCTTGAACCGCAGCGACACATAGCCGAGCAGACGCCGCAGGATGGTCATTGGCGTCGGAGTGTGGGTGCGGCGGGTTAACGAGGAACGCTCACGTGGTCGGCTCCAAGGTAGAATCGCGTCGTTCGGAGGGGGTGCATCGTGAAGACTACACTGTCTGCCGCATGTGTGGGGGCTCTCGTTCTTGCTGGGGCGCTGCTGCAGGCGCAGGGACGCGGCGGTCGAGCGGGTGGAGCCCCTGGCGTACCTGCGGCGGCTGGGAGCGTCGAACGGATCACCGTGCACGGCAAGGCGCTCGAAGGCAACCTCGAGGCCGACTCCCCCGATCGTGAGGTCACGGTCTACCTTCCCCCGAGCTACAACAGCGATCAGAAACGGCGCTTCCCTGTCGTGTACCTGCTGCACGGGTACGGCGGGCAGGACGACACGTTCACCGCCAGGCTCGCCAGCCTTCAGGAGAGCGGCGACCGAATGGCGGCCGCTCAGGGCTTCAGCGAGCAGATCGTCGTCACGCCCAATGCGTTCACCCTGCACAAGGGCAGCATGTACTCGGCCTCGCCAACCATTGGCGATTGGGAGCGCTTCATCGCAGAGGATCTGGTCGCATACATCGATAGTCACTATCGCACCTTGCCGGCGCGTGTGAGCCGCGGGCTGGCCGGGCACTCGATGGGCGGATACGGCGCACTGCGCATCGGGATGAAGCGGCCCGACGTGTTCATGAGCCTCTATCTCATGAGCTCGTGCTGCCTGACCGCGAACGGCGATCCCAATCCGAAATCGATGGCGGAGGCCGAAGCGATCAAGACGCGCGAGCAGGCGGAAGAGGCCGCGCGGGGGCGAGGTTTCGGGCCGTCGGTCCTGTTGGCGTCGGCCGCAGCCTGGTCACCAAATCCGAAGAATCCGCCGCTGTTCCTCGATCTGCCGATGAGAAACGGCAAGCCAAGGCCGGAGGTCATCGCCAAGTGGGCCGCCAACGCGCCGCTGGAGATGCTCGAGCAGCACGCGCCCGCGCTGAAGCAGTACTACGCCGTCGCGATGGAAATCGGCACGATGGATCCGTTGCTCCGCTCGAACCAGCAGCTGCACACGGTGCTGACGAAGCTGCGGATTCCCCACAGCTACGACGAGTACGACGGGGACCATACCAACAAGGTCCGCGAGCGAATCGAGCGCAACGTGCTGCCGTTCTTCTCGAAGAATCTCGTGGCGCCGGCGAACCCGACGTCTCCGCTGCCGCAGCAGAAATAACGTAGGGACCGTGCGTAGTGTCCGGCTTTAGCCGGACGTGTAGTGTCCGGCTTTAGCCGGACGTGTAGTGTCCGGCTTCACCCGGACCGGAGAACGCAATGAGATATCTCCGCGTGTTGCCCGCCATCGTCGCGCTGGTCGTCGCGCCACTCCTCACCCGCGCCGCGAGCCCGCGCGTCGCTCCCGTTCCAGAGAATCAGCGCACCGACGAACAGCGCGCGCTTGCGGCCCGGTTTGCATCGTCCGGCATCCCCAACGCGGTCGCCACGTATCTGAATCATCCCTCGCTCGCTGACCACATCCTGCCGTTCGAGCACTACGTGTCGTTCGACTCGACGCTTCCGGCGCGACACCGTGCGCTCGCCGGGCTTCGCACGGCGTGGCTCACTCGCTCGAATTACTTGTGGGCGCACTGGGCCACCGGTCCACGGCGTGCCGGGCTCACCAACGACGAACTGCGGCGCGTCGCGCAGGGTCCCGACGCGAAAGGCTGGGACACCTTCGAGGCCGCCGTCCTCCGAGCCGCCGACGAGCTGCACATCGACTCGTTCGTCTCCGATGTGACGTGGCGGGCCCTCAGCGCGCGCTACGACACGAACCAGTTGACCGATCTCGTCGACACCGTCGGCACGTTGACGATGCACGCGGGCGCGATCAACTCGCTCGGTGTGGAGATCGAGGCGGACGCGACGGAACGGCCGCCGTCTGGAATCCCGTACGCCGTGGCCGCCGCGCGCACCAACACCCGCCTGCTCGGCAAGGAGCCTCGCATTCCACCGCTCGAGCCCAAGGACTGGACGCCGGAGCAGCGCAAACGCTTCGACCCGAACGGGACGGGTCAACGCGCCGCCAACGTGTTCGTGACCTTCGTCCGCAACCCACCCGCCGACCGCGTCCGCGGACCGATCAACCAGCACATCCTCAACTCGACCACGCTGTCGGTGAGGCAGCGCGAGACGCTGCTGATGCGCATCGGCGTGTTGTGCCGCTCGGAGTACGAATGGGCAGCGCACTCGCGTCTGGGTCGCCGCGCCGGGATGACCGATGTCGACGTCGATCGCATCATCGCCGGCCCCGATAGTGGCGGTGGCGATCCAGTGGAGCTCGCGCTGCTGCGCGCGACCGACGAACTGTATCGCGACGACCTCGTGTCCGATAGGACATGGGGCGCGCTCGCTACCGCATTCGACAAGAAGCAGCTGCTCGATGTGCTGATCGCGGTCGGCGGATATCGCTCGACGTCGATGGCCATCAACAGCGCCGGTGTCCAGCTCGACGCCAACATGGCAGAATTCCGCTTCCCACCGTTACTTCGCTAGCGCTCGTTCGCGGGTATGGCGGTCAAGAGGCATGAGCTCTCGTTCGAGCAGCGACGCGCGCTGACCGCCCTCGTCTCGAACCCGGTCTACGAACTGATCCCGCTCACGACGGCGCTCGAGGATGCCTCGACGCTGCCCGCGGGCGTGCCAGTCACCATCACGGCGTCAGTGAGGCTTGGCCTCGACGCCACGCTCGATCTGGCGGAACGGCTGTCGGTACTCGGCCATCCCGTGGCGCCGCATCTCCCCGCCCGGTTGGTCCGCGACCGCGCGCACCTCGCCGACATCGTCGCGCGGATGACCGGCGGCGGCATCCGCCGGCTGTTCGTCGTCGGCGGTGACGGCCCTGCGATCGGCGAGGTCGGTGACGGGCTCACGTTGATTCGACTGCTCGTCGAGCACGGGCATCACTTCGACGAGATCGGAGTCCCTGCCTATCCCGAGGGTCACACGGCGATTCCATCAGACGTCCTGCTCCGCGATCTTCGAGCCAAGCAGCCGCACGTGCAGTGGATGACGACACAGATGTCGTTCAATCCGGGGGCGGTTGCCGGATGGATCGCGGAAATGCGTCGGCAAGCGATCGCTCTGCCGATTCATCTCGGTGTTCCGGGAGCCGTGGAGTTCGGCAGGCTGACCAGGATTGCCACGAGAATCGGCGTCGCTGACGCCGCGCGGTATCTGATGAAGCAGCGTGGCCTGATCGGTCATCTTCTGCAGCGGCCTTCGTACGCCCCAGAATCATTCCTGACGGGGCTTTCTGCCACGCTCGCCGATCCCGCCTCGAACGTGCGGGCATTGCACGTGTTCACGATGAACGCGATAACTGCCACTCTCGAGTGGCAGCGAGAAATGCTGGAGCGCCTCTCGTAGTGGCGCGTGAGAAATATGCTTCGTCGGCTGAGGTTCTATGGCCGAGTCCGGTTTAACTACTTGCCCTGCTGTTCGCGTACGAAAACGATTCTCAACCGTATCCGACTCGAGCGTGCCGCCCAAGACTCGGCCGTGACGACGTAACTGGAAGGACACATTCAACTTCTGCCCCGCCTCGAGTGTTCCGGTACTTCGCTTGCGTCCCCCTCCTCCACTGTTGAGAAGGAGGACTCGAATGAGACGACTGACTCTCAGCTGGCTGACACTGGCGCTGCTCGTCGTGGTTCCTCAAATGGCGTCGGCTCAGCGGGAACGCGTGCCTGCTGCAGGGACAGTGGCAGCGGGAATCGACGTTGGTGCGTTCATTCCAACCAACGACGCCCTCGCCAATTCCGCGCTCATCAACGTTCTGTACGAGTACTACGCGACGCCGCGTGTGAGCTTCCGAACCGGCTTTGGCTGGTCCAATCCTGCGTTCGGCAGCGGTCCCGTCGATTCGCTGAGGCAGATGCCGCTCAAACTCGACGTCAACTACAACTGGGAAGGGGGACGCTGGCATCCGTTCATCGGGACTGGCGTCGGCGCGTACTTCCTCCAGTTCCGATCCAACGGAAGCTCGATCGGGGAAACCGAGACCAGGTTCGGCCTCAACACCGGTGGCGGTCTCGAGTACTTCTTCAACCGCAACGTCGCGTTGAAGGGTGAAGGGCGCTACCACGCCGTCACGAACGCGCGCGGACAGGACCCGTCAGGCGTTGCGCTCACGGCCGGTTTGAAGACGTACTTCTGACGAAGCGTTGAGGGAGCGAGGGTTTGGGGGGCAGTGCTGTCGCAGCATTAAGGACAGCCCTGCCCCCTCGGCGTTAGATAAGATTGTCGGGTCCCTCGCGCATGTTGCCCCTCACACGCCGACATTTCCTAGCGATGACTGCCGCGGCCATGCTGCAGCCGCGCAGCACAGGTGTTCAACCGGCGATGATCGTGCGCTCGGCGCGCCCCGAGGACCGCGAGATGCCGCTCGAGGGGTTCCTCGACTACCTCACACCGATCGGTCGATTCTTCGTTCGGTCGCACGTCTACACGCCGCGAATCGACATCGACGCCTGGCGCCTGACTGTCGACGGTCAGGTGGAGACCCCGCTCGCGCTGACCATGGCCGATCTTCGGCGGATTCCGTCAGCCGAGATCGTGAGCGTCCTGGAGTGCGCCGGCAACGGGCGCCGGTTTTTCGAGCCGCCAGTCGCTGGTCTGCAGTGGGGGCACGGTGCCGCAGGCAACGCGCGCTGGCGAGGCGTCAGGCTTGCCGACGTCTTGAAACGCGCGGGCGTACGCGCATCGGCCAGGGAGATCCTGTTCAACGGCGCCGACGTGCCCATCGGCACGATGCCAGACTTTCAGCGATCGATTCCACTGTCCAAAGCGCTCGACGCGAACACGCTGCTCGCCTTCGAGATGAACGGGCAGGCGCTGCCGATCGAGCACGGCTTCCCGCTGCGCGTCGTCGTCCCCGGCTGGGCCGGCGATTCGTGGATCAAGTGGGTGACGTCGATCACGCTGCTCGATCGGGAACACGACGGGTTCTGGATGGCACGGGCGTATCGCCGTCCCATCGACGCTGTGTCGCCCGGTGCCGCCGTGCCGCTCGAACGAACGCAGCCGGTGACGAGCCTGCGCGTGAAGAGCGTGATCGCGACGCCGCTCGACGGCGCGTCGGCACCTGGCGGACCGCTAATCATCCGCGGCGCCGCATGGAGTGGCGATGCTGGTCCTGTCACGGCTGTCGACGTGAGCGTGGACGATGGGCGGAGTTGGACGGCGGCGACGTTGTCACGCAACCAGCGAACCGACTTCGGCTGGCGGCTCTGGGAACATCGCTGGCGGCCGACGGGTGAAGGCTCGTACACCATCCGCGCTCGGGCCCGCGATGCCGCCGGATCCGTGCAGCCACTCGAGCAGCAGTGGAATCCCTCCGGCTACCTCTGGAACGTCGCGCCGCGCGTGACGGTTCACGTCGGACGCGCGCTGTCGGCGCCGTCGGCGCCACCACCGCAAGAGTCGGCGCCGAGCGAACGCCCTGCACCGTTCGCGAAGACGTGTCTTGCCTGCCATAGCGACGATGTCATCCGGCAGCAGCGGCTGACACGCGCACAGTGGGACGCGGAGCTCACGAAGATGGCTGGATGGGGCGCGAGGATCGGCGAGCAGGATCGCAGCGCGCTGCTGGACTATCTCGCCACGAGTTTTTCGCCATAGGAAAACCTCCGTTTGCTTACGACAAGAGCAACCGCGGGTCAGCCCACACGTATCGGCAATTCGGCGCGCGTCCACCCCCTGGATCCTCGATCACCTCGGTCCCGGCGTTGATGGCGCCGAGATGGTCGTAAAAGGCGCGGGCTCTGGCGTTCGCTTCCATGACCCAGAGGTAGACACCCACATCCGGCGCGGCGTCCGACAGCCATATGGCCGCGCTCCGCATCAACGCACGACCCAGGCCGTAGCCTTGCCACTCGTGCGACACATGCAGATTATCGATGTATGAACCCCATCGCGGGTCGTAGTACGCATAGGCGCAGATAAAGCCGACCACGCCGCCGGACTGCTCGACGACGGACACCAACTGACCGGGCTCGTCGGCATGCAGGCGCTGATCCCAGACCTCACGACGGTTCGCCAGCGCTCGATGATCGAGGAACTCGTCGGTCATCATGCCGCGGTACGTCCGCTGCCAGCTCAGAGAATGAAGGGCCGCGATCTGCTCGACATCGTCAGCGCAGGCCGATCGCAGAACAAACGGGGCGGGCATCGGTCGATCGTATCTGTGCCAGCCGCGCAAATGGAACTTCCCCCTATGCGCGCGCCGTATTCACCGACATACTCTTCCAGCGATACGGTTCACCGAAGCCGCGCGATCGAACCGCCCCATCCCGAAGTGAGGCACCGCGAATGCGAAAGCTGAGTCCGTTGTTCTTGACCGTCCTTCTGACCGCGACCGGCGCGGCGGCGCAAGGGGCGCAGGGTCCCAATCAGCCCGGCGACACGATCTATCGTGAGCGCTGCGCGACGTGTCATGACGCCGGCGTGTCGCGCGCGCCCAATCGCGAGGCGCTCAGCAAGCTCACGCCCGACGCGGTGCGCGCGGCGCTGACCACCGGAAGCATGCGCACGCAGGGGGCGGATCTCGCCCCGGCCCAGATCGAGACGATCGCCCGCTTCCTCGGAGGCGGGATGTCCACCACGACGGCAACGGCGGGCGTCTGCCGCGGCGACACGGCGTCGTTCACCGATCCGCTCGAACGTCCGCGGTGGAACGGTTGGGGAGTCACGACGGCGCAACATCGCTTTCAGCCCGCCGCGATGGCACAACTAACTGCGACTCAAGTGCCGCGTCTGAAGTTGAAATGGGCCTTCGGTTTTCCCGGCGTGAACCGCGCCTTCGCGCAGCCTGCCGTGGTCGGCGGTCGTGTGTTCGTCGGCAGCGCCGCGCCGATCGTCTACTCGTTGAGCGCGGAGACCGGATGCCAGTATTGGGCGTTCAAGACCGATGCGCCGGTGCGGACCGCAATCACGATCGGACCGCGCACCGGGGGCGCCCGCGGGTGGCTTGCGTACTTCGCCGATCAGCGCTCGACCGTGTACGCCGTTGACGCACTCACCGGAGAGCTCGTGTGGAAACGGCTCGTCGACGACTTCCCGGGTGCGACGACCACTGGCGCACCCACGCTAGCCGGCGACGCGCTTTACATCGGGACATCATCAGCCGAGGAGGTCATCGGCGCGAACCCGAAGTACGAGTGCTGCAAGTTCCGCGGCAGCGTGTTTGCGATCGACGCGGCAACCGGGCAGGTTCGCTGGAGGAGCTATACGATTCCGGAAGAGCCGAAGCCGATTCGCAAGAACACGCAAGGCGTGCAGCTCTATGGTCCCTCGGGCGCCGGCGTGTGGTCTTCGCCCACCGTCGACCTCCAGCGTGGCGTCGTCTACGTCACGACCGGCGACAGTTACTCGGATCCGCCGGCGAGCACGTCCGACGCGTTCATCGCGTTCGACCTGAAGACCGGCAAGCTGCTGTGGTCCCGTCAGACGACAACGGGCGACGCGTTCACCATCGACTGCGGATTCCCGGAGGCCCAACAGACGAATTGCCCGCAAGCGAAGGGGCCCGACGTCGACTTCGGCTCGTCGGCGATGCTCGTGGACTTGCCGAACGGGCGTCGTGCCCTGATCGCCGGGCAGAAATCTGGTGTGGTCCACGCCGTCGATCCCGATCGCGGCGGCGAGATTCTCTGGCAGACCGCCATTGGCAAAGGCAGTGCGTTGGGCGGAGTGCAATGGGGGATCGCGTACGACGGGTCGCGCGTCTTCGCCGCGTTGTCCGACGTCCAACCCGAGCCCGCGCCGGCGGGGACCGCGGGCGCGCAGCCCTCGCCGTTTGGCGGGGCGTTTCGTTTGAATCCGCGAGCCGGCGGTGGGTTGTTCGCGATCAATCCTGCGAACGGCGAGATCGTCTGGAAGACGCCGCATCCGGGATGCGGCGACCGGCCTGGCTGCAGCCCCGCGCAATCAGCCGCGGTCACCGCCATCCCCGGAATCGTGTTCTCGGGTGGGCTCGACGGCCACTTGCGCGCCTACGCAACCGACAAGGGAACGATCGTGTGGGACGTGGACACGATACGACCCTACGACACGGTCAACGGCGTGCAGGCAACCGGCGGCTCGCTCGATGGCCCCGGTCCCGTCGTCGCCGGCGGCATGCTGTTCGTCAACTCCGGCTACGCCTTCATCGGCGGCATGCCGGGAAATGTGCTACTTGCCTTCTCGATCGACGGCAAGTAGCACGGGATTTGTGATTAGTGATCTTTGATTAGTGATTCGTTGTTGATTGGTGATTATCGATTGTTGATTGATTGACGATTGTCGGAGTGGGCAGCACGCCTCCGTTTCTCATCTTTCAATCAACAATCAGCAATCGTCAATCAACAACGAATCAATAATCATGAATCACTAATCACAAATGAGGCTGTTCAAGCGACCCCGAAGGGCTCACTTGAACAACTGATCGCGCGCCACGCTGGTGATCGCGAGGACGCCCGGGTGCTTCAGCCGACGCTCGGGCGAGATGACGTAGTACCGTTCACGCACGTTGTTCAACCGTCCGATCGCGCGCACGCCGTGGAAACGGCTCACGTCGGTCGCGATCGCCGACGGCGCCGGAAACACACAGCCGGCGGCCTGCCCGAACACCTGCATCAACGCCGAATCCTCGAACTCGCCGACGATGCGCGGCGTGATGCGCTCCTCGTCGAACCATTCATCGAGCGCACGACGAAGTGGGCTGTTCGTGGTCGGCACGAGGACAGGCGCCTGGTTCAACGACGCGGGGAACCGTCGCCGGAGGCGCGCCGCCAGTGGCGCGGGCGCGAACAGTGAGATCGTCGACTCCCCCAGCAGGTGGTTGAACACCTTCATCGGCAGATGCGCCGGCGCGGGCGCGCTGGCGATGACGACGTCCAACGCATAGGAGGCCAGCTGCGCCACCAGCTGCTCGGCGTTGTCTTCACGACAGATCAGGCGAATCGTCGCGGGCTGTTCGATCGCCGGCCTGAGCAGGCGATGGACGATCAACTTTGGCACCGCGTTGGCCACGCCGATCGTGAGCGGCATCACACGGCCCGGCGGGCGGCCATCGAGCGTTTCGAGCAGCTCTCGGCCGAGACCGAAGATCTCGTCGGCGTAGCGATACACCGTCCGACCGACGTCGGTCAGCAGTTGCGTGCGACCGCGCCGAAGGAACAGCCGCTCCCCGATCGTCTGCTCCAGCATCCGTACCTGCGCGCTGATCGTCGGCTGTGACAGCCGCAGCTTCTCCGCCGCCTTCGACACGCTGCCCTCGCGGACAACGGTCCAGAAGTAGAGCAGATGGTGATAATTCAGCCATTCCATAGCCTGATCACTCTATAGAGAAAACCACATCAGCGTCGACAAACTATCTATTTGCCTAATATCGACGGGCGAGCGAGCCTGAGATCAACATGTCCGTCGACGTCCGCGCTCCCGACGACATCGCCTCCTCGTGGCATCACCGCGATGTCAGCGCCGTCATGGCGGCGTTCACTACCCACGAGACCGGCCTCACAGCCGACGACGCCGCCCGCCGGCTCGAACACCACGGCCCCAACGAGCTTCAGGCCATCGCACAGACGTCGGCCTGGCATACGCTCGCCGCTCAGTTCAAGAACGTCCTCGTCGTGATTCTGCTGGTCGCGACGCTGCTGTCGGGACTGCTCGGCCACGGCCTCGAGGCCGGCGTGATCTCGGTGATCGTGTTGTTCGCCGTGCTGCTCGGCTTCGTGCAGGAGTATCGCGCTGGCCGGGCGCTCGACGCCCTGCGCCAGATGGCGGCGCCCGTCGGTCACGTGATTCGCGACGACACGGAAGTCGCGATCCCGGCCCGCGAGCTCGTGCCGGGCGACCTCATCGTGTTGCGAGCGGGGGATCGCGTGCCGGCTGACGCCCGGGTTGCCCTGGCCGTGAATCTGTCCATCGACGAGGCCGCACTCACAGGCGAGTCGGCGCCGGTCGAGAAGGCCTCGGATGCGCTGCCGGCCGAGGACATCCCGCTCGGCGATCGCCGCAACATGGTCTACGCCGGGACGTTGATTACGCGAGGCCGCGGTCGCGCCGTCGTCGTCGCCACCGGCATGGCGACGGAGTTCGGCCGGATCAGCAGCCTGGTGCAGACCGTCGAAGCGGGGCGCACGCCGCTGCAGGAGAACCTCGATCGGCTGGGCGCCATGCTTGGCAAGGCCGCGCTGCTGATCGTCGGCGTGATCGTCGTGCTCGGCCTCTGGCGCGGGATGCCGCCGCTCGACATGTTCATCTTCGGCATCGCGTTGGCGGTCGCGGTCGTGCCCGAGGCGCTGCCGGCGGTCGTGACGATCTCGCTGGCGATCGGTGTCCGACGAATGGTTGCCCGTCGGGCGCTCGTTCGTCGTTTGCCCGTCGTTGAGACGCTTGGCAGCACGTCGACGATCTGCTCCGACAAAACCGGGACGCTCACCAAGAACGAGATGACCGTCCGTCGTGTGGCCACGGCGGATGGCGTGCTCGACGTCAGCGGCGTCGGCTACGGCGCCGCAGGTGGTTTCCACCGTGACGAGCAACCCGTCGAGCCGGCCGTGTCGGTTCGAGAGCTGCTGCGCGCGAGCGCGCTGGCCTCCGACGCGCGCGTGCTGCTCGACGAGCAGGGCCGCTGGCGGGTCGAGGGCGATCCGACCGAAGGCGCGCTCATCGTCGCCGCGGAGAAGGCCGGTCTCGATCCGCACACGCTCAACGAAGAACAGCCGCGCCGCCACGAGATCGCCTTCACATCAGAGCGTCGACGGATGACGACGCTGCATGAGGCAGGCAACGGCCTCGTCGCCTACTCGAAGGGCGCGGTCGACGTGCTCTTGCCCGATTGCACCACCTGGCTGCACGAAAGCGGCGAAACACCGCTGCAGCAATCCGATCGTGAGGCGATCCTCGCGGCCGAGCGCGACATGGCGTCGGCCGGGCTGAGGGTGCTGGCGATCGCGCGCAAACGAGAGACACGCGTCGAGGACGCGGAGTACGCGATGACGTGGCTTGGCCTGGTCGGGATGATGGACCCGCCGCGGCCCGAAGCGCGTCAGGCCGTTCACACGTGCTGGAGTGCTGGCATCACGCCGGTGATGATCACCGGAGATCATCCGCTGACCGCGACAGCCATCGCGGGCGAGCTCGGCTTGCTCGAGGGACGCCGCGTCATCTCGGGGCAGGACCTGTCTCGAATGTCGGATCAAGACCTGGCGCGAGAGGTGGAATCGATCGGTGTCTACGCGCGTGTCTCCCCCACCGACAAGCTGCGCGTGGTCGAGGCGTGGCAGCGTCGCGGGGATGTGGTCGCCGTCACCGGCGACGGCGTCAACGATGCGCCGGCGCTCAAGAAGGCCGACGTCGGGATCGCGATGGGGATCTCCGGCACCGACGTCAGCAAGGAGGCGGCGAGCGTCACCGTCCTCGACGACAACTTCGCGACGATCGTCGCCGCCGTCGAGGAAGGGCGCATCGTCTTCAGCAACATCCGCAAGTACCTCACCTTCCTGCTGTCGTCGAACGTCGGCGAGATCCTCCTGATGGCGGGCGCGGCGCTCGCGGGACTGCCGCTGCCGCTCACGGCGGTCCAGATCCTCTACGTCAATCTTGCGACCGACGGGCTGCCGGCGCTGGCGCTCGCGGTCGATCCACCGGATCCCGATCTGATGCAGCGTCAGCCGCGAGACCCGCGCGCCGGTCTGTTCACTCGCCCGCTGGTCGTGCGGTTGCTGGCAAGCGGAGTCTGGTCGGCACTGGTGAATCTGGCGTTGTTCGCGTGGCTGCTCGACAACGGGCGGCCGCTGAAGGAAGCGATGGCGATGACGTTCGTCGCGCTCGTCCTCATCCAGTTCTTCAACGCCTACATCTATCGATCGGAACGGGACTCGATCTTCCGGCGACCGTTCGCGAACCGCTGGCTGAACGCCGCGGTCGGCTGGGAGGTGCTGCTCCTCGTCGCCATCATCTACGTGCCATTCCTCCAGCAGCTGATCGGAACGTTCGCGTTCCGATGGAGCGACCTCGCGCTCGCCAGCGTGGTCGCGTTCAGCATCGTCCCGGTCCTCGAGACGGTGAAGTGGCTGCAGCGCCGGTCTCCACAACCGGCGACGTAAGACGTTGAATTACATGGGTGATGCTGTTCATGTGCCGCGATCGGCCATCAGGGCGGGTATATTTCACGCGGAGATCACGCGATGAAACGACTGCTCCTGGCGATCGGCGTTGCTAGCTTGACCGTCACCCTCCACGCACAATCGGCCACTCCCGTCAGCTGGGAATCCGTCGCGTGGGGACGGCTCCCGGCCGGGTTGGAACGGTCAGGAAGATCTTGAAGAAGTGATGTCGCGCAACGAGCGGACTGAGGACGAGGGACCAGGGGACGGACCAAGGACTACGGACGGACCAAGAACGAAGCACCAAGGACCAAGGACTGCAGCTCGCTCTAACCAGCTGGTGCTTCGCGGGGCTGGGACCAGCGGCGGAACCATCGCCGCACGGTGCGAACGATCACGGCGGCGAACACCGCGATGAGCACCACGACGATCGTCACCACGACGAACGCCGCCGTCGGATACTTGAGCGCCAGTGCACCCAGGCCGACGACGAACACATCCTCGACGATACTCAACGCCCAGTTCGAGAACGGCTCGGGGCTCGTGTTGGCCGCCGCGCGCGTGCTGGTCTTGGTGAGATGGCTGCCGGCCGCGATCGTGCCACCGAGGAGCGCGACCAGGCCTTCGACGGCAGGAGACGCGTCTCCCAGCGTGCCGACGGCGATGAGTGCACCGCCGACGGGACGAATCAGCGTGTGAATACCATCCCACAGCGAGTCGAAGTACGGAATCTTGTCCGCCAGGAACTCGATCAGATACATCACGATCGCGGCGCCGATCACCACGTCGTGGTTGAAGACCTGGAACTGCGGCGGAAGGTCGACCCAGCCATATCGCGCGGCCAGACCGAGGATGGCCACCGTCGCATACAGGTTCACGCCTGCGGCGAGTGAAAACCCGAGCGTCCGTCCGAGCGTTTCAATGTCCATTCCCGCTCACATGGAGTAGACGTGTCTCCACTCCGAAGGTTCTAAAGGGCTCGCGAACGCCATGCGGTTAGTATAAGGACCTCCCATGAAACGCTTCACGCTTGTCCTGACGGTCGCGCTTATCGGTGTGGTCACAGCGGCGGCGCAGCAGAGCGCGCCTGGTCCGGCGGTCGCTGAACCGGTCCTCTATATTCATGCTGGTACGCTGCTCGATCGGCCGGGCGAGACTCCCCGTGGCGCGTCCACGATCATCGTGCGGGGCGGACGCATCGAGGCGATTCGCGACGGTCACGTGCCGCCCCCGGCCGGCGCGCGGCTGATCGATCTCAAGCGCGAGTTCGTCCTGCCGGGACTCATCGACGCGCACGTGCACATCTTCAGCGATGACGAGAAGATGCGCGCGCGCCTCGAGGCGGTTAGCCGCGACATCGAGGACAGCCTGCTGATTGGCGTCGGCAACGCACGACGCACGCTCGAAGCCGGCTTCACGACCGTACGCGACCTCGGCTCTGATGTTCATAGCGTGACCGCACTACGCGATGCGGTTGCGTCGGGCCTGATCCCCGGACCGACAATCGTCGCCGCCGGATCTGCCATCTCCGGCACCGGCGGGCATGCCGATGCCGCGAACAACGTCAATCGGGAGATCGAGGAAATCCGGCGATCGCGCGCCACAAACCTGTGCAACGGCGCCGACGATTGCCGCCGCGCCGTTCGCGCGCAGATCTCACAGGGTGCCGACGTGATCAAGTTCACCGCAACCGGCGGCGTGATGAGCAACATCGCCGGCGGGCTCGGCCAACAGCTGTTCGACGACGAGATGAAAGCGATCGTCGAGACGGCGCATCTGTTCGGTCGGAAAGCGGCGGCGCACGCGCACGGCGCCGACGGCATCGCGGCGGCGCTCCGCGCCGGCGTCGACTCGATTGAGCACGGCACCTACACCAACGCGGAGACCAACGCGTTGTTCAAACGCTCGAATGCCTGGCTCGTTCCGACGATGGTGGCGCCGCACGCCGCCCTGGCGCAGGCGCGAGCCGGAACGACCAGCGCCGCGACGCTCGCCAAGGCGGAAGAGACGGTCGCGGTGCACAACGAGAACATCGCCAGGGCGATTCGCGACGGCGTCCGCATTGCGTTCGGCACCGACTCTGGCGTCGCCGACCACGGCAAGAACGCGAAGGAGTTCGCGCTGCTCGTCAAGGCTGGCCTGACGCCGGCGGCCGCGATTCGGGCCGCCACCATCGATGCGGCCACGCTGCTCGATCGCGCGACCCGCATCGGATCGATCGAGCCTGGCAAAGATGCAGACATCATCGCTGTCGCGACGAGCCCGCTGAACGACGTGACCGTGCTCGAACGCGTGCGGTTCGTGATGCGGCGCGGCGTGGTGCACACGCTCGACGCCGCGAGGCAGCCGTTTCC
>DASRJR010000452.1:0-8489 GCA_035649395.1 Vicinamibacterales bacterium
CTGTCAGCCATCTCCGCGACGTCGAGCCCGGCGTCACTCGATGGCGGCGGGAACAGCAGCTCGCGGCGCTGGCCGGAGAGATCGGCGTTCGTGCGAAGCCAATCCATGTAGCGGTGGCTGTCTGCCGTATCGCCGACCAAAATGACGCCCGCGAGCTTGCCGTCTTTGATCGCGACTCGCCGGTAACAGCCTTGGCCCGGGTCGTCGAAGCGCACGTGGTCCGGTGCATTCGCCCAGTCGCCAGCGGAGAAGACGTCGACGCCCATGATCTTCAGCGTCGCCGCCTGCACGGTTCCGGTATACGTCGGCCCGCGATGACCCGTCATCGTGGCCGCGAGCACCTTCCCCTGCTCGTACAGCGGTGCCACGAGGCCGTAGCAGATCCCGCGATGCTCGACGCATTCGCCGACGGCGAAGACATCCGGTGACGAGGTCTCCATGTAGTCGTTGACGACGATGCCGCGTTTGACCAGCAGGCCCGTCTTGCGGCCCAACTCGACGTTCGGTCGTATCCCCGCCGCGACCACGACGAGGTCGGCCTCGAGGCGCTCGCCGTCGGAGAACTCGACGCTTTCGACGCGGCCCCTGCCGATGATCGCCGTCGTGCTTCGACCCAGCAGCACGCGGATGCCGAGCTGCTCCATCTTCGCGACCAGATACTGTCCGCCCGCCGCATCGAGCTGGCGCTCCATCAGCGTCGCCATCAGGTGCACGACGGTGACCTGACATCCCTGCACCTGCAGGCCGCGCGCGGCCTCCAGCCCGAGCAGCCCTCCGCCAATCACGACCGCTTTCGTCTGCGGACCGGCACGATTCAGCAGTGCGCGCGTATCGTCAAGGGTGCGAAAGGCGAACACGCCGTCCTTGTCGAGGCCGGCGATCGGCGGCATCCACGCCGAGCTGCCGGTGGCGAGCAGCAACGTGTCGTACTCAGTCGTGCTGCCATCGTCGCCCGTCACGGTCTTGCGCGCCGGATCGACGTCGACGATGCGCACGCCGACGCGGAGATCGATCTGATTGCGCGCATACCACTCGCGCGTGTGAATGACGATGTCGTCGTCGGCTTTCTCGCCGGCGAGCACCGACGACAACATCACGCGGTTGTAGTTGACGTGCGTCTCGTCGCCGAACACGGTGATCTGGTAGCGCGGCCCGTGCTTGATGATCTGCTCCACGCAGGCCATCCCGGCCATGCCGTTGCCGACCACTATGAGGCGGCTCATCGCGCCCTCCCCGCGCCGCCTCGCGGGTCAACGGCCGGCTCGACTCGCGCGGCAGATTGCTTGTAATTCGGCTCGCGGGAGTGCGGGTCGAAGGCGCTTTGGGTCACCTCATTGGCGTTCGCTTCCGCGTAGTGGAACGGCACGAAGATCTGGCCGGGGGCCACGGTCTCGGTCACGCGCAGCTCGATGCCGCGAACGCGACCGCGGCGCGACACGACGTCAACACGATCCTGCGGCTTGAGCCGCAACGTGCGCGCGTCGCGCGGGTTCATCTCGACCCACGCCTGCGGCGAGAGCCGCTCGAGGATCGGCACCTTTCCGGTCTTCGTTCGCGTGTGCCAGTGCTCGACCGTGCGTCCCGTGTTGAGCACGAATGGATACTGTTCGGACGGCTGTTCGGGAAACGGCTCCCACACAACCGGAATCAGTTTCGCGCGGCCATCGTCGGTGTGATATCGCCCGTCCGCATACAGCCGCCGCGTCGCACCGGCGTCGCTGCCATTCGCCGGAAACGGCCACTGCACCCCGCTGTGCTGTTCGATCAACCGGTAGGACATTCCGGAGTAGTCGCAGAGCCGACCCGCCGAGACCCGCTTCCACTCCTCGAACGCATCTGCAGGTTTCGTCCAGCCCGGAAAGATCTCGTCTCGCATGCCGAGCATGCAGGCGAGATCCAGGAAGATGTCGAAATCGCTACGCGCCTCGCCCGGCGGCGCCACGGCTCGATTGACTTTGCTGACGCGCCGCTCGGTGTTCGTGTACGTCCCCTCCTTCTCTCCCCACATCGCCGCCGGCAGCATCAGGTGGGCGTAGTCGGACGTCGGCGTCGGGTGATACCCGTCCTGGACCACGAGGAACTCGAGTCCGCCAATCGCCTGCTGCAGCGCGTGCAGATTCGGGAACGACACGATCGGGTTGGTCGCAATGATCCACAGACCGCGGATCCGTCGATCGAGCGCCGCTTCGATGATGTCCGGATACGACAACCCACGAGTCGTCGGAATCCGATCGACCGGAACGTTCCACAACGCGGCAAGCTCCTCACGATCCGCCGCACTTTCGAATTTTCGGTACCCGGGCATGATCGACGCGAAGCCGGCTTCGCGCGTGCCCATCGCGTTGCACTGCCCGGTGATGGACATCGGCGCGGCACCGGCGCGGCCGATGTTGCCGGTGATGAGCGCCAGGTTGTTGATGGCGTTCACCGTCTCGGTGCCCTTCGTGCTGTGGTTCACGCCCATCGTCCAGGCGATGAGTCCGGCCTCGGCACGGGCGTAGGTCCACGCCGTACGGACGATCACATCCGCGGCGAGGCCGGTGATCCCCGCGACATATTCCGGGGTGTACTCCCTGACCGATTCGCGCAACGCCTCGAATCCAGTGGTGTGCTGTTCGACGTACTCGCGATCGACGAGGTTGTGCGCGATGACGACGTGGATCAGACCATTGACGAGCGCGAGATCCGAACGTGGCGAGAGCGGCAGATGCAGATCGGCCATCATCGCGGTCTTCGTCACACGCGGGTCGACCACGATGAGCGTCGTGCCCGGGTTCGACCGCAGGCGCCAGCACAGGATCGGATGGTTCTCCGCGATGTTGGCTCCGATCAGGATGATGACGTCGGCGCGCTCGAAGTCCTCGTACGCGCCAGGTGGACCGTCGCTCCCGAACGACCGCTTGTACCCTTGCACGGCGGTCGACATGCAGAGCGTGGTGTTGCCGTCGTAATTCGGTGTTCGCAACCCCAGCTGCACGAGCTTGCCGAGCGCATAGAACTCCTCGGTCACGAGCTGACCGGTGCTGATCACGCCGATCGAGCCGAGACCGTGTCGCGCCTGAATGTCGCGAAAGCGATCGGCCATCGTGCCGAGCGCTTCGGTCCAGCCGACGCGCTCCATCCGCCCCTGACGACGCAGCAGTGGGAAGCGTGCCCGGTTGTCGGCGCCGATCGTGTGATGCTCCGACAGTCCTTTCGGACAGAGCATGCCTCGGTTCACCGGGTGATCGGGATTGCCGCGCACGCTCACGGCGCGGCCGTCCTTGACCCCGATGAACATGCCGCATCCCACCGAGCAATAGCCGCATGTCGTCGGCACCCAGCGGTCGGGGACTTTCTGCGCCGAGACATAGCCGGCGACCGGGTCGATCTCGTAGCGATAGCGATCCGCGCGCGTGTCGAGTCCAAGCAGTTCTTTGAGGGTCATACGGCCTCGCGTGCCGACGCGATGTAAGGCGCGGCCATGTGTCGCGGAACGACGCTGACAAAGAACAGGTAGCGTTCGAGCAGTTCTGCGGCGAGCGCGAGCATGAGCGACAGCAGCATGAGGATGCGGACCGGTCCGAATACGGCGGTCGGGCCGGGCAGCAGCGACCCCGCGGCCATGAGCGGCAACGCGACGGCGCCGACGGCGAGCAGCAACCCGCGCAGCAGCAGCCGTCCCGCCAGCACGGTCGAGAGCAGACGTGCGGTCCCGTTCAACTCGAGGCTGTCCGAGGCGACGTAGCGGAAGAAGCGCAGGGCAAACACCGCGGCCTGCGCTCCGGCCATCGAGGCGGCAGCGATCGCGAGCCAGCGGCTGTCGCCGACACCAGCCGCCGCTGCGAACAACGGTCCGAGAATGCCTCCGGTGAGGCCGAATTGCAGCAGCGTGTACGGCGTGTTCCACGCCGGACGGGCCGGCACGCGATAGATGAACGCGCTCGCGAGCACACCGGCCAGACCGCACGCGACGGTGAGGCCGCCGACCCAGGCACTCGACGCGGCACCAACGAGCAACAGCAGCGCATATGCCGCCGCCACCGCCGAGAACGCGCCGAACAGCAGCACCTCGCGACTGAGCCACGAGCGCCGCCACATGCGAATGGCTCGATACGCGTGCACGGGGCGGCCAAGGTGCAGTGTTGCCGCCGACAACGCGAGTCCACCGACGGTGAGCGACACCGCGGCGACGAGTCCGAGCCGTGTGGACGCGCCGAGCAGCTGCAGCAGCCAGATCGTCACGAACGCGCCAACCGACATCTGCGTCAGCACCGTCATGACGATGAGCGACCAATGGGCGTGCTCGGGAACGACGTGGGTGATGTCGCGCGGCCGCGCGTCGGGCGGGATCGTTTCCGGAAGCGTGACGCGAGTCGTCGACAGGCTGCCGTCCTCGACGGGAAGGCCCGGCGTCGCGGGCACACTCGCGACGCGCCGCCACGCATCGACCTTGACGATCTCGATCTGAAGCGCCCCTTCAGGACAGGCGCTGACGCACGCCGGCGCCTGCCCGAGTGAAAGCCGGCCGTGGCACATGTCACACTTGCCGACAACGCCACGCTCGGGGTTGTACTGCGGCACGCCGTACGAGCAGTTCCAGGTGCAGTACTGACAGCCGATACAGGCATCGGCGCTGTGCGTGACGATGCCGGTCGCCGGATCTTTCGTGTAGGCATCGACGGGACATCCGGCCAGGCACGTCGGCTCGAGGCAGTGATTGCACCCCATCGACAGATACGAGCGCGACGCCTGTGGAAAGAAGCCGCCCTCGATCTCTCCGACGCGACGCCAGTTGATCGGCGCCGGGTTGCCGTTCTGCTCGTTGCAGGCGACGACACAGCTCTTGCAGCCGATGCACGTGCGCATGTCCACGTGAAAGCGATACTGCTCGCCCACACGCGGCATGCGATCCGGCATCCTCGGAACTGGTTCCCCTGATCGCCGGCGCAGCAGCGGCACGATGACCGGCGCATCGACGTGACGTGTTCTCGGCGTGAGTCGAGCGAGCGCGACCCCATCCTCGGCCGCGCGCTTCATCAGCGGTAACGAACCCAAATACACCTCAGGCTGGCCGGCGCGTATGCATCCATCGCGCCGTCGGCAGTGACGACGACGCGATACGCGACGTTGCGCGTGAATCGCGGTCGGTCGCCGTGCGAGCGGGTTCAAAAGAGCGACGCGTTTGTTGAGAGGCGAAATGAATTCGACATTTTTGGAAGAGAGTCGAGAAGCACGGTCAAGTCGTTGATCTCCAACGGCCATCGCCGCGGCACGGCGCGATTTCCTGACCGGATTCGGGACGTCGATGCCGTCGGCGTCGGCCCTCGCAAGAGCGTGACGGCCGATTCACCGGCATCGATGTGGAAGCCAACCAAATTGTGCGAAGTCAGCCGGCGTGACACAGATTTGGCGGACGCGAGCTGCTCCACACCGACGCAATCGATCGCGCGAAACCCCGTCGATCGCATCGCGCGGGCCACGCGTCCGCGGTTCGACAACGGGCGGAACGCGACTTGCTCTGCGGCGCGTCGAGATCGAACGGCGCGGCCGCGAGGCCGCGCGTCGGGATCGGCCACGTCGCCTTCCTCACGCCGGCGGGTCTCAAGACCCGCCTCTACGACGTCCGTTTTCAACCGTCGTAGCTGTGGCGCCATAGCGATCGTTGTAGAGGCGGGGTCTTGAGACCCGCCGATCAGGAGTCGACGTGATCAATCTATCGTCCGCACGCGCACGACTCTGTGCAGCTGCGCTGGCCGCCATCGCTCCATCGATGGCGCTGGCGCAGACGCCTGAGAGCAAACCGCCCGCACAAAGCGCCGCGCCAGCGGCGCAAGTTCAACAAAGCGCCGCACCAGCGGCGCAAGTTCAACAGAACGCCGCGCCAGCGGCGCAGATCCAGCAGATCCAACCGAGCGCCGCACCCACGGCGCAGATTCAACAAGCCCCCATTCCGCCGCTTCCGAATCGAGTCAACACCGTCCTGCCGTCGTGGCTGCGTCTGCGTGGAGAATTCCGCGAACGGTTCGAGGGATTCGACAACGGCGGATTCACTGCCGGACGTGATGACTATTACGCGCTCACACGCGTACGCGTGAACGCGACCGTCACCGCATCGAAGTCGCTGTCGTTCCAGGCGAATGTCCACGACGCGCGCGTCGCCGACAAGACGATTGGACCGACGACCGCGCCGTTCCGTGGCCCGTTCGACCTGCGCACCGCGTTCGCTGACGTCGGCAGCGCGACCGCGCCGATTGCGTTCCGCCTCGGCCGGCAGGAGCTGGCCTTTGGCGAACAACGCCTGCTCGGCCATCTGGCCTGGGTCAATACGGGGCGATCGTGGGATGCCGCACGCGTCATCGTGCGGTCGAAAGCATTCCAAGCCGACATCTTCGGCGCCTCACTCGTACGAAGCCTGCCAGACGAGTTCGACAAGAGCGGTTACGGCAATCGTCTTGCGGGCGTCTACGCCACGACCGGGAAGCTGATACCGAAAGCATCCGTCGAGCCATTCCTGTTCTGGCGGCGCGACGTCAACCTGCGCAGCGAGTTGACCACCGTTGGCAACCTGTCGCAGACGACCGTCGGCACGCGAGTGGCCGGCAAGCTGCCGGTCGGCCTGGACTACGGCGTCGAGATGGCGATGCAGCGCGGCTCGCTCGCGGCCGATTCGGTCGACGCCTGGGCTGGCCACTGGCAGATCCGCGAGTCGCTGCCCGGTGCAGGCGCGATCAAGCTCATTGGCGAATACAACTTCGCGTCAGGCGACGACAATCCGACTGACGGCACGCGTCAAACGTTCGATCAGCTCTACCCGACGGGCCACGACAAGCTCGGGCTCGCCGATCAGGTCGGCTGGCGCAACGTGCACCACATCCGCGAAGGCTTCGAGTTCACGCCGATCAAGGCCACACCGATCTCGGTCAGCTATCACTCCTGGTGGCTCGCTTCGCGCAACGACGCGCTCTACGCGGCCAGCGGCGCCGCCATTGCGCGTGTGGCCGGTGGCGCTTCCAGCACGCACGTCGGGCAGGAGATCGATTTTCAGGTCACGCGCGCGCTGACGCCGCAAATTCAGATGGCGGCTGGGTACGCGCACATGTTCACCGGCGCGTTCCTCGAGCAGGCCACGCCGGGCGCGTCGTACAGCCAGCCCTACGTGATGGTCACTTATGTCTTCCTGGCGGAGAGATAGATGAATGTCAAAGGTCAAAGGTCAAAGGTCAAAGGTGAGGGCATAGGTACCAGGTCTCAGGTTCCAGGTGTCACGTCCGAGAGTTGGACACGGCGTGGGTTCGTGAAAGCGACCGCGGCGGGTGCCCTGCTGGCGGGTGTGCCGGCAGGCTGGGTCGGCAGCGTCTATGCCGACGATTCACCCGAGACGAAGACGATCCGCTTCGGCATCATCGCGCTCACCGACTGTGCGCCAATCGTCATGGCCCACGAGCTGGGCTACTTCAAGAAGTTCGGTATCGAGTCGGTGATCTCGAAAGAAGCGTCGTGGGCCGTGATTCGCGACAAGCTGTCGCTCGGCGAGAACCAGGCGACGCACATGCTGATCGGGATGCCGCTCGCCTCCACCATGGGGCTCGCCGGCTCGCCGGTGAAGCCGATGGTGATCCCGTGGCTGCTCAATCGCAACGGCCAGGCGATCACGCTGAACAACAAGCTGAAGGCCGCCGGTGTTCGGAAACCGGCCGACGTCAAGCCGCTCGCCGAGAAAGCCAAGGCGTCGGGCGATTCGCTCTCGTTTGCGATGACGTTTCCGACTGGGACCCACGCGATGTGGATCCGCTACTGGCTCGCCGCCGGCGGTGTGCATCCCGACAAGGACGTGAGCCTGATCACGATACCGCCGCCACAGATGGTCGCCAACATGAAGGTCGACAAGATGGACGGCTTCTGCGTCGGCGAGCCGTGGAACAACCGCGCCATCGAGGACGGCATCGGCTTCACCGTGATCACCACGCAGCAGATGTGGAAGGACCATCCCGAGAAGGTCTGCGCGTTCACCGAAGAATTCGCGATGAAGAACCCGAAGACGGTGAAAGCCATCCTCAAGGCGCTCCACCTGTCGAGCGTGCATCTCGACGATCTCGGCAATCGCGCCAAGGCCGCCGAAGTGATCGCCCGGCCGACCTACATCAACTGTCCGCCGGCGGTCATCCTCGAGCGCCTGCTCGGCAAGTACGATTACGGCGACGGCCGATCGGAGCAGGACCCGAACTACATGATCTTCTCGCAGCGGAACTGCAACTATCCCCACCAGATCTATGGCAAGTGGTGGCTGACGCAGCTTCGGCGCTGGGGGCTGACCAAAGGCGCTCCCGACTACGAGGGCATTCCGAAGCGCGTGATCCGCTCGGACATCTATCTCGAGGCGATGAAGGAAATGGGCGTCGCGGTGAAGGTGGCAGAGGAGCAGAGGATCACGCTGTTCGACAACGTCTTCGACGGCAAAGACGCTGACAAGTACGCGCGTTCCTTCCCCATCAACGGCATCGTCGGCT
>DASRJR010000453.1:0-6637 GCA_035649395.1 Vicinamibacterales bacterium
CGTTCCGCCGGGGATCTCGACGTTCTCCTGCCGGATGGCGTTCACCACCTGGTCGATCGACAACCCGTGCGCGTTCAGTTTCTCGACGTCGACGACGATGTGAATTTCGCGGGAGCGGTCGCCGTTCATGGTGACGGCACCCACGCCGTTGACCGATTCGAGCGCGCGCTTCACCTGCTTGTCGGCAATCTCGGTCAGCGTGCGCAGACTCGCGGTCTTGCTCGCGAGCATGATGCTCATGATCGGATCGGCGTCGGGATCCTGCTTCTGGACGACCGGAGGCAGGGTCTCGGGCGGAACGTTCCGCATCGCGCCGGCGACTTTCTCGCGCACGGCGTTGGCCGCGTCCTCGAGGTTGCGCTCGAGCACGAACCGGATCTGGATGTTGGCCACGCCGCCGGTATTGACGTTCGCCGTCATCTGGTCGATGCCGGCGATGCCGCTGAGGGCGTTCTCCATCGGCATGATGACGGCCGACGTCATCTCGTCGGGCGACGCACCCGGCAGCCGCAGCGACACGTTGACCTGGGCTGGGTCCGCCTTCGGGAAGAGATCGACGCCGAGGTCGCGGAACGAGAACAGGCCGAGCACTACCAGCGACATGACGAGCATCGTCGCGAAGACCGGCCGCCTGACGCAGAGTTCTGACAACATCGCTACTCTCCTTGGGCCGCGATGGTCATCCCATCGGTCAGGGTGTCCACGTCCGTCAGCGCCACGCGGTCCCCACGGCTCAAGCCGCCGAGGATCTCCATGCGATCGCCGACCCGGTCGCCGGTCTTGAGCTCGCGCGCCGCCAGCCGATTGCCCTCGACTTTGAACGCTCGATAGACGCCGTAGCGGTACTGCATGGCGCCGTACGGGATCGTCATCACCTCTTCGACCAGCGAGGTCTCGAGCCGCACGCGCGCGAATGTCCCGGGCTTCAACAGCGCCTCGGCATTCGGCGCCAGCGCCTCGAACGCGAACGTCCGCGTCTGGGTGTTCACCGCGGGACTGATGCGCGAGACGGTGGCGGCGAAGTCCTTGTCCGGGTAGGCATCGACTCTCAGCGCAAGCGGTTGCCCGACCTTCACCCACGGCGCCATGCGCTCGGGAATCTCGGAGAGCAGCTTCAGGGGGTTCACGCGCACGACGGCCATGACCGGCATCTGCGCTTTCACCAGCTCGCCCACCGATACCATTCGCTGCTGGACGAAGCCATCGAAGGGGGCGCGGATCGAGGCGTCACGCAGCGTCCGCTCGGCCAGCTTCATCGCCGCCCCCGAGGCATCGATATCGGCCGTGAGGTTTTTCGCCTCCTGCAGCGCGGCATCGTAGGCGGCGCGCTTGAGCCGCAGCGCCGTGTCGGCGTCGTCGAGCATCTGCTGAGAGATGAGTTGGCGTTTGTGCAGTTCGGCCGCCCGCTCGAAGTTCTGTCTCGCCTGCGTCTGCTCGGCCGCCGCACGCCGCACGTCGGGTGTGTCTTCGACCCGCGGCAGGTGCTCCCGATCGGACGCACCCAACTTCGTGAGCGCGCGTGCGTGTGCCGCCCGCTGCTGGTCGAGGCTGTATTGCAGCTTCTCGCGATCGAGGTCGACGAGGGTCTGTCCCGACACGACGCGATCGCCGAGATCGGCGAGCACGCGGCGCACGACGCCGTCAACTTCGGAGGAGATCGTGACCTGATCTTCGGCCGCGAGCGTGCCGACGACCTCGAGGGTGCGGCGAACCGATTCCTGACGAACGGCTTCGGTCTTGACGGGCTTGGCCGCCTGCTTCGGGCCGCCGTCTTGTTCAGCGCTCGAGTCCGAGCATCCCGCCGTAATGCCGGCCGCGGTACAGAGCACGACCAATATGAGGGCCACCTTCGGCATAAGACCTTGATTCTAATCCTCACTGGCGTCGGTTTCTGTGACGACGCGAGTCAGCGTACGCTTGGACACGTTGCCCTCAACGCAAAGCCGATGAGCCTGAAAGGGCGGTTGTTCGCCTGTCTCTACGATTGGATCACCGCCGGCCCCGAGGAGGCGGGCCTCCGTGCGCGCCGGGAACGGCTGCTCGAGGGTGCCAGCGGGCGGGTGCTCGAGATCGGTGGCGGCACGGGAGCGAACCTCCCGTTCTACGGCACCGCGGTCGAGGCGCTCACTATCACCGAGCCTGAGGAGCCCATGGCGCGCAGGCTGGCGCGGAAAGCCCGCGGGCAGTCGCGCGCGATCGAGCTGGTGCAGGCGCCGGCGGAGCGGCTTCCGTTCGCGGCCGCTTCATTCGACACCGTCGTCTCGACGCTCGTCCTGTGCACCGTCGCCGACCAGGTGCGGTCGCTGCAGGAGCTTCGCCGCGTGCTGACGCCAGGTGGCCGGCTGCTGTTCCTCGAGCACGTGCGATCGCACGACCCGAACGTCGCCCGATGGCAGGATCGGCTCAACGGCATCAACCGATTCATCGCGCACGGGTGCAACTGCAACCGCTCGACGCTCGACGCGATCCGAGCCGCGGGGTTCACCATCGCTTCGGTCGAGCAAGGCGAGCTGCCGAAGGCGCCGCCGTTCGTGCGTCCTCTCATCGTCGGGATCGCGGAAGCGCCAACGGGGACTGGCTAGGCGTTCTGCGGCTGAGAAGGGCCTTCGGGCGCTGTGGTAAGATCGTTGAGTCGTCTGACAGCTGCGCTCAGGCTTTCCGCATCAGATCCGAGTTTCTTCCTCGCCTCTCCTGCGTTTGTCATCGAGCATTCCGTTCGAGCCTGCCATCAGATTCATGGCGTCCCTTTAGACGCAGGAGTAGTGCATGAGTACCAAGCTATACGTCGGAAACCTGCCGTATGAGACCACCGAGTCCGATCTTCAGACGCTGTTCGAAACAGCCGGACCGGTGGCGACCATCAACATCGTGCGCGACCGCGCGACCGGCCAGGCGCGTGGGTTTGCGTTCGTGGAGATGAGCGACGCTGACGGCGCGAAGCGAGCGATCAGCGAGCTCGACAAGCATCAGTACGGCGGGCGGAACCTCACCGTGAACGAGGCGAAGCCGATGGCGCCGCGCGGCAACGGTGGATCGGGCGGCGGCGGCGGCTTTGGCCGTCAGCGCCGTGAGTCGCGCTGGTAAACGTCGGCCAGCGGTTTCGCGTGCGCGGCTTCCGCGTGTCCTGAGGCCGCCGCTACGCGTGGGGCGAGCTCGCGAAGGTGAAGCACCAGGCCTCACCCTCGAGCACTGTGGTGCCATCCTGTCGCGTGATCTCCACCCGCAGCTGGGTGACCGGCTTCGACGGGTGGACCGATACGACCTCTGCTTCGGCCGTAATCGTGTCGTCGATGTAAACCGGCGCGGTGAACTTCCAGTTCTGACTGAGAAACACCGTGCCCGGTCCCGGCATGTCCATGGCGACGAGCGCATGCAGGAGGCCCGTGGTCAGGCCACCCTGCACGACGAGACGACCGAACTTCGTGCCGGCGGCAAACGCCGGGTCGAAGTGCAGCGGGTTGTGGTCGCCCGAAATCTCCGCGAATTGACGGACGTGCTCGGCTGTGAGCGTCAGGCTACGTGAGGCGCGTTGGCCAACGGCAACTGACATTTCGTGGAACGTCCTTGTGATTTCTAGCGCGGGCCGCCCGTTGGTTGGCCCGCTGATATCGTCATCGAAAGGCTGTCGTTGGCATTACGGGTTCAGTTGAAACATCTCACGAGATGGCTCCAGAGCGGCGATCGCGCGCACCTCACGCGACATTTCGCGGCTGAACTCCCGATGCAGCACCTGCACCTCGTCGTCGGTCCAGGCAAACGAGGCGATCTCGTCGGTCACTTCCAATAACCGCCTCGACAGATCGTGCCGCGTCGTTTCGTAGTCGGCAAGAGCCGCGGTGGTTCCTTGGCCGATCGCGCGCGCCAGTAGCTCGGCATCGCGCAGTGCATCGGTGATTCCGTGGGCGGTCAGTGGATCCTTGAAGTACGCGGCGTCGCCCACGAGCGCCCATCCGGGTCCGGTCGCGCGCTTGATGAACCCGACCTGCCCGCCGAATCCTCGCACCGGCTCGATCTGCCGTGCCTCGTGAAGCCGCGCGTCGAACACGGCCGACGTGTCGCGAATCAGGCGACGATACGCTCGAGCGGCATTGCCCTGAATCTCGTCGCGGAAGCGCGCCGACGGCACCGATGCGAACACACAGGTCGCGCCGCCATTGGTCGGAATCGCGCCGATACTCGCACTGTTCAGAAACCGCCAGTAGTACCCGTCGACCGGGACGCCTTCCCAGTAGCTGTAGAGAACTCCCGCCGAGTGCCGGCCTTCGACAAGCGGCGCCGCACCGACGCGCTGCGCGATCGTTGACCTCAGTCCATCGGCACCGATGACGATGTCCGCTTCGATGCGTAGGCGCGTGTCACCGGCGAGCGCCGTGATCCCGCGCACCCGCCCGCGGTCATCGACGATCACATCGTCCACGCGTACGCCGTAGCGGAACTCGGCTCCGCTTGCCGCAGCGGCATCGACGAGCGTGCGGTCGAGCAACGCCCGTCGCGGGGCATACAAGGCATTGATGCCGAACCGCTCTTCGATCGGGACCGTTAGATCGTGCTCCCGATAGCTGAAGGTGGTGGAGTACACCGGCGGCGTGCCGGCCGCGACGATGGAGGGCAGGATCTCCCAGCGATGCAGCTGCAGCACCGCGCCCCGCATCAGCGCATGCGTCGACAGCGTGTCGGAACCGTAGGTCCCTTTGTCGATGACCACTACCCGCGCCCCGGCTCGCGCAAGCAGCAGCGCCGTCGCTGCCCCTGCGCAGCGCGAGCCCACGATCAGCGCATCAATTCGCATGCCCATGCTCCTATGCGACGCGCGTCCGTGCGACCGACTGCGCGAGGTCCTGCGCCACCGTCCATGCGTCGTGACCCACGCCATCGATGAAACTGGAGTTGCGGCGTTGCTGAAAGTTCATGCCGAGGACGTACAGCCCGGGTTCCCGTGTGATTCCACCGGAGTGCGCGATCTCGCCATCCGCATTGAGAACGGGAACGCGCAGCCAGGGATAGGCGCGCCGATAGCCTGTTGCCCATACCACTGCACCGATGCGCTCGCTCTTCAAGTCGAGCGTCACGGGACCATCGTCGGCAAGAGGCCACGTCGGGTTGAAAGGCTCGGGCGGCCGCGCCGCGATGCGAGTGCGCGCGATGAACTCATCGATCCTCATGAGAATCTCGGCCATCTTGACGTCGGCGGCCGCCATGGTCCCGACGAGATCGTCGTCAAGGCGCACGCGGTGACCGTCGATGTCGCGGATCCTGCCGACCAATCGAACACCGCGATGGCGCAAGACCCCGAGATCGAGCGACTCATGATCGGGTCTGCCAACCAACTGCAGCGACGGCTGACGACGAGACCGCTCGATATCCTGGACGGCGTCGACGCCCTGGCTCAGGACGCCGAGTCGATCGAGCCACCACAGGATGTCGTGTCCGCGGTACCGTCGCGGGAGCCGCGTGTGACGCCCCACAGCCAAGGTGACCTGCCTGCCCGAACGCTGAATCTCGTCCGCGAGCTGCACACCAGTGGAGGACGCGCCAACCACGAGCACCCGCCCCTCCGGCAACCGGTCCGGACGACGATAATCGGAAGCCGCGATCTGCACGATCGACGATGCGAGCCGGCGGCTCGCGGAAGGAATGGCGGGCAGATCGCAATACCCCGTGGCAACGACCACGGACGATGCGAACCACTCACCACGGCTGGTGACGACCCGAAACCCCGTTCCTGCCCGCTCGACGCTCTCCACGTTCGTGTCGGTCAGGATCGGCGCGCCCGACGAGGACGCGTAGCGTTCGAAGAACGCGATCAGTTCCGGCGCCGACATGAAGCCGTCCGGATCGTTGCCGTCGTACCGGAACCCCGGAAGGCGCGTCATCCAGTTTGGCGTCAACAGACGGAGCGAGTCCCAGCTCTGGTTGCGCCAACGCTGCGCCAGCCCTCCGCGCTCGAGCACCACGTGTTCGATGCCGAGCTCGGACAGACAGTGGCTCATTGCGAGCCCTGCCTGTCCGGCGCCGATGACGACGGCTGTGATCCGTTGCACGGGACGACTCAACGAGTGGTGACGGTGACGTCGACCGGCACGCCGTTGGTGAGCACGTCGTAGACCGCGGACCGGGCACGGGACTGCTCGACGATCTCGCGGAGCTTCTCAGGAGGGGCGTCGCCGGCGATCGTGAAGTTGATGCGGATGCGCTCGTAACCGTTGCGGACCGTGTTCGACAGCCCCAGAATGCCCTGGAGGTCGATATCGCCCTCGACCTGCGACTCCACCGAGGTCAACGTCACGCCGCGCACGGCGGCGATGTTGCCGATGCCGGCCGTGATGCACGACGCCAGCCCGTGCAACAGGAATTCAATCGGCGTGGGACCGCGATCCTGGCCGACCAGGACGGCGGGATGGTCGGCACCATAGCGGAATTCGCTCTGGTGGGTGTGTTCGCCGCCGGCGCCGGAGAACGATTCGACGCGCGATTCGCTGTAGGTGCCGTTGATCCACCGGCTGCTGGCGCGAAACCGGAACTTGGCGAGCGCCGGTGTTCCCTTGACCACGTTGATCGTGGCGAGAAGGTTCGGCGTGTCCACGCCGTTTCGCGGCTCTCGTGGCGCTCGGGTCGCCGGGGCAGTTGTTGCTGACAT
>DASRJR010000454.1:0-13681 GCA_035649395.1 Vicinamibacterales bacterium
GTGGCGCGTCACGTCGGGTTGTCGCCGTTTCACTTCATTCGACTCTTTCGCCGTGCCGTTGGCGTGCCGCCGAGTGCGTATGCGACGTTGGTGAGAATCGGGCGGGCGGAGCGGCTGCTGCGCGCTGGTGTTCCGATCGCGCATGCCGCTGAGGCTGCAGGCTTCTACGATCAAAGTCACTTGAATCGGTGTTTCCGACGTTTCGTGGGAATCACGCCCGGCGAGTACCGCAGATCCTGTGTCGTTCAACACCGTCCCACGATCACGCTCGATACGTTCTTCGCATACCGTCTTCGAACCGGCGAGCCACTCCTGCACCGCTGGGCACAACTGCGGCGCTCGAAACGTCGATAGCCGTGACGGCGGCGACGACGCCGAGCAATCTCGTCCAAGACGAGCGCGGCCGCGGCCGCTACGCTTCAATCACCGTGTCGACCGAGCGCGCTTCCGTGAAATCGTGTGCGTGCACCAAACGCGATCTGCACGCGTTGCTGAGCGAGCATGCCTTTACGCGCCAGTTCGGCTACGTGGTGCGCACGATCTCGCCAGGGCGATGTCGCTTGGATGTGCCCTTTCAACCTGCATTCGAGCGGCCTGGAGGCGTGATCAGCGGCCAGGTGTACATGGCGGCGGCCGATGTGGCGATGTGGCTGGCGATCAAGACTCAGCTTGGCATCGCAGATGCCTCTGTGACCGCGGAACTGCAGACCACCTTCCTTCGCGGAGGCCGACACTGCGTGTTCGCGTGCACCGCCCGCGTCCTCAAGATCGGGCAACGTCTGATCTTCGGAGTAGCCGAGTGCCGCGACCCGAATCGGCACATCTTGGCGCATCACACAATTACCTACATTCGCCAACCGGCGGCGAACGGTGTTCGTCTGCGCCAGACTTGACTGTTCTCTTTTCTGAAACACGTCGTGCTCCATCCCGGCACATGCGGCTGACGAATTTGGCGAAATGCCGGCATTTACGACGGCCCCGAAATTGCCTCCAGTTTCGCTGGGAAGGGAGACCCATGGCACGAATCCTGGCGATTGAGCCCGATGCGGACCGGCGAGAGATGCTCGGCCGACTCGTGAGCGAGCGTCTGACCGCGGAAGTCGTCCTCGCGGCGACCACGAACGACGCCCTGCTCACACTCGCAGACGTTCCGCCCGATGTGATTTTGACCTCGACGCTGCTGTCGGCAGACGAGGACGATCAGCTGAATGCGCACTTGAGGGCGGCGCCGGATCTCGATCACCTGCCGGTTCTCACCATCCCTCCTGTCGTCGACATGGCGAGCCGGCCGGTCAAACCTGTCAGCTTCTGGGCCCGCCTGTTCTTCCGGCGGCGCCGGAAGGAGCTGATTCCGCCGTACGATTTCAGCGCCGTCACGACGCGCATCGTGGAGGCGCTCGAGGAGTCGAAAGAAAGGGCGCACGAGTCGGAAATCGAGCGCCCCGCTCGACTCCTGCTCCTCGAGACACGAGCGAATCGCCTGCTGACCGCCGGCCGTGGAGAAACGGGGGACACCGCCCTGGTTCGGCTCGCTGTCGAGCCGCCGCTGCCATGGGAAGACGCCAGACAGTGGCGGTCGCGCGCGCGTCGTTGGAACATCGACGAGGTGCCGTGGCTCTCGGGCGTCAACGTCACGTGGGGCGTGAGCGCGTTTCCCGCGTTTCCCACGCTGCGTCTCCTGAACATCTCGTCGACCGGGCTGCTCGTCGAGTCCGACGTCCGATTCACGTTGGGGAACAGGGCCGGCTTTCAGCTGGCTGGCTCCGATCGCGACCAACTGCTCGTCCAGGGCAGCGTGGTCCGAGCCGACCCGCTGAACAAGGGCAAAGCCGATCCAAGATACATCGTCGCCGCCACGTTCGACCGGCCGTTCGAATCGCTTGGTCGCGTGCGTTCGCTGAGCGAGCTACGTCTATCGAACCGGCTCGTCTGATCGCGTCGATCGCGCGGGCTGACGCCCGCGCGCTCCTTCTTCGATTCCGCTTGTCGCTCGCCGCCGGCGCACACACGTCGTCGGCGAGCATTCCCGTCTCCACGCTCTCCTTCGCCGCGCGTCTATGCTCAGCACCCGTCCCTTGCTTGTGATTCAATGGCGGACGTGACTGGGACAGAGGCATGAAAGACAACCGGCTCCTGGACGGCAGGGCGGTTCGCGATCGGATTCTCGCGGACGTCGCGGAGCGAGTTCGCGCGGCGGCGGCGACCCATGCAATCGGACGTCTGGTGTCGATCAGCATCGGCGACCATAAGGAAGTCGGCGTTTACGTGCGCGGCCAGGCGAATGCGGCGCAGAAGGTCGGGCTTCGCTTCGAATCCCAGACGTGGCCAGACACGCTCACGCAGGATCAGTGCAAGGCGCGGCTCGTCGCGATGAACGACGATGCCGACGTGCTTGGCGTGATTCTGCAGCGGCCGGTGCCGAAGCACATTCACGGCCGCTCGCTCGCCTCGGCGATCCATCCGTTCAAAGACATCGAAGGGATGAACCCTGCGTCAATTGGCAACATCGTCTACAACGAGCTGGCGCTGGCGCCGTGTACGGCGGCCGCATCGGTCGAGCTGATCAAAGCGACGGGACTCAACCTGCACGGGCTCGAGGTGGTGATGGTCGGCCACTCGGAAATCGTCGGCAAGCCAGCGGCGTTCATGCTGATGGCGGAAGGGGCCACGGTCACGGTGTGTCATCACCTCACGCGTTCGGTGGCCGCGCATTCCAGGCGCGCCGACGCGGTGCTTGTCGCGGTGGGGAAGCCGAGGTTCCTTCACGCCGACATGGTGAAGCCTGGCGCGGCGGTCATCGACATCGGCATCAATCAGGTCACCGGTCCAGACGGCAGCCCGATGATTGTCGGCGACGTCGATACCGACGGCGTGAAGGAAGTGGCGAGCTGGGTGACGCCGGTGCCTGGAGGCGTGGGTCCGGTGACCGTCGCGATGTTCATGCGCAACTCGATCACGGCACACGCCAAGCAGCTCGCCGCCGGCTGGCTGGATTAGCGATCTGGAAGGAATCAGGAGCCAGGAATCAGGAATCAGGCGTGGGCTAGGCCCTGGGCGTCAGGCTGAAGGAATCAGCGTCACATGTTGCTCACCCGGTCACGGTCTTCCAACGTACTTCTCATTCTCGTTACAGACCGGCTGCAGCGGAAGTTTGACGTCGTCTACGTAGTTCTTCCCCGAAAAGCGCCAGGTCCCGGACAGGTCCGCCTTGCCATCAGCCGCGCGCGGCGCGGGCGCAGTGAGATCGACCTTCCCATCCGCTCTTCGAGGAATACCAGGCGTCTGATTGGGCCACTGCGCGGCAGTAGCATCGACCTGTAGCACCGCCACGATCGCGAGCGCGATGATTCGCGTGCCCGTTCGTCGTCCCATGTGGTCCCACACCAGCCATGCCCGTATTCCGGGCCCGCTCGGTGGCTCCGCGCGGGACCTAACACCTGCTTCCACCAACCTTGCCCATGCCTGCATCCTGATTCCTGATTCCTGATTCCTGCAAGAAATTTAGCCCGCTCCGTTCTCAGGCAAGGAGAACGGACATGCGGCACGTCTTCAGCCTCGTTGCCCGCGGATGGCGGTCGTTCCTGGCCGACCCGCGTCATGGTCAGATTGCGACCCTGGCCAGCCTGCTCGCCTATGGGCTGGCCTTTCTCGAGTTCGACATCACCTTCCCGCAGGTCGTCATCACGCTCGCAACGGCGCTGCTGACGCAGCGCGTCGCCGACTGGTGGACCGGTCGTGACCGAACGTCGGGCGCGAAGAGCGCCCTGATTTCCGGCCTGTCGTTGTGCCTGCTGCTGCGCACGGATGCACTCAGTCTCGCCGCGCTCGGGGCGGCCCTCGCCGTCGGTTCGAAGTTCCTGCTGCGTGTCGGCGGCAAACACGTCTTCAATCCCACCAACTTCGCGGTCGTCGCGCTGATGCTGGCGAGCGGCGGCGTGTGGGTGTCACCGGGCCAGTGGGGCACGCACGCGGTCCTTGCGTTCTTCCTCGCCTCCGCCGGCCTCGTCGTCGTCAATCGGGCGGCGAGAAGCGATGTGACGTTTGCCTTCATGGCGACCTTTGCGGGTCTGGTCGTGGCCCGCTCGCTCTGGCTGGGCGAACCGCTGTCGATCCCGCTTCATCGGCTGGAGAGCGGCGCATTTCTCCTCTTCAGCTTCTTCATGATTTCCGACCCGAAGACGACACCCGATTCGCGCGTCGCTCGTGTGCTGTTCGCCATGCTGGTGGCGCTGGGTGCCGCGTACGTGCAGTTCCGGCTGTTCCGCACGAACGGGATGCTCTGGGCGCTTGCCGCGGCCTCACCGCTCGTGCCGCTGCTCGACCGCCTGCTTCCTGCCACACGCTACCTCTGGCCGCGGGAAGCGGCCGCTCACGCTGTCACGTTCTGGAGGAAACCGATCATGCGACTGACCACATTCACGCTCGCGGCTCTGCTCGCCCTGGCGGCCACCGCCGGCCGGGCCGAGGCGTTCTGCGGCTTCTACGTGTCGAAGGCCGACGGCAAGCTGTTCAACAAGGCATCGCACGTCGTGCTGGTGCGCGACGGCGACCGCACGGCGATCACGATGTCGAACGACTTCCGTGGCGACCCCAAAGAATTTGCGATGGTCGTGCCGGTGCCGACGCCGATTCAGCGCGAGCAGATCAACGTCGGTGACCAGGCGCTGGTCGAGCATCTCGACGCGTTCACCGCGCCGCGGCTCGTCGAATACATCGATCCCGATCCGTGCAGGATGATCGTGGAAGAACGCTTTTCGATGAGTCGCGCCCTGCCGAGCGCCGCTCCCGCGAAACAGCTTGGGGATCGCGTGGGTGGCCTCGGCGTCACGATCGAGGCTCGGTACACCGTCGGCGAATACGACATCCTCATCCTGTCGGCGACGGAGAGCTCCGGACTCGAGACGTGGCTCAAGACGAACGGCTACCGCATTCCTGCCGGCGCGTCGAGCGTGCTGGCGACGTATCTGAAGCAGAACATGCGCTTCTTCGTCGCCAAGGTGAACCTGAAGGAACAGACGCGCCTTGGCTTCACCAGCCTGCGTCCGATCCAGATCGCGTACGAGTCGCCAAAATTCATGCTGCCGATTCGCCTCGGCATGGTGAACGCCGACGGGCCACAGGAGCTGTTCGTCTACACCTTGAGCCGCAAGGGTCGTGTCGAGACGACGAACTATCGCACCGTCAAACTGCGGACTGACGTCGAGATCCCGACGTATGTGAAAGACCCGAAGGTGTTCGCGAACATGTATCGCGCGATGTTCGACCAGCATGTCGCGCGTGAAAATATGAGCGCGGTGTTCCAGGAGTACGCCTGGGACATGGGCTGGTGCGACCCGTGCGCCGCCGATCCGCTGTCGTCAGACGAGCTGCGGCGGCTCGGCGTGTTCTGGATGGCGCGCGCGAATACACCACAACCGAACGTCGGGCCGGCGCCGCAGAACGTATTCGTCACGCGACTGCACGTGCGCTACGACCAGACGCACTTCCCCGAGGATCTCGTGTTCCAGGAAACGGCCGACCGTACGAATTTTCAGGGCCGTTACGTCATGCGTCAGCCGTGGACCGGTCCGTCGCGCTGCGAGGCGGCGACGGCCTATTACAAGGAGCTGCGCGCGCGGCGCGAGCGTGAGGCGCAGACATTGGCGTCGCTGACCGGATGGAGTCTCGACGAGATTCGCCGACGAATGGGTGCCGATCCCCTGCCGCCCGACCCCGCCGCGCCGTGGTGGAAGGATCTCTGGCGGTAGATCAGAAAACACGCCAACGCCCGACCCCGAGACCCAACTCCCAAAGTGCTGTCACGTTGGGAGTTGGGGGTTCGGGAGTTTGATCTGCACGAGGCTGCACGCCGAGAACTTCGGGCGGTCGCTCAACGTCACATCTGGTTGTGACCACTCTCATTCGCGCGGTGGTTTCCCGCTGTTTCCCCTCCTTCCGATACAAGCCAGAATAGACCTCGCTCGAGGCTCGCACCGCGCGGGCTGACCCCGCGCTCCGACAACCCGAAAGGATCGTGTGTCATGTTTGCCGCGGTCTCGTTGACGCTCGCCCTGTGGGCCGCCCTGGCCCTGTTCGTCTTGGTCGTCGTGCTGCTGACGTTTCGCTACATCCCCAACGATCGCGTCGGCATCGTCGAGAAGCTGTGGAGCCCGCGCGGCTCGGTGCACCACGGCTTCATCGCGCTCGAAGGCGAAGCCGGCTTCCAACCGGCGCTGCTGCGAGGCGGATGGCACGTGATGACGCCGTTTCAGTATCGGCTGCACAAGATGCCGCTGGTGACGATTGCGCAAGGCAAGATCGGCTACGTCTTCTCGCGCGACGGCGAGCCGTTGCCGCCGACGCAGACGCTCGCCAGCAACGTCAAGGCGAACGACTTTCAGGATGTCGCCGCGTTTCTGCGCGCCGGCGGTCAGCGTGGGCCGCAGCGCAAGATCCTGCGCGAGGGCACCTATGCGATCAACACCGCGCAGTTCGTGGTGATCACGAACGAGCGCGTGTATTTCCTGCCGCTCGATCCCAGTGAGGCCGACACGTTCAAGCGGATGGCGGCGCTGATCGCCGAGCGCCGCGGGTTCGAGCCAGTGGTGATCAAGGACGCGGAGGACTCGATCGGCATCGTGACGGTGCACGACGGGCCGTCGCTGCCCGACGGCCAGATCATCGCGCCGACGATCGGCGACGATTCGTCGAAGCCGGCGCTCTATCACAACAACTTCCAGGACCCCGAGAAGTTCCTGCAGGCCGGTGGTCTCCGCGGCCGCCAGCTGCAGACGCTGGTCGAAGGCACCTACTACGTCAACCGGTTGTTTGCGACCGTCGAGATGATCCCGAAGACCATCATCGAGGTCGGCAACGTCGGCGTCGTCGTGTCGTACACCGGTGAGATCGGCATCGATCTCACAGGCGATCAATACAAGCACGGCGAGCTGGTGAAGAAGCACACGCGCGGTGTGTGGAACGAACCGCTGCTGCCTGGCAAGTACGCGTTCAACACCTACGCGGGCAAGGTGATGGCCGTGCCGACGACCAACTTCATCCTGAAGTGGAACAAGTCGGAGACCGGGTCGCATCGCTACGACGAGAACCTGTCCGAGGTGCTGCTGATCACCAAAGACGCGTTCGAGCCGTCGCTGCCGCTGTCGGTGGTCGTGCACATCGACTATCGGAAGGCGCCGCTCGTGATCCAGCGGTTTGGCGACATCAAGCGCCTCGTCGAGCAGACGCTCGACCCGATGGTGTCGGCGTACTTCAAGAACATCGGCCAGACGCGCACGCTGATCCAGCTGATTCAGGATCGGAGCGCGATTCAGCAGCAATCGGGCGAGCAGATGAAGGAGAAGTTCGCAGAATACAATCTCGAGCTGCAGGAGGTGCTGATCGGCACGCCGACCGCGGGCGTGCCCGGCAGTCAGATCGAGACGATCCTGACGCAGCTGCGGTCGCGGCAGATCGCGGAAGAGCAGGTGGAGACCTATACGCGTCAGGAGAAGGCGGCGATGAAGGAGAAGGAGCTTCGGGAGGCCGAGTCGCGCGCGAAGCAGCAGACGTTCATCACCGAATCGGAGCTGTCGATCAACATCCAGAGTAACCAGGGCAAGGCCGAGTACGAGCGCTCGCGGCAGGAAGCCGCGCGCATCCAGACGCTGGCGACCGCGGAAGCGGAGAAGATCCGCATCCTCGGCGAAGGCGAGGCCAAACGCATCCAGGCGATCGCCGGTGCCGACGCCGAACGCACCGCGCGCGTCGGTATCGCGCAGGCGATGGCGATCGAAGAGCAGGTGCGTGCGTATGGCGGCCCGCGGCTGCAGCTGACGCAGCAGGTGCTGAACCGCTTCGCCGAGGCGATCCAGTCGTCGCAGGTCGATGTGGTGCCGAAGATCCTGATTGCCGGCTCCAACGGCAAGGAGGGCGGCGGGCCGATGACCGGCAACGTCATGGAGGCGCTGCTGACGATGATGCTGTCCGATCGTCTCGGTGGCGATGTGAGCAGCTCGTCCGCGCCGCGCAACCCGGCCGCGGATGCGATCCGCAAACGGATCGAAGACGACATGAAACGGTCGTAAACTTGAACGCTGTATCTAGGGGCCGCCTTCAGGCAGCCCGCACGTGGGGCCGCCTTGAGGCGGCCCTCTTTTACGAGAGGCGTTTATGAAGGTTGCCGCAAGAGCCGCCATCGCCACCGTCGCTTTGACGGGGGTTCTACACGGGCAGACGCCCTCCTCCGCTGACGCCCTCATCTCCTCTCTAAAGAAGGGTGGCTACGTCATCGTGATGCGCCACGCGGCCTCGCCGCGTGAGACGCCCGACGCGAAGACGGCGAACAAGGACAACACCAAACTCGAGCGGCAGCTGGACGAGACCGGCCGATCGACGGCGGCCGCGATGGGCAAAGCGATTCGCGACCTGAAGATTCCCATCGGCGAAGTGTTGAGTAGTCCGACGTATCGTGCGCTCGAGACGGTTCGCTTCGCCCAGCTGCCGACCGTGAAACCGCAAGAGGAGCTTGGTGACGGCGGACAGAGCATGCAGGCTGTGGCCGAGGCGCAAGCGAAGTGGTTGCGGGAACGCGTCACGCAGTTGCCGAAAGGGACGAACACGCTGCTCGTCACTCACATGCCGAACATCTCACGTGCGTTCCCCGATTGGGGCGCCGTGGCGGACGGTGAGGCAGTGGTCGTTGGCCCAGATGGAAAGAATGGCGTCGGACCAGTCGGCAGAATCAAGATCGAAGACTGGCCTCGCGCGCGATAGCTCGACATCATCGCCGGTAGACACAACCGTAGCGCTGAACAAGCCGAGTCCGTGTATCGAACCCTGACTCGGCCTGAGCCCTAACTGTCGAGATCGTTTCTCCAAAACCGCGCACCGGGCGCCAGTTGCCACCGAAAGAAACCACAGCCGAGCACTGTCCTGCCAGTTCGGAGTACCGCTTGCAACGCTGTTCACGGGTTCGGACAAGCTTGCAGGAGGACAACGCACATGAAACAACTCATCCCGATTGCGGCGGCTGCTCTCGCGGTCGTCTGCGCCGGCTGTAACCGACCTGGCAGCGATCAGCGCGCCGCGAACACAGTGACCGTTACGGGCTGTGTGCAGTCCGCCGAGCAGGGGCTTGGGAGCGGTGACAGCAAACCCGACAAATTCATGCTGACGAACGCCAGCCTCTCGCCAAGCGGCGCTCCGGCATCCGCACCGAGCGACGCGCCACGAGCCGACGCGCCGAGAAGCGATGCGGCCCCCGCCCCAGAGGCCGCCGCGCCGGGCACGATGTACATGCTCGATGGCAAGACCGACGAACTTCGCGCACACCTCAATCAACAGGTCGAGATCACCGGAAAGATCGACGAGAACACCCTGCGCAACCCGTCGGCCACACCGCCGGAGCCGCGCCAGGAATTGAACGTCGACTCCGTGCGCATGATCGCCGCGACCTGCTCGCAGTAGTTTCATCGGAGGACCGTCGCGCCTCGCGAACGCGCGCGGCGCGACGGCTCTCCTCCCCGCTACACGTCAACCATCAACGCACGAGCCGGTTCGACGCGAAGCGCGCGGCGCGCCGGCACTGCGCAAGCCAGCAGGCAGACGCCCGTCATCAGCACGCAGTAGGCGCCAATCAGAACGACCTCTATGACAGTCGGCGCGCTGTTGAAGAGCCCGAGAAATGCAATCGCCACCAGGATCCCCCCCGCAGCGATACCAAGACCCACTTGCGTGAGCGGCCGTCGGAGGATCGTCGCGATCACCTGACGGCGATCGGCGCCGAGCGCGACCCGGAGACCGATCTCTCGGGTGCGAGTGGAGACGGTGTACGCCATCACCGCGTAGATGGCAGTGAGCGACAGCAGCAGCGCAATCCCGCTCAGCACGACCAGCGCACGCGACAGGTACTGGGACTCGAGCCACCCGCTCGCCGCCGCGGCATCGAGCGGCATGAGCTCATTGAGCTGCAGGGTGGGGTCCACTCCACTCGCAACGCTCCGAAGACGTGCGGCGAAGGACTCCGGGGGCTCTTTCAGGCGGAGCACGACTCGAAGCGGCGACGCGGTGTCCGGGGAAACGGGACGATAGATTCCCGCGACGCGACCATCGCGTCCCATCGTCCCGAGATCACGCACCACCCCGACGATCTCCAGCCACGGACCGGGCGTCTGTGTGTCGTCCATTCGGATACGGCGAATCCGGCGGCCGATCGGATTCTGACCGCCAAGGACGTTGTTCGTGAATGACTGATTGACGATCACGACTCCCAGCGGCGATTCGAGATCGGCGGCGGTGAAAGGTCGGCCCGCGATCACCGGCGCACTGAGGACGTCGAAGAAGTCGAGCGCCACCGAGGCCGATGACACCTCGACCCCAGTCGCGTCCGTATTTGGACGCGCGTCGCCGTCAACCTCGATTCGCCACACCGGGTGGGCAGTGCCCGGCAATGGATCGGCAAAGGTCAGGCCGGCGACCGCCGATTCAGCGCGCACACGCCGCTCCAGCTCCGCGTACGTGCCGCGGACTCGCGAACGAAACGCCTGCTCGCTTGCATCGAGCGGCACCCCGGGCGCCAGTTCCCGATCGAGCTCGATCCGTGCCGTAAGGTATTCGTGCGTGGCGAAGCCGATGTCTCGCGTCTGGCTGGTGATGACGATGCGATGGAAGAAGAACGACCCAGCGGGAAACAGCAGTGTGACGGCGATCTGCACGGTAATCACCGCTCCCCATACGCCGCCAAATCGCACGCCACCACCTCTCGCCGTCGCCTGACGAAGGCGCGCCTGATGCCCGCGGCCGGTGACGTTCAGCGCCGGAAGCACGCCGATAATCACCGCGCTCAGGATCGTCAGCGCCCCGGCGTAGATCACCGTCGTCGGTGTGAGTGTGTTGCCCACCCAGAACGGGAGCGCGCGGCCCCTGTCCGCCTCGAACATCGCCAGCAGCGACCCGAGCAGCCCACGAGCCGCAACGAGCCCGACGATTACTGCAAGGCCTGCCAGGACGAGGGCCTCGACGAATAGCTGCGTCACGATCCGAGCCCGACCGGCGCCGAGCGCGCTGCGCACGGCGATCTCGGTGTCGCGCGTGGCGGCCCGGGCAAACATCAGCAGCGCGACGTTGGCCGAGACGAGCACGAGCAGGATGATGAAGAACGTGTTCGCGACCGCAAGCCCGATCTGAATGCTCGCAGGGTCGAACATCAACCACGCAAACGGCACGAGTTGAGGCCGCAGGTGCGCATGGGTCGCGGGCTCATCGCGTGCGGTTCGATCGCCTATTGCGCTCAGCTCCGCTTGCGCTTGCGATCTCGATTCGCCACGAGCCAATCGCCCGAATGCGAAGAGGTCCGGACCGTCGCGAAGCGCGGAAGTGCTCGCGGCGTCGCGGAGCGGGATCCAGAGGCCCTGCGTCGAGGGAAAGACGAAACCCTCGGGCATCACGCCCACGACCGTCATCTGTTCGCGGCCGAGTCGAACCGTTCGCCCGACGACCCGCGGGTCGCCGGAGAATCGCCGCGTCCACACTTCGTGGCCGATGACGATGACCGGCGGACTGCCGGGCTCGTCGTCGGCCTCGACCAGGGTTCGGCCCAGGATCGGAGGGACGCGGGTCACCCGGAAGGCGGACGCGGTCATGGCCGCCACGCCCACGGTCTCGGATCCGCCCTCGTCGGTGATGAGGTTCCGGCGAAACACGCTGACGGCGCTGATGTCCCGCATTCTCGTGAGCGAGTCGCGCCAGGCGGCGAGGTCCGCGGCGGTCGTGGCCGCGGCGCGATTCCGCGAGGTGTCCCAGTTCCTCAGCCCGACGATCTGCGAGCCCTCGTCCAATGGCAGCGAAGGATTCACCAGCTGTGTCCGGAGCTCGAAGCTGCCCACGCCGGCGGCGATGCCGAATGCCATCGCGGCGCAGCCGACGATCGTCAACCATGGGTATCTCGCCAGCAGGCGGGTCGCGAGCTTGACGTCGAGCGCGACCCCGTCGAGCCACGCGAGTCCGCGGCCGTCGCGCAGTGCTTCCTTGTGTTTCTCGACGCCGCCAAACGCGACCCGGGCCTGGCGGCGGGCCTCGTCTGGAGTGAGGCCCTTGACGCGCATCAGGTGCTCGGCCTCCATCTCGATGTGGAGGTGCAACTCGCGGTTCATCCGCGACTCGGCATTGCGACGTCGGGACAGCAGGCGCAGCCGCGTGCGCGCGGCGTCGAGCCATCTCATATGCGCCTCACGTCGTGCGCAGCACGGTATCGAGTGCCGCAGCAAATCGCTTCCAGCTCTCGACTTCGCGGTCCAGCGCCCGGCGGCCGGCTGCCGTGATCCGGTAGTAGCGAGCCTGGCGGTTGTTGTCGGTCACCCCCCAGTCGCTCGTGATCAAGCCGTCTTTCTCGAGACGCTGCAGCGCGGGATAGAGCGAGCCCTGATTCATCGCGAACTCGCCGTTGGACATCTGCTGCACCCGCTGGCTGATGCCCCAGCCGTGCATCTCCGACAGGGAGAGCGTCTTCAGGATGAGGAGATCGAGCGAGCCGCGCAGGGCATCGACGGGTGGGCGTGGTGACATCTGTTGGATCGCGAAAAAGGTCTTTTCCGCTTCTGTCGCTATCAACAGGAGAGAAGACGTGGCCGCCCAGTGCAAAGTTCCGTCGAGCGCCTTCTATAATCCGTCAATGGTCGACATGCCTGGGAGAGCGACGGCCGCGATTGCCATCGCTCTGATCTCTTTCCTCACAACGCCTCGCGGTGCCGCGGCACAAGACCTGGCGATCGTCAACGCCCGTATTGTCGATGGGAAGGGCGGCGTGATCGAGCGCGGGACCCTGGTCGTTCGTGCCGGCAAGATCGCGTCGGTGTCGTCCGGTGCAGCGCGCCCGGCCGCAGGTGTCCAGACGATCGACGCGCAGGGCCGGACGCTCATGCCCGGTTTCATCGACGCGCATCGTCACATTGCCCAAGGCGACCCGGTCGAGTGGCTGGCGAAACGCGCGACCGCGCAGATGCAGGAGTTCCTCGAGGCGGGCTTCACCACGGTGCTGTGTGCGATCTGCCCGGATCAGGCGATCGAGCTGCGTCAACGTATCGAGTCTGGTGCCGTAAAGGGGCCGCGACTGTATTTGGCCAGCCTCGTTCCGCTGGCACGCGCGGCTGTTCCCGGTGGTGGCAGGGGCGATCCGGCGCGGTTCGACAACTCGCGGCCGCCACGCCGGCCGACGCAGGCCGCCGGCGCGATCCCGCCGGCGGAGACGGTGAAAGCCGTCGAGACGATCGCCAGCAAGAAATACGACTACATCAAGACCGTCATCACGACGACGCCGGGCGGTCCCGAGACGGAGACATTGAAGCTGATCGTCAGCGAAGGAAAGAAGCACAACCTGCCGACGATCACCCATGCCGTCAGCGTGATCGACACGCTGGCGGCCGTCGAGGCACGGCCCGACGTGCTCGTCCACACGCCGCACATCGGCCGTCTCGAGGAAGATGCCGCGGCCGTCAAACGCATCGCGAGCGCTGGTATTCCCATGACGTCCACGCTGGCGGTGTTCGTTCCACACTTCGGCGACGACAACAGGCCGCTGTTTCGCGACGCGATGCCGTTTCCCTGGGAAACGATTTCGAGCGCAGGGCAAGGTCCGGTGAACGCGCGCCTGCTCTGGGAGGGAGGGATTTCGTACGGCTACGGCACCGACACGAGCTGGGCGCCGAAA
>DASRJR010000455.1:0-8811 GCA_035649395.1 Vicinamibacterales bacterium
AGCCGCGTGAAGAACGGTGTTCGCGTGGAGGCGAAGGGGGCCCTCAACGCCGACGGCGCCTTGATCGCGACGCGTGTCGAGCTCGACGACTGACGCGCCTTCCACTTCCAACGGAGTTGCGGTAGTGTTCTAGCTCGACGAACGTGTCCTCGAACTCGGTATTCCCTCCGGCGTCTGAGAGAGTACTGGCGCTGAAGGTGCGGGAAATCCTCGATCGATCCCGCGACCCGATGCCTAGTGCGTCGACTCAGCCACCGACCACGTCATGACACGAGCCTCGCTGCTGCTCGCGCTCGCGCTGTTCGCGGGCGTGCCATCGCTTGACGCCCGTCAACCCGCCCCGATCGCCGGACGCGACCTCGTCGGCACATGGATGCTCATCGGCCTCGAGCAGGGAACGACCGCCGCACAGGCGACGCGGGTCGCCAATCCGCGCGGTCTGCTGATCGTCGACTCGGCCGGTCACGCGTTCGAGTTCGTGACGAGCAGCGCCGCGCAGCGCGCGCCGATCGGCGGCCAGGCGCCGCTGGCCGATGCGCCGACCACCCTCGCCGGATACGGCGGGTTCTGGGGTGGCTATCGCCTCGACGCCGCGCAGAAAAAGATCGTGTTCCGGCCCGAGGCCGGAATCAGCACGCTGCTGACCGGTGGACGTGAATTCTCCCGCTCGATCGAGTACGCGAACGATCGGCTCACCGTCACCTCGATCGACGAGCCGCACGCGGCCGGCGGCACACGCTGGACCTGGGAACGCGTCCCGACCATCGACAATCTCTCTCCACTCTATCGCCGCGTCGTCGGCTTCTGGCAGCACGTGGTCGAGCGCCGAATCAACGTGACGACAAAGGCGGTGCTGTCGGAGACCCGTCGATCGCCGAGTGTGATCGTCTACACGCCCGCGGGCTTCGTCGGCGTGCACTTCCCTCCGCTCAACCGCAAGCCGTTCGCGGCAGAGACGCCGACGCCCGAAGAAGCGCGCGCCGCGCTGCAGGGTTATATCGGCTACTTCGGGGCGCTGACGGTGTATCCCGGGGAGGTGTTCCACAACATCCTCGCCGGCACCAATCCGCTGCAGGGATCGATCTTGCGCCGGTTCGCCGATATCAACGGCGACGAGCTCACCGTCCGTCTGCAGAACCGCAACCCGCAGGGCCAGGACACGGCAACCATCGTCGTGCTGAAGCGATTGAGCGGTGAAGCGGAGATGATCGCGCGATAACTCTGTCGCGCGTCGGTGCGATCACACCGACCATCGTTAGAACCGATCGCACTGATAAACGGCAGCACCTATCCCACCGACGACCGTTAGAAACACTCGCACCGACTTCGTCATTTCATCAGCCATAACATGACCGCCTGCGCACTCAATTGCAGCGCGAGCGCGGCTGCGAACGACACCGGCGCACTTGCGCGAGGCAGCATCACGGCCAACACGAAGCAGAAGATCGCAAAGCTGCACAGTCCTGGCATGTAGCCGCGCAGAAAGCGGACGACGGCGCCCGTGCCCTGTTGCGCGTGCGTGAAGCCAGCGATGATCGCGGTCGCAACCGGAAACGGCGTGAGCAAACCGCTCAGCGTGGGGCCGAGGCGAGCGGCGATCGCGGTCAACACGAACACGAGCGCGGTTGCCGAGCACATCCGAAGCGGGAGATCCCACGACGGCGGAGTCCGCGGGGCGTCGAGCGGACCGGCTGCGGGCAGGAAATAACGCACGACCATCAACGACGTGATCGCCACGACGAGTCCGGTGCCGGCGCCCGCGGTCGTGTGCAGTGTCAACAGCGTGATGGCGCCGAAACACAGCCAACCAGCCAGCACGCAGATCGGCCAGCGCCACCGGGTCGAGAGGTGGCCATACGCCGCGCAGAACGCGGCGACGCCAACGAGGCCGATGAGCGTTCCTTCGGCGGCACGCGCGGCAAACGGCGTGCCTTGCTGCACGATGTAGAAGCCGAGCGTGGGTCCGGCCACGACCGGAAGCGCGGTGACGAACGCCGCCGCACGTGGGCCCCATCGCCGCGCGGCGAGCGTGACGAGCGCGATGAAGATGGGGACGAGCGTGAGGCGGAGAAGGAGGAGCACAGCGCTGACGATGGTTGATTAGTAATCAATCAACAATCGAGCGGTCTCCCAAATCTCTCGAACCAGATCGCCCGCGGGCACCGGCTTGGCCATGGCGGCAGACTGTCCGGCGGGGACGAGCAGTCGGCGACGGTCCTCGGCAACGGCGGCGGCTTCGCGTAACGGTGCCGTCAGACCGCGCTGGACCGGAAACGGCGCCGGCGCGGGCGCATCGGGCGCCATGGCTGCTTTCACGAAGTCGGTAGCGATCGTGCGCGCCAGCCGTCCCGACAGCGCACGGGTGAGGACGGTGTCCTCCGGTTCGAGATCGTCGAGCGCGTTCGCCCAAGCGCGCGCTATGCCCGCTTCGGGACAGCGCAGAAAGGCAGTGCCAATCACGGCAGCACTCGCGCCGAGCATCAACGCGGCCGCGACACCGCGACCGTCGCCGATCCCTCCAGCCGCGATGACGGGGATGTCGAGCCGATCGGAGAACCGCGGCAGCAGCGCGAACAAGCCGACCGACTGGCGCTCGGCGGCGGCCTGATCGAACGAGCCGCGGTGGCCGCCCGCCTCGAATCCCTGGGCGATGATCGCGTCGGCACCGGCGGCTTGCGCGCGACGCGCCTCGTCCAGCGTCGTCGCCGTCGCGAACCAGGCAATGCCCCGGTCCTTGAAGCGGCGAATGAGGTCGGGCGCAAACACCCCCATGATCGACGACACGGCCGTGGGCCGCGCCTCGATGAAGGCGTCGCATTGCTCGTCCACACTGGCACGCGACACGTCGCCGGCGACCGCGGGCACCTCCGGTCCCCATTGCGCGAGAAACGCTCTCACGCGCGCTTCGTGAGCGGCGTCTCGAACAGGATCCGGATCGGGCAGCCAGGTGTTCAGTTGAAACGTGCCTCGACTCGAGGCGCGGAACTCGCGGACCCATTCGGCGATGACGGCCGGCGGCGTCATCACCGCGCCCAGTGCGCCCATCGCTCCGGCATTCGCCACGGCCACTGAGAGACTCGCGGGAGAGGCCCCGGCCATGGGTGCAAGCAGGATGGGAACGGTCATGCCGTAGGCCTCGCAAAACGCGCGGGCCCGGTCGCGGACCTTCATCGCCGAGGGGTCTTCCTTTTCGTCGCAGCCGGCTTCTTCGCCTTGGCCGCGCTGTTCTGCCACGCCAGCGTCACCGCCTCGCCAAGGGTGTCCTCGTCGGCCTCGTCCAGATGCACCCGCGTCGATCCCGATCGCCCCCAGGCGCCGGGAGCGGGCGAGAACATCCCGGGATGCTCGGCGAGGAATGCCTGCTGCTGTTCCGGTGTGAGCATCACCACGCCGACGGTTTCTTCCGCGTTCAGCGTGGCAAAGATGCGGCCATGCGCGCGGAAGTCGGGATGCCCCATGTGCGCGCCCTCGAACGCGCCGTCCAGCGCGAGGACGATCCGTCGAAACTCGTGCCCACGCATCTCAGTCGTAATACGAGGGCGCCTTCTTCAGCTTCGTGTGCGCGTCGAGGTCGTGTTGGATCCAGAGCTGCGCTCCGGTCTTCTTCAAGAACGCCTCGACCGATCGTCGTGCGCCGCGTGTCTGCTCGACGTCGAACTCGAACGTCGGGTATCGATCGAGCCGGCGCTCGGCTTGATAGTGATACAGGTCGCCCGACAACAACACGCCGCCGGTTCGCGCCAGCTTGACGTACAGCACCTGGTGGCCCGGCGTATGTCCGGGCGCCGATTTCAGAATCACCGTGCCATCGCCGAACACATCGTGCTCATCGTCTTTCACCGTCGTCGTGCGGCTGGTCTTGAGTGCGGAGTAGGTCATCGGCCGTGCGGTCCCGAGCGGCTTCTCGGGAAACATCGCCTCCCGCTCGAGCGGACGCACGAGCCACGTCGCACGCGCGAACACATTCGCGTTCGCGGTGTGATCCCAGTGGTAATGCGAGAGGGCGAGATGCGTCACGTCCGCGGGCGTGTAGCCTGCGGCCTTGAGCTGAGGCAGGAGCCCGTTGGCGATCGTTACTTGACGGCCCTGGCCATCGGGCAGCGTCAGCTTCTGCACCGATGGCTTGCCGGTCGGTGACCAGTCGGCGTCGGTAATGGCGCCGGTATCCCACATCAGCACGCCCTTGGGATGGGCGATCAGATAGGCCGCCACGGAAAGCTGCGTCGTTCCGACGTCCTCCTTCGTCAGCTTGTAACGTCCGGGGTCGGACTCGAGGACGCCGCCATCGAGCACGTACAGCCTGACGGAGGGTGGCGGTGCAGGACGACCGCCTTGCGGCTCGCCGAGCAGGCGAGCTCCGGCGAACAACGTTCCAACGAGCGCGAAAGCGAAGGCGAGGACGCGAGTTGCCATTCGCGGATTATAGGATCAGGAACAAACTGGGAATCGGACTAGTCGTCTAAGGAGTGAACATGAAGTGGCCTGCACTCGTGGTCGCGATTGTCAGTAGCGGAACAAAATGGGCGTTTCAAGGCCTCATGACGGCGCTGGTCGAACAACTGGGACTGAAGCTTGAACCTGCGAGAGGATCTGTGGAAGTGCTTTGTAATCGACCACGTGGAGCCGCCCACGCCGGACTAAGGCGATGTCACTTCGCCACAGCGTTCTCAATCCACGCGTCGATCTCGGGCCACACCTCTGACTGCAACGAACGATTGTGGCCGACGCCTGCAACCAGAATCAGACGCTTGGGTCCTGTGAGGGATCGATAGATTCGGCGTGAATGCTCCGGCGGTGTCTCGACGTCCTCGGCTCCGTGGACGAGCAGCACAGGAGCAGTGATCAACCGCGCGGCGCGCTCCGGACTGGCGTCGTCGATGCGGAACTGTCCTTGTCGCTCAGCCAGCGCGAAGGCACGCTCGATGATCGTCGCGGTGAAATAGGCCGGCGCGCGTTCCCGCGCAACCGTTCGCACATCGGCGAAGCTCTCGGCCGCGATGACCGCCGCGACGCGCGAGTCGTGCGCGGCTTCCTGTAGCGCGACCGCTCCCCCGAGCGACGCACCGATGAGCAGCACGGGCCCGCGCTCGAGCGTGTCGATCACGCGTCGAAGGTCGTCTCGTTCGCGAACGCCATACGTGCAGACGTCACCATCCGACTCACCGTGAGCGCGGCTGTCATAGGCGATAACGTCGAAGCCGCGTGGCAGGTAGCGCGCGATGATACCGACCGCGCCTCTCCGGTTGTCGCCGAAACCATGGAGCGTCACGATTGTTCCACGACGCTCGGCGGTGGCGCGGCAGCGCCACCCTGCCAGGCGAACGCCATCACCGTCGAAGAACGTCTCCTCGCAGTGCGGCGGCGTCGTGCCCGCGCCCCGCACTCGCAGCGGATGCAACAAGGCCCCAGCACCGAAAGCTGGCAACTGCGATAAGAGGACACCGATGGCGACGAGCGCGATCGTGACACCGGCCGTGACGTAGCGGATCCGCCGTGTCATGCGGTCACAGCCCTGGATAACTCGCGGCCGGGCCTTTTAGGCCCGGCGTTTCGTTGATCGAGCCACTTCTTACTTCGCCGAGAACAACTGGAGCAGGCCGGCGAGCGTCGTGATGCGTGGTACGCGTGGATCCGCAGCCGGAGCAGCCCTGTGACGATCGAGCCAGACCGCGCCGAATCCCGCCGACCGTGCCCCTTCGACGTCGCGGCTCCAGTCATCACCCACATGGACGCAGCGATCCGGCGGCGTGTTCACTCGTGCCGCTGCGTGCGCGAAAATGCGCGGATCAGGCTTCCCCACTCCGGCCGCTTCGCTGGTGAGGACGACCGCGAACCTGTCGGCAATGCCGAAGCGCTCCAGCTTGGATCGTTGCTGCACATCCGTGCCGTTCGTGATCACGCCGAGCGGTCGATCCGCCAGCGCCTCCAGCACCGGCAGCACGTCATCGAACAGCCGCCAGCTCGCCTCGTAGATGTCGAGGAACTCGCGCATCCGGCGATCGGCGTCGGCATCGGAGAGTGCCGGCGCCCGAAAGACGTCGCGAATCCGCGCCCGGCGCTGCTCGTCATACGAGAGCTCGCCTCGCATGTGGCGATCGAAGTGATGCTGCAGCGCGGTGCGCCAGATGGTCGGGAAGTCGGTCTCGGCATGCGGCAGCGCGTGCTGCCAGGCCGCGTACACCTGCGGCAAGTAGACGGCCTGCGCGCCGCGATCGTCGAGCAGTGTGTCGTCGAGATCGAAGAAGATCGCGCTTTTCACAACAGATCGAGTGTAGGCCTGGCCTTCCAGGCCCGGCGGTCCAGCCGCCCTACGCCGCCTGCTGCTTCGTGCCGCCGCCCAACAGCCGCTTGATCGCCGCGCCGAGCGCGATCACGCCGACGACGAGCACCTTCTTGAAGGCGAGGATGCCGAGCCACAGTGCCTTGAAGAAGCCGGCCTTCGCGGCCGTGGCGCCGACGATCAACCCCGCGAGCCCATAGGTCGCCGCCTTGTCCTTGCCCGGCAGGAAATCCGCGTAGCGATGACCCTCGTTGAATTCGACGGCCGCCAGGATGTTCTTCGACTCATTGCGAATCGCGGCGAGCTGGCTCATGTTCGCCACCGCGTTGAGCACCAGGACGCCGCGGCGGCCCAGAATGCGGATGCTGTAGTTCAGCGTGTGCTCGTCGCCGTCGCCGAAGACGAGATCCTTGGCCCAATACATCTTGTGCGCCGCGCGATCGTAGGATGGCGGTTCGGCCCACCCGACCAGCTTGACCGGCTCGAAGCCCTCTCCCTTGCGTGTATCGTTCGCGTCCTCGGTGGCCTGCTGCATTTCCTTGAGCAGGTTGTTGTAATCGATCCCGGTCGCGTCGCTGTCGTTCACGTAGCCATCGTCGTCGTACGTGATCACGATGCCCCAGCCTTCGGGCGATAACGGGCTGTGCGCACTTGGAATGAGCATGCCGAGCACGCCGTCGGCAGCGGCTGGAGGATTGCCCCACCCGTCGACCAGCAGGCGCTCACTGCCTTCGGGCCCGATGAAGCGAAACGACGAGGGCAGCTTGATCGTCGCCATGCCGCCCTGCAACGTCACGGTACCGGTCTGATACCCCAGCTTCGCTTCGAACTCCTCGGGTGACCTACTCGGGCTCTGAGCCTGGACGACGCCGACCGCGAGCACGAACACCAGCGAGGCCGCACACAACAGAGGTTTCATTGCATCCTCCAGACAACACATCGACCCTCGAGACACACCTCAGGTCTACCGCCTTGTCGGGTGGGGCCGCGGCGCACTTTACGCAGTCACGGTGCCGGACGTCGTGACGCGCCACGCAGTCAATCGATTCCGTGTCGCAGCGGGCACCGCCGTGCACGACTCACGACGCCGGAACTGCCCGTCGTTGCAAATAACGTTGCGGTCGCGGGAAACGAACCGCCGTCAGGATCGCTCGGAGTGAACCGAGCGCAGTTCCTCGGTCCACGCGATGTACAGGCCCTCGGCGTTCGTGGTGCTCGAGCCGAACACCTTCAGACCGGATCCGGACGGCTGGTAACTCGCCTGAACGTACTTGTCGCCGAGTCTCAAGTGATAGTGAAGGCAGTCGTCGAACACGTAGCCGTTGCCAACGGCCGCACCGCCCACGTCGACACGAACGAGATGCGGTGCGATCCAGATCATGCTGAACCGCGCGTCGACGACGGTCCCGTCGTCGAAGTCGTGCTTGAACGCGAGCTCGAACCCATCGGCTGTGGCGGTCGTCGTCTGTCTGATGGTGTAGCGCGCGGACTTGCCCGCCGCGTCGTACCACGATCCAGTTCCTTCATACACGCCAGCGAATCTGGCCATGCTAGGGACGACGCTCATCAGACAAACCCTTCGGAAGCGAGATGGAGTGAACGTTACGGCGCAACGGCCAGCTCGATGCCGAGCTGCTCGATGTCGCTCATGTAAGCGGTGCCGCGCGTCCGGTCGGTCAGCGGACGGGCCGGCAGCGCGGACGGGTTTCCGGGATACGTTCCGCTGTCGTACGACAACACGACGTACTGACTGCGATCGCTGTCGGCGTAGCGCCGCTGCCAGAGGATGAGATCGTTCCATCCGCGGGTCCGATTCTCGCTGACGACGATCGGACGCGCGGTGAGCGCGATGGTGCTGATGGCGGTGTAGGCGTTGTCGAGGACTCGAAGGATCAACAACGGACACCCGCCGCTCTCACACACCGAACGCCCGTCGATGTGCAGCAGGATCTCGGGCACGCCATCGCTGTTGAGATCGACGCGGTTGTAGCGGTAGTACACCGACTCGGGCTGACCGTGTTCGATCACGTACTTCGTCACGATTTCTTCGAGCGCGGGGTCGCGAGTGGTGTCGCCCGCCACCGGACGGCCGATACGCGGCATCGGACCCGACCGTACCGGCAACAACTGCAACGCGATCAGCAGGACGATTGCTGTGATCACCGGTGCGTTCCGCTTCAGCCGTCGACGAGCGGCAGCTCCAACGCCGCGAGCGCCGCACCGGCGAGCGCGCGCACGTCGCGCCAGTGGACGCTGGTGCGAATCGCCTCGTCGGTCCACAGGTCCGCGTCGAACTCGGCACCGTCACGCGACATCGTGGCGAACTGCTCCCTCAGCCGGTCGAGCACCTCGGCTTGACCGCGTGACAACTCGCTCGCGTAATCTTCCGCGAGCGCGCGGACGCTGTCGTCGAACCGCGCGGCGAGATCGCCGGCCCTGGTCACGGAATCGGGAAAGAGGGCGAGCTGGTCCGAGGGCTCGCTCGCCAGCGCCCGCAAGGTCTCCGTGAGCTGCCTGAAACACGATTCGCG
>DASRJR010000456.1:0-22153 GCA_035649395.1 Vicinamibacterales bacterium
CTTCGACTTGAAAACGCCGAACGCGATCGGCCGCGCCACGGGTGCGGCCGTTCTGGTGATGCCACCGTCGGTCGGCGGGGTGAAGGAGATCACCGATTACGTGTCGCTGTTCGACTACGACGTGAATCTACTCGTCAACGCGCTCAAGAAGGCAGGCACTTAACAGAACATTTCTGATTTGTGATTGGTGATTGGTGATTGGTTGTTGATTGGGTGATTGTTGAATGTTGATTGAGAGCCCTCTGACACGCGTCGCCGCTTCCGTGTTGTCTTTCAATCGACAATCGCCAATCAACAATCAACAACGAATCATCAAATCAACGATCACGAAATCACCAATGACATGGACACACTCGCGTTCTTAGCCCCTCCTTTCGTCGCGAGCCTGATTCTCACCGGCATTCACGCCTATCTCGGCCTGCACGTCGTCGAGCGCGGCGTGATCTTCGTCGACCTGTCGCTCGCCCAATTCGCGGCGCTCGGCTCGGCCGTCGCGATTCTCATTCCGGCGTTCGACGCGGATCCGCACGGCTCCGGCGTGTACTGGATGAGCCTCGGCTTCACCTTGATTGGCGCGCTCGTCTTCTCGACCATCCGCGGCCATCGTGCACGCATTCCGCAGGAAGCGATCATCGGCATCTGCTACGCCGTGGCGTCGGCGGCGACCATCATCGCGATGAGCAAGGCGACGTCGGAGACCGAGCACCTCAAGGACATGCTCGTCGGCAACATCCTGGCGGTGTCGTGGAGCGAGGTGATCAAGACCGCGCTCGTCTATGGCGCGATCGGCGCGTTCCACTACGTCTTCCGCCGCCGCTTCCTGGCGATCTCGATGGATCACTCTCAGGCGATGGCAATGAAGGGCACGCGGCGATGGGATTTTCTGTTCTACGCCTCGTTCGGCTTCGTCGTCACCTCGTCGGTCGCGATCGCCGGCGTGCTGCTGGTGTTCTGCTATCTCATCGTGCCGTCGGTCGCGGCGATGTTGTACGCCGACCGCGTCGGCACGCGCCTGGCCCTGGGCTGGACGATGGGCACCATCGTATCGGCCATCGGCGTCTACCTGTCGCTGGTGCTCGACCTCCCGACCGGCGCGACCATCGTCTGCACCTTCGGCGCCGTGCTCGCCCTCATGGCACTCGCCCGGCCGTTTATCCGGCCGTCGAACGCTGTCGAAGGATGACTCTGGCTCTCGGCTGTCGGCCCTCGGCTCTCGCCTGTCTCACCGTTTCCGCCAATTCAGAGATTGTTCACCCAGAGTTCATCTCCGCTTAACGACTTCGCCGGCACACCGTCGTCTTAACCAGCAGGGGCACGTCATCGTGACGCGCCGAACAAAGGAGGCCGCCATGTGGCCGATTGCGAAGAAGGTGCTGGCGATCGGAGCGCTGTGTCTCGCCGGGATGAGCAGCCGCGCGTACGCCGGGTCGACGGTGATGGAGACCAAGATTCCGTTTCCGTTCGTGGTCAGCGGAAAAACGATGCCCGCCGGGCAGTACGCCATCGAACGCGATGACGACATGTCGGGCGCGCTGATCATCCGCGGCGAGCACGGCGTCAACGCCGCTGCCATTCTGAACACCAGGCCCGCCGAGCCGGCGCATGGCGGTTCTCACCCGTCGCTGGAATTCCGGCACGTGGAGAACCAGTACGTGCTCTCGAACGTGTGGACACGCGACGGCCTCGATCGCGTCGTGAGGTAACGGCGGCGGCGGCCTACGCCAGTTCGTCGGCCAATGCATAGCGCGGATCCGCGGCGAGGCAGCGCGCCTCGGGCAGACCGAGCTCTTTGCGGACGATGTTGGTGCCGCGCACGATCGACACCATCTTGAAGAAGGCGATGCGGCGGCTCATGCCCTCGCGGCCGAAGCCGCAGTCGCTCGAGAGGACCAACCGCTCGGCCGGGATGTGCTTCAACGCCTTGCGGATGAGCGCGGCCACCTGCTCGGGACGTTCCACCTGCAGGTTGCGGTGATCGACGACGCCGATGGCGATCTTCTTGTCGCTGATGTGGCGACCGATCAGCTCGAGATCCATCCCGTCGCTGGTGGCGCACTCGAACGTCAGGACGTCGACATCGAGCTGATTCAGATGCGGCAGCGCGTCCTTGTAGGACTGATTCGTGGCAAACAGCCGCTGCTGCGCCGGGTTGCCCCAGCACGTGTGGCACCAGACCTCGGTCAGATCGCGCAGCCCTCTGACCGTGTTGTTGAAGATGTTCACGAAAAACTCGACGGGCAGCGTGGCGCCGGTGCCGCCGCGCTGAACGCCGATCAGATGGATATTCGGCTCCTCCATCTGAATCACCGTGCAGCCGGCGCGCGCCACATCGAGCAGTTCCTCACGCATCGCGCCGCTGATGTCGTAGAGCAGGTCTTCCTGGTTGGCGTAGTGGTCGTTGCCGATTGACGTGCCAATCAGCTCAGGCGTGATCGTGCCGAACTTCACCGGGCGCGTCGTCAGTCCTTGCGCGAGCTTCCACGTGGCGGTGTAGTGCAGCGGACCACGCGAGATCTTGTCGACGCAGCGCGGCATCACCCGGCTCTCCATCACCTCGAAGAGGATGTCGCCCTTCCCGGTGCCGCCGTAGCCCTTCCGTGTCTTGTAGTAATCCGATCCGCTCACGCCGTTGAAACGCCGCGCCGGGTACTGGAACCAGCTCATGCCGCCGACGTCGGCGTCGAGCCGCGCATCGCCGTCGGTCACGATATCGAGTCCGGCACGTTCCTGGTCTTTGAGGTGAGCGCCGACGAGATCGGTGTATCGCTCGCGGAAGCGGGCATCGGCGATCGCGTCGCGAAACGCCCGCGGACCGATGTTCTCGGTGTACCAGCTCGGTCGCGGCAGCGACCCGGTGATTGTTGTGGGAAGCAGAACGTTCGCGGTGGCTGTGAGCATCGAGAACGAATTCTATTCGAGCGCTCGGGCGATCCGCGCCATGGACGGCGGGCCTTGCTTTTTAGGCCCGGCGTGTTGAGTTGCTACGCTAAACCCCGCTGTCCCCCGCAGCATCAAGAGTGCCGTGCATCGTCGTGAGCACCGCGTGCGACAGCAGCGTGGCGGCGGCACCGACGGCGAGGACGGTCATCGGATTGAACGGCAGGATCAGGACGCTCACCACCGTCATCACGCCGCAGCTGGCGAAATGCACGACGTCGGGCAAGCCGTCGCGCCAGAGCGGACGCGACTCCTGATCGATCCGCTCGCGCACCTCGGCTCGCCATCGGGCGCTGAGATGCGGCGCGACGAGGGTGTTCCTCAGTCCGGCATCAATCGTCATCTGTCGCGCGGCGAATGCCGCGCACGCCGGACACGAGGCGACGTGCTCGTCCACCGCGGGCGTCAGCGCGCTGCGCTCGATCAGCGAGTCGAGAATCGTGTCCTGGACGCGACGGCAGTCCATACGGCTACTCCAGCATATCGCCAAGCGCGCGGCGCGCGCGATGCAGATGGCTTTTCACGGTGCCCTCGGGCAGGTCGAGCAGCGCGGCCACCTCTTTGAGATTCCGCTCCTCGAAGTAAAACAGCGTGATGACCGCGCGCTGCATCTCGGGCAGCCGGGCCAGGCACTGCTCCCAATCGATGCCGGAGATCGGCGCGGCGTCAACCTGCGGCTCCGCCACCTGTTCCAGGGATGTCGTTCGTCGATGCGATTCGTGGCGCAGCCGGCTGAGACACGTGTTGCGGGCAATCGTGTAGAGCCAGGTCGACGCCGCGGCGCGGCCGTCATAGCCGGGCAGCGCTCGCCAGAGTTTCACGAACGCATCCTGTGTCGCCTCTTCCGCCCGTCCCCGGTCCCGCAGGAAGGCCAGCGCCATACGAAATACCTTCGGTCCGTAGACATCGAACAGGCGCTCCAGGGCTTCGTCGTACCGGCGCTGCTGGAGCAGTTCCTGGATGTCGTCACGCATCCGCGAACGTGATACGCATGGCGCCGGTTTCCGGTTGCAGGGAGATCGCCGGGCCGAGGGACAACCGCCGCAACCGTATCCTGGCGTCGCGCGTATCAACCCGGTGAAAGGACGACACTTGCCATGGACGTCGCAATCGTCTGGATCGCGATCATCGCTGCGGTCTCGGGCACGTACGTGTTTCAGCTCTGGAGCAGACACCAGCGCCGGATGATGGTGCACCGCGAGCGGCTGGCGGCCATCGAGAAGGGCATCGAGCTGCCGCCGCTGGAGCAGGAGATCCGACGCGGCAGCTGGAACGTCCAGCGCCTGCTCCTGCTCGCCGGGCTGATTTGGATCTCGATCGGCATCGCGGCGTTTCCGCTGCTCTTCTCGATCGCCAACCGCTCGTTTCGCATGCCGTGGGGGTACACGCACGACGGCAACCCGTTCTTCGCCGACATGATGATTCCCGACGGCACGCAGTGGATCGCGCTCGCGCCGATCGGCATCGGCATCTCGCACGTCATCGTCTATCTGCTTGGCAGGCAGAAGGACGGGCGCTAGGAGACAGGATGAAAACCAGGTTCGCACTCGTGATCGTCGTGTTAGCCGCCGTCGTGACGGGCATCGCCGCGCAGGCACCGATCGCGTTCGATGCGGTGTCGATCAAGCCCAATCGCTCCGGCGAAACTGGAGGCACGAGTCGGGCGACTCCGGGGCGGTATCAGGGAACGAATGTCACGTTGATGCGCCTCATCCGCCTGGCATACCGCCCGGTTCAGGAATTCGAGGGCGGGCCGGACTGGATCAACACCGAGTCCTTCGACGTCGACGCCAGGGCCGAAGGCACACCGACGCAGGAGCAGATGCTGGCGATGCTTCGGGCGATGCTCGTGGAGCGATTCGCGCTGCAGGTTCGTCAGGAAACACGTGAGCGCCAGGTCTACGCGCTCGCGCTGGCCAGACGCGACGGCAAAGGTGGCGCGCTGTTGAAGCGGGCTGATGACGCACCGTGCGCTGGCGGACCTGGAACGTGCGGCGTGCGCCTGGGCGACGGCACCCTGAACAGCCGAAGCATCACGATGGCGCGTCTCGCGGGGGAGCTCTCGTTCGTCGGCCGAAAGGTCATCGATCGCACCGGGCTCGACGGCGCATTCGACGTGAATCTACAGTGGACGCCCGACGCACCAGGGGCTGCGCCGGGAACGGACAGCAATCTCCCGTCGATCTTCACGGCGCTCCAGGAGCAGCTCGGATTGAAACTCGAACCGACGACCGGCCCGGTCGATGTGGTGGTGATTGTGCGCGCCGAGAAACCAACGGCGAACTGATCGACAACTTGCGACGACTTATGCCTCGCGAACGAAGTGAGCGCTCGCGCGAAGCGCGCCTGCACCTCGCGAGGCAGCCGAGCGTTAGCGACGCCTGTTCATTCCCCACTGCCAGCCGTCGCTGGCGCGCTGGATGCGCTTGAGGTGAAGCTTGTTGTCGGACGGCGTGCGGCTCGGGCTTCCCCACACGCGCACGACGTCGTTGGGCTTCAGCGTGTCCTTGGTGATCCCGTCGCGTTCGAGGCGCGTCGGGTTCGCCCATTCAGCCGAGTAGATCGTTTCCTTGCCGGCGCTGTCGCGCGTGGCCACGTGCAGCCACGCGTGCGGCGACTTGAACTCCATCTCCGAAACGGCCCCCTCGATGTCGATCATCTGATCTTCGAAGTAGTACGCCGCGAAGGAATGGTGGCCGCTGAGCGTCACGCTCAGACCGGCCGCGACGAACGCGAAGACGACCGTCAGCAATCGTGCGTTGGCCATAGCCTGAAATCTTAGCTCACGAACAGGCCTTGCCCGTTCAGCCAGGCGACGAACGGCTTCAAGTCGTTCATCGTGCGCGTGATGGTGTCGAGCGCTTTGCGGCTCGACAATTCCGGCCCGGGCGCCATCATCCTGCCGGCGTGGATGTCTTTCATCTGCAGCAGCTCCAGCCGCGGGTGATCGTTGGCGTAGCCGCGAGGCGCCGCTGCGAGACGCTCGTGCGTGTCGACCTGATACCCCTTGCGGCGCAACGCCGCGACGATCTTCGCCAGCTCACGTCCCGACTCGTCGCGATCGATCGCCGCGCGCAGACGCTCGAGCGTCGGTGAGTCGGGTCGGTAGAGACCCGTGCCAACGTACAACCCCATCGACGAGATGGACAGGTAATAGCGGCCAACCCCTGCCGCGATGTGCGTCTTGTACGGTGGACGATTCTTGAAGAAGCGATTGTCGCGATTGATACGTGAGATCGAGCTTCGTCCGAGGTGCGGTTCGAATGCGCCGACGAGCGCCTTCATCGGCTCGCGCACCGCCTGCTCATACGTCTCCTTGTGCGCCTGAAACCAATCGCGGTTGTTGTTCTTGACGAGGCCCGTGAAGAACGTCACCGCCTCTTTCGGGAATCCCTCGAAGCGCGCAGTCGCCGCGTCCGATGTCTTGGCCAAGGGCCTATGCTAACGCCCCTTGCCTGGGGTCAGAGCCGGGGTCGGAGCTGGGGTCAGACCCCGGGCCAGGCCTGGGGTCTGACCCCAAGCCAGTGGGCCAGGCCTGGGGCAGGCTAAGGCCAGGCTTTGGCCAGTCCCGGCCAACCTGGTTCGATCTTTGCCCGATATGCGCGGAAAGGCCCAAAAAGAGCCCGTGTCGGCCACGAATTCGTCGGTCGATAACAGTTTCAGCGTGAAAGCTGCCCTACTGACCCCTGCGGAGAAGGCCACGTCTGCGCCTCCTTCACCGGCCGGCACCGGCCGGCAGGCTGCCCCTGTCTCTCCGAAGCGCCCGGACCTCGCCCCGATCGAAGAGGTGTTGCGGCTGCTCGCGCGAGCTACCCGCCAGTTCCACACGTATCCGGCCGCGAGCCCGATGTGCGTCGACGCGGTGATGGCCTGTCATGAAGCGTTGAAGGCCGTTCCCCACCGCGATCGGATCTCGGCCCGTATCACGCCGCGAGATCTGATCGTCGACGAGACCACCGTTGGCGCCGGCACGGTGATCGAGCACGAGCTGACACGACGGCTGTTCCGCCTGCGCGTCGCATCGCTCGACATCGATCGTGAGACGACACCACGCGATCTCACTCGGTTCTGCGTCGACCTCGTCGCGGCCGACGACGCCGAGCAGACCGAGATGACCTTCGCGGAACGGCTTGCCGAACACGGCGTCGACAGCATCGTCGCCGAAATGGCCCATCGGCCTGCCGTGCTCGAACTGGGAGCCCCGCCGGCGCCGACGCGCGATCTGATGGAGCATGAGCGCCGTCGCCGCGACGAGCTCACGCAGCCGGACGCGCCGGTCAGCTATCTGTATCCGCCCGACAAAGGATGGGTGCGCATCGATCCGGCACAGCCCCTCGAAACAGTGTCGCTGGTCGATCTGATGGTGCTCGTCAACGACCCGGCTGATGTGGCGTCGATGCTGCTTCGGCTGACCGGCGACGATGCCGCCGGCAGCGAGCATGCGCTGGAACGCAAGTACAGCGACATCACCATGCTGTGCTCGGCACTCGATCCCCGGCTCGCGCGAGTGATGTTCGGCAAGCTCGCCAAGGCGGTGCTGAAGCTCGAGCCCGAACGACGCAACAACCTGCTGCAGCGAAAGATCCTGCCCGGTCTGCTCGACGGCCATGCCGATGGCCAGGTCCTGCGCGACTTCCCCGACGTCGATCTCGCCGAGTCGATCTGTCTGCTGCTCGATCTCGAGACCGCCGCGCCGGAAGTACTCTCGGCCGCCCTGAATCGGCTCGATCTGGCGCCAGACCGTCGCGCGGCGATCGAGCCGCTGATCGAGGAGCGACAACGCGCCCGTCACGCCAGCGAGCCGCCCACCGCCGACACGGGCGGCGCCGCGACGATCGAGAAACATGCGCGCGCGTTGATTCGAGTCGACGCCGCGCGCGGGAACAACTTCTCCGAGTTCGCGGCGTTCGATCTCTCGATCGACGATCACGCCACGACGATGGTCGCCGAGGTACGTGACGGCATCACGGCCACCGACGCGACGATGTCGCAGCTGCGCTGTGTCACCCAGCTCGTTCAGATCGAGCCGAATCCTGGATTGGTGGAAGCCTTCTTGAAGCGCGCCATCGATCTGGTGGGAACACTCGAGCGCGCGGACCGGTGGACCGACGCCATCGCGACCGTCGAGGGGCTGCGCACACTGGGCCAGGACCTGGCGGCGCGGCGTCCCGACGTCGCCGACACCATCGCACGCGCCCTCGCCGACTTCTGTACGCCGACTCGCCTGCTGGCGCTCGCCGAACTGCACGAGCGCGATGCGGCCGGCCGGACGATCGTCCACGACATGGCCCGCGCCCTCGGCGCCGCACTGGTCCCGGGATTCATGGCCGTCGCCGACGACGCCGCCCACCAGGGCAAGGCACGGGCACTAACCACGTTGATGTGCGATCTCGCGCCAACCGTCGCGCCTTCACTGGTCGCCGATCTGGACACGCGCAGCGTGGGAGCGGCACGCGTGATTGCCAAGGTGCTGGGCCACGCCGGCTCCGGCTACGAGACGCCGCTGGCGCGGCTCGTCGAGCATCGCGATCAGCAGGTCTCGCGCGAAGCGCTGCGATCGCTCGCCCGCCTCGGCACCGCCGCTGCAGCCGCACCGATTGCCCGCCAGATTCGGAAGGGCCGCGACACCCACGCCGCGGCCGAAGACGCGCTGTGGTCGTTTCCGCCGCACCAGACACTGGCGCTGCTCCGCGACCTGCTGGGATCGCGCGAGTTCGTGCTGCATCACCCGCTCACGGCCGGCCGCCTGATCGACCGCGCCGGACAAAGCCGCGTGCAGGGGCTCGATGAAGTGCTGAAGCCGTTCGAGTCGTTCCGCTATCGATTCTGGAAGCCAAGCCTGGTGCAGCTCGCGCGCAAGGCCAAGGAGTACCGGGCGCGATGAGCACGCCGGCACCCGCACCCGCGCCGACGCTGGATCCGCTCGCGATCCTGAAGGGGCTCGCCGCGCTGCGAAAGCTGGCGGGCACGTATCCGCCTGGGCACCCGATGATCGGGCAGAAGCTCAAGGAGATCGGCGATCTCGTGGCCGACCCGCTGCGCGAGGGCGGGCCGATTCGCATCGACGTCATTCGCGGCGACATCTATCTCGACGAGGTCGCCTCGAGCAGCGCCCAGCAGGGGAACCAGCCGCTGGTCGAGCAGCTGACGGCCCTGGGGATCGACAGCATTCACATCCACCAGGGCGTCGAGCTCGACGAGTTCCTCGCCGTCGCCGAGTTCTTGTGGCGCCACGCCGAGACCGGTGAGGCGGTCTCGAACCAGCTCGCCTCGCGCAACGTTCGCCACATCACGCTCGGCAAGCTGTTGCCGCTCGACACGAAGTGGCGGTATCAGCAGTGGCCGGACGCGCCAACCGGCCCGCTCGATCCCGATTACGCCGAGTCGCTGATGATGGCGCAGCAGACGTTCGAGAACACCAGCGCGGGCAAACCGCTCGATGTCGTCACCGTCCGTGACCTCGTTCAGCTGCTGATCTACAAGGTGGCGCGCAGCAACGCGGCGCTCGGGCAGATTCTCGCAGTCAAGCAATACGAGAACCTGACCTACTGCCACTCGGTGAACGTCGCGATGCTGAGCCTGCTGCTCGGCAAGCATGTCGGCCTCAGCGACGTCATGCTCGCGGCGCTCACGGAGGCAGCGCTCCTGCACGACGTCGGCAAGACGCAGATACCACTCGAGGTCGTGAAGAAGCCTGGTGCACTCGACAAGGCGGAACGGAAACTGATCGAGTCGCACACGACGCTCGGCGCCGAGATCCTCGTGCAGGCCGAAGGACTTCATCCGTTGACGCCAACGGTCGCGCTCGAGCATCACCGCGGTGTGAAGGGCGGCGGCTACCCGGACCTTGGCGACGCGATTCCGCATCCGATGAGTCAGATCGTGTCGGTCGCCGACGTCTACGAAGCGATCACGGGCGCACGCTCGTATCAGGCACCCACGCCACCCGAGCGCGCCTGCCTGATCCTCGCGCGCCTTGCTGGCGACAAGCTCAATACCGCACTCGTGAAGACCTTCGTGAACGCGATTACGTTCTTCCCGCTCGGCTCGCTCGTGCGGACCACGCGAAACGAGCTGGGGCTCGTGATCGAAACCGGACGCGGCGAGCCGCTGCACCCCGTCATCACGTTGCTCGACGAGCAGTCCTACTCGCCCATCGGCCGCCTCGACACGGCCACACGCGACAGCTCGGGCGCCTACGAGCGGCACATCACCGAGACCGTCGCCCCGCCCGATGGTCTCGACCTCAGGCACCTGCTCGAACCCGCGCGCGCCGCGTAACGCCCCTCACGGTCACTCCACCATCTGAGCACTAGCGCTGTCGATCAGCGGGGCTTGCGCCATGGGCCCGAGGATCGTAACGATGAGACGCTCTCCACGCGTTTATCGAAGCGGTGATGCTCCCGGTATCCGGAACCGCCTGACGTCGGCGCGCTTCGTGAAGGAGGCACACATGCCAGCCAGCGTTGATGAATCGGTCGTGATCCCGGTTGGCGACGGACAACAGATCGAAGCCGACCTCTCAGTGCCGGCGCACGCGCTCGGCCTTGTCGTGTTCGCGCACGGCAGCGGCAGCAGCCGTTTCAGCTCGCGGAATCGGGCGGTCGCGAAGTCGCTCCAGCAGCGGCGTCTCGGCACGTTGCTGCTGGATCTGCTGACGAAGCAAGAGGATTCGATCGACGCTCGTACAGCGGAGTATCGATTCGACATCAACCGCCTGGGGCGCCGCGTCGTGGTCGCAATCGACTGGATTGGCACTCGCGACGACATCGCGGGGCTCCCGATCGGATGCTTCGGCGCCAGCACTGGTGCCGCTGCCGCGTTGATCGCGGCCGCCGAACGCCCGTCGAGCGTGCACGTCGTCGTCTCTCGAGGAGGCCGGCCCGATCTCGCAGGCACGGCGCTGTCGAAGGTCACTGTCCCAACGCTGCTGATCGTCGGCGCTCTTGACGAGCCCGTCATCGAGCTGAACGAACAGGCAAGGGCCCTGATGCGATCGGCCCGCGTGGAGTTGACGATCGTTCCACACGCCACACATCTCTTCGAGGAGCCCGGTACGCTCGACGAGGTGGAGCGACTGGCCGGTGAATGGTTCACGCGTCATCTGCGTACCGCGTGAACGCTCCGCGCGGCCCGGGGAATGCGCCGCTCACGCGCGCGTGGCCGCTGAATGCGGCGGCGACCGTCGAGCGCGACGCCGGGTCATCACGGTCAGCATCGCGAGGCCGATACTGGCGATAACGAGCGTGCGCACGCGCCGCAGGATGGCGACGGCAACGCCGGCGGTGAGGGGCAGACCGACGACCGCAAAAATTGAGGCGTACGTCCCTTCGGAGACTCCGACCTGCAACGGCACGGCCGCATACGCGAATTCGAAGAACTTGGCGGACGCATCGATCGCGTAGACGACCGATGGCGGCGCCTGAACGCCGATTCCACGGAGCAGCCAGAACAGCTCGACGGCATACAGCAGTTGCGCCACCGTATCGATGCCGGCGATTGTCGCGAATCGCGCAGGCCGCTCGCGGAACATGATCAGAAGGAGGTCCTCCATGCGATTGATCGCGTTCATGTCGGGAGCGAGCCGTCCTCGCAAGACGCCGACGCGGGCCAGCCACGCGATGATCGTCCCGATGAGATAGAACCGGCGCGCGATCGCGATGGCCGACACGATCAGAAACGTGACGAGGAGACATGCCGCGACGACTGCCACCAGCCTGATCGTGCCCTCGGGGCGAAAGCGAACCAGGAGGAACACGATGCCGCTGGTCGCGATGATCGCCGTCACGAACGCGTCGACGAGGTATTCGGTGAGCGCCGCCGCGAATCCTTCACGGAGCGACAGCCCGCGCTCTTCGAGCAGCCACGCCTTGCTCGGTTCGGCGAGCGCGGGTCCGGTGAACGTCAGGGAACGAACCGCTTCACCGGACAGGCGAATCGCGAATGCATCGCGATAACGAAGCGCGCCATGCCGGAGCACGGACGCCTGTAGCGCGAACGCTCGCACGCCCTGATGCCCTGCGCCCAACAGCACAACGGGAACGAAGTACCAGCCGATACGCCCCAGGACATGGACGATGTCGAGTGGTCCAAGACGCCAGAACAGCACGACGAGGAGCGCTGCGCCAGCGACGAGAAGGGCAATGCGAACCATCGCGCGTTAGCGTCGAGTCATGCGAGCCGACAGGCTGGAAAGAATTCTTTCCGAACCACGCGTCGGTGTGAATCAGCGCCGCGAGCCCGCCGGCTCGGGCGGCGGGCTCGGATCGGTCGGCCCCGGTTCGGGCAGCGGTTCCGGCGAGGGGGGAGGCAGCGGTTCGGGCTCGGGCGGCGGTTGCGGCGTGGCCATCTGCCGTCCTTACACGTCAGCTGGACGCCTGAGCGCGCCGCCGGCGCTGCCGGGTTCTCGCGGCCTTGCGCGCGGCCTGGCGACGAACGCGTGGCCCCTTCGTGCGAACGGCCTGCCGTGCGGACCGCCGGCGCGACGCAGCTGAACGGCGGCGCGCAGCGGACTTGGCCTGACGTGCAAGCGCGCCGCTCGACGCCGCCTGACGCCCTTCACGTTTCAACGCGGACGTCACGGCGCGCGACCGACGCAGCGATCGACGCGTCCCTTGCCGCGACGCTCGAGTGGCGCTTGCGGCGCTGCGCTTGGTCTCCGGCGTGGCAGTCGACGGTGGTGTCGGCAGCTTCACGCCGGCGCGACGCGCCTTCGAAAGCCCGATCGCGATCGCCTGCTTGGTCGATCGCGCTCCGTGCTTGCCCTCGCGCACGTGATGAATCTCCTCGCGCACGAACGCCCCGGCCTGCGTCGTCGGCGCCTTGCCTGATCGCTTCGCCTTGCGTGCACTCTGCAGTGTGGCCTTCTCAGGCATAAACGTCCTCCCTGATTCACGCGATGCAAGAGCCTTTCCACGAATCCGATCGATCAGCACGCGATCCGCCTGCTGCGTCACCCTCATCGCGCGTTCGCCGCGCTCGGAGCCTCACAGCAGCTGTATTTCCTGCTGATCCATGGCGCACGGACCTCGTCGGGCGCTCGCTGCGCTCGCGAGGTGCGGGCACGCGCTCCGCGCGTGGGGTGCGGGCGCGCGGCTGCGCCGCGCGGGGTGCGGGCGCTCGGCTTCGCCTCGCGGGGTGCGGGCGCTCACTTCGTTCGCGAGGTGCGGTACCCGGCGGCGGCGTACTCAGATCGTGCCACTTATCTGAGGGCGGGAAGTGGCGGATTCTGCCGACTTCAGCGGCCCTTTGCGCAGAAACAAAGGAACACGATGACGGCATCGCGCGTGCTCTGTTCATTTCTATGGACGGAGCACGCCATTACACGGAGTTGGCTGTCTGGCGAATCGGAGACCAACTGAGAACGGAAGTATTCAAGCTCACCGGAGGGCCAAGGTTTGCACGCGATTTCCGGGCGCAGGAGCAAGCTGACGACGCGGTGAATTCGATCTGCCGAAATATCGCCGAAGGGTTTGCATGTGAAACGCACGGCGAGTTCGCGCGCTACTTGAGCTATTCGCGTCGTTCCCTGAATGAGATTCGCGACGCGATGCGAGGTGCGAGGCAAAAGGGATACGTCAGCGCCGCGGATCTCAGAGAGTTTCAACGGCTGGCGTTCCATCTCCGTCCGGCGCTCACTCGCTTCATCGCGTTTCTGCGTGCGACGCCCGATGCGAAGAACAACCGAGGTAGGCGTCCACGCGAACGCCCTCGAGCGGCACCCGCGTCTCGTGACCGTCAGCCAGCGCCGCCACCCCGCGCGGCGAAGCCGCGCCCCCGCACCGCGCGAACGAAGTGAGCGTCGGCAGCTCACGCGCGCACGGTGTGCCCGCACCCCACGCGCGCAGCGCGTGCCGCACCTCGCGAAGGCGAAGCCGAGCGCTCGCACCTCACGCGCGCAGCGCGTGCCCGCACCTCGCAAGGCGAAGCCGCGCGCCCGCACCTCACGCGCGCAGCGCGTGCCCGCACCTCGCGCGGCGAAGCCGCGCGCCGCTAGTTCGCCGGTTCGATCCTCAGCACCGCGCCTTCCTTCTGGTCGGTGATGAGATACAGCAGCCCGTCCGGGCCCTGTCGCACGTCGCGGATGCGTTGGCGCAGATCGACGAGCAGCGACTCGCGGCGCAGCTCCTCGAATTTCTCGTTGAAGAGAATGCGTTCGAGATGTCCGGTCCCGGGGATCTCGCCGGTGCGCAGCGATCCGACGAACACATCGCCCTTCCACTTCAGCAGCTTGTCGCCGGTGTAGAAGGCCATGCCCGACACCGCGATTGACGGCGTCCAGTAGACGATCGGGTACTCGAAGCCCTCTTTCCAGAACTGCGCGTTCTGCCAGGGTCCGGGATACTGGCGGCCGTAGCTCACAATCGGCCAACCGTAGTTGCCGCCGGGTTTGAGGATGTTGATCTCGTCGCCGCCGTTGGGTCCGTTCTCGTTCAGCCACATGTCGCCGGTGGAGGGGTTGAGCGCCAGTCCCAGCGCGCTGCGATGGCCGAGCGTATACACTTCCGCCCGCGCGTTCGGCTTGCCGGCGAATGGATTGTCCTTTGGAACGCTGCCGTCGTCGTTGAAGCGAAGCACTTTGCCGCCGAGCGAATTCGGGTTCTGCGGATCGTTCGGATCGCCGGGACCCGACGTCGTCGTCACGAACAGCGTGCCGTCCTTGCCGAATGCGATCTTGGTCGTCCCGGCATTCGGCGCCACCCAGATATCTTTCACCTCGCTCAGCGCATGGCCGTCGAACTTCCCGCGCGCGACGGCGACCACGCGGCGCTTCTCATCGAGCGGCTTGGTGTAACTGAGATACACCAGCTTGTTCTCGGCAAACTTCGGGTGGAGCGCCACGTCCATGTAGCCGTGCACCGCGCCGGGCAAACCCGACTCCCCTGTCCAGTACGACTTCGGTCCGCCCGCGACCGGCTGTGGATCGAGCTTGCCGTTGCGAATCACGCGCAAGCGGCCGGCGCGTTCGGTGACGAGCATCGTGCCGTCGGGCAGGAACGCGAAACTCCATGGGAACTCGAGCGCACGCGTGACCGCGACGACACGAATGCGCTGACCCTCAGCCGTGTCGTAGACGACCGGCATCGCCGGCAGCGGCTTGTTCGCGAGCGCGGTGGGCGCGACAGGAATCCCGCCCGAAAATGGCACCTTCTGCTGACCGAGGCCGACCTGCGATCCGATCGCTGCGATCAGCGCGAGCGTCCCGACGAACCCGACCACACGACTCACTCTCATACTCGTTGCCTCAAATGGGGTCGGGAGTCATTTTTCGAAATCGGTAAAATGACTCCCGACCCCTTTACAGATCTGTCACCGCTGGTTCGCGGGCGCGTTCTGTTGAATCGGCTGACCGCCGACGGACAGCTCTCCCTGAATCGGACGACGCGGACGGATGATGCCGCGCTTGGCATCTTCTTCGAGCGCTTTGTCTTCGGCGCGCTCGCCACCGAGTCCCTGCAGCACGGCGAGGTTGCCCTCGTGACACTCGTACGGCAGCACCTGATATCCCTCGGGCGACGTGAATGGAATCACCAGCGTGTACGGTTTCGTGTACGTGTTCGGGTCGGTGATCGTCGCCTCATAACGGAGCAGGTCCTTCTCGATCCGCGTGATGCGCTCCACGATCTTCAGCTCGGTACTCGCGAGCACCGGATTACCTGGCACGGTCGCCTTGCCGTTGAAATTCGTCGTCTCGATGACCAGCGTGTTGCCCTCGAAGTGCCCGCGCGAGTCGCCCATGTATCCGCGGACGGCGGCTCCAACATGCGGACGGCCGTCGAGCGGGATCACTCGTGCTTCGTGAATCATCTCCGCCATCAGCACGACATACCCCGGCGCTTGCACGATGCGATAGCCGTTGCCGTAGATCTTCGGCGTCATCGATCCGACGACACCCAGCGTGATGCAGCGGTCGTAGAGCGTGAAATCCTGGGGGCCGTTGAGCGGACCGTTGCCGTATGTGCCCTGCGGCGTGCGCCGCTTCTCGGCGCCGGCCACGAGCGGCGGAGTGCGGCCGTTCGCCGGATCGACGATGAGCGACGTCTGGCGGAACGAGCGGGTCAGCCACGCGTTGTCGTTGCGGAACGATCCGACGGCGTTTTCGGCGCGCTTCCGGGTGTCTTCGTCGCGCTTCAGCTTCGCGGTGAACTCTTCGTCGGTGAGCTCGGCTTTCGTCCCGAGATTCTCCGGACGCTGAAGCGGAATCCCGAATGCCGAGTCACCCGACCACGTCGCCTGCAGATCGGGATCACCCCACGGCGTTTTCGGGACTGAATACGTCGACGCCGCAGCGGCGGTTGAGACGGCCACGGTTCTTGACGGCGCCTGCGCGTCGAGCGTCAAACCGGTAAACGCCTGGACGAGGACGCAGACACTGCACACCGAGAGGTGAAGGCGCATGAAGTCCCCCAATGCGCCTAGATTATGTCTCATCCGATCGCGAAGCATCACCCCGCTGGACGAGACAACACTCAGCGCCGATCGGGCATTCGTCGCCTCCGAGACCGCCGGAACGCCGAGCCCTGCGACGTCCTGCGATCGGAACCGGTTCGCCGCCTGCGCGGCCGGGAGTCGCCACATGGCTGATGACAGGTGCGTGGACCGTTGCCGTCGAGCGCGTGGATCATGCCGATACGACTCCCCGCCTGCTCATCGAGCTCATGCTCTCGCTCAATCGCACATCGTGGAATCGCGTCCCCTGGCGCCGACGGACCAACGCCCTCAGCCTCGGTCGCTTTCCCCGACGGCCGAGTCATCTCGCACGCCTGTCACTCACACGCGCGTCACATCGTTTGGATTCAGCCCGAGCGTCTTACTGACCGGCGGCACCGTCACGGCGACCCCCTGTGATACTGCCGCACGCTTTGGCGCTCGGACGAGCAGCACTGGGCAGGGTGACACCCGTACGACTTGTTCCGCCACGCTGCCCATCAGCACATGCGCGATACCGCTTCGACCGTGCGTGCCCATGATGATCAGGTCAGCATCGCAGGCATTCGCGTAGCGCACGATCTCCTCGGCGGGCACACCGACGCGTAGGGCGTATTCGGGGCGCAGCCGTTCGAGTTCTTCCGGTGTCAGGAAGGATGACAGCCGCTCGCGGCTCGCGGTCTCGAATCGTCCGAGCGGGAAGTTCGCCTCGAAATGCTCGCCGGTCTTCCCTGGTACGTGCATCAGATAGAGGCGTGCGCCCATTGTCAGGGCCATTTGCGTCGCGTAACGAAGGGCCGCATCAGACGTCGGGCTGAAATCGGTTGGAACCAGAATGCTTCTCACAACCATGACCACACCTCCGTGAGCCTGTGCGAGCAAGCTGCGTGCCCCCCCGGCGTCAGAGCCATGAGGCCCTGCCAGCCGGTTCCCGCCGCGAAATCGCCAGGTGAGGGGAACGCCGAGAGGCCGCGGTGGTGAATAGTGCGCGCCGACGGCGAATACTTCGCACGGCCTGTGTGTGAGTCCACACGGCGTGGGAAAAAGGCGGTCAGTCGTCGCCGCACGCGAACCCGCTGCCGGCCTCGGTATCAGTCGGTTCCTGGATGACCCGCAGCCGCGAGCGGGCCGGCGGATGATCGGCGCGCGCAGCCAGCGGCCGGGACACGCGAACGAGATAGTCGGTCTTCGAGTCCGCCAGCACCGAGGCGAGCGGAGCGCCGAGCCTCGCGACGTGCTGCGATGTGAACCGGTCCGCGGCTGCGCGGCGAGAGCGGCGCAGACCGTTCTTGCCTTCGATTTGGCTGCACAGAGCAAGCCCTTCGTTGGGTGAACGTCGAAGTTGAAGGCGTCTTCGAACCCGAGCCGCCGGGCAGCACCAGGACCATCAGCAATTCCGTCACGTGACAACCCCTCCTTCTCGTCTGCTCGATCGTTGTGCGCACCGCTCCCGACGACGGCGCGTCGCCGAGTTCGGGGCGCATGGACCTCTAAAGGGCGGGGAACGATTTGTTACAGGTAGGCCGTCGAACGATCTGATCGTTTGGAGAACCCGCGTTCCGGGTTCATAATTTCGCGTTGTGAAAACCCTGGTGCTCTTCACCGCGGCCATGTTGCTGAGCACGCCGACGTTCGCGCAGCCCGCGCGGCCGGCGACCCCACCCGACATTTCCGGCGAATGGCGGCTCGAGAACGACGAAGAGGCCGGCGCCCTCGGGGCGTCGGGCCAGCCGCCGCTCGGCGACTATCTCGGGATTCCCTTCAACGACGCCGGTCGCATGCGTGCAGATACGAGCGCCGAGTCGATCTGGGGCACACCGGAATACCAGTGCCGCCCGCATTCGGCGCCGCACCAATGGCGCGGGCTCGGCGGCGCGCGCATCCTCAAGGAGCAGGACCCGCTGACGCGCGAGGTCTCGGTCTATCACATTCAGTTCATGCGCTCGCTCGATCGCCCGGTGTTCATGGACGGCCGGCCCCATCCACCCGCCTGGGCACCGCACAGCTGGACCGGCTTCTCGACGGGGGAGTGGAGCGGCAACACGCTGAAGATCACGACGACGCACCTCAAAGACGGGTACTTGAAGCGCGGCGGACCGCAGACGAGCGATCTGTACACGATGACCGAGTACCTGACGCGCCACGACGACATCCTCACGATCGTCAGTGTCGTCGACGACCCGATCTATCAGGACGAGCCGTTCGTGCAGTCGACCACCTACGTCTACGACCCGACGGCCACGGTCAACATGGAGACGTGCAACGCGTCGGCGTTTGCCGAGAACGGCGGCAGCGATCGGCACTGGGTGCCGCACTTCCTGCCCGGGCAGAACACCGCGCTCACCGAGTGGCTGAAGAAGGAAGACTGGATCCCCCAGGAGCCCACTCGCGGAGGCGTGAAAACGCTTTACCCGGAATACCGCTCGGCTCTCGCGGCACCGGCCACGGCGAGTACACTCCGCGTGCCTTCGTCCAAGTCGACGGTCGCCATCGATAAAGCAATCGCGGATCAGAGCCCGCGCGATGGCGAGGTCCATGCGCTGCCGGTGCAGGGCAACATTCAGATGCTCGTCGTCGATGGCACCAACGTCACCGTGTCGCTCGGCAACGACGGCGTCCTCATCGTCAACACCGGATCGGCGGCGATGACGGACAAGGTCATCGCGGCGGTCAAGGAGTTGGGTAAGACGGTGATTGCGCCCGCGACGGCGAACAAGTGCGCGGGCGCGAATTGCCCCGGCGCCTGGGGATGGGCCAGCCCGTACTTCAGTGCCGTCACCAGCTCTCCGGCGCCGCCGCGACCGCTGCGCTACATCATCAACACGAGCGCCGCAACCGACCACGTCGCCGGCAACGAGAAGATCGCCGCGAGCGGATTCTTCCCACGCGGAGGCGGTTTCGGCGGCGCGACCGCAGGCGTCGGCTCGCGCGCGTCGATCATTGCGCACGAGAACGTGCTCAACCGGGTCAGCGCGCCGGCGGGAAAGATTCCAGCGATGCCGACGCCGGCCTGGCCGACGGATACTTTCTTCGACGAGTTCCACAAGCTGCCCGAGTACTTCAACGGTGAAGCCGTGATCGTCTACGGCGCGCCGGCAGCGAACACCGACGGCGACAGCTTCGTCTACTTCCGCCACTCCGAAGTGATTGCCGCTGGCAATCTCTTCTCCACCGTCAGCTATCCCGTGATCGATCTCGAGAAGGGCGGAAACATTCAGGGCGTGATCGACGGCCTCAACCACATTCTCGATCTCGCGGTGGCCGAGTATCGGGGCCAAGGCGGCACCTGGATCGTGCCCAGCCGCGGCCGCCTGTCGGACACCGCCGACGTCGCCTCGTACCGCAACATGCTCACGATGATCCGCGATCGCATCCGCGACTCGATCAAGAAGGGGATGACGCTCGCGCAGGTCAAGGCCGCGCGGCCGACAATGGACTTCGACGGCCGCTACGGTTCGACCACAGGGCCATGGACGACCGACATGTTCGTGGAAGCGGTCTACAAGAGTCTTCAGGAGAAGAAGTGATGGGCAGACTGCTCACGGCGGGTCTGAAGACCCGCCTCTACATCGTCGGTGTCGCGGTGATGTTCGCTGGCTCGGCCGCGTATGCCCACCATTCCTACGGCGCGACCTACGACACGAGCCGGGAGGTCAAGCTCGAGGGCAAAATCCTCCAGTTTTCGTACCGCAATCCGCATTCCTTCGTCACGCTGCAGGCGCCCGATCAGGAAGGCGTGCAGCAGCGATGGGCAGTGGAATGGAGCGGAACGGCGCAGCTGGCGACAGCCGGCGTGAACCGCGAATCGCTCAAAGTCGGTGACCAGGTGGTCATCGTCGGGCGTCCGTCGCGCGTGCCCGGCGAATTCAGAGCGCTGATGGTCACGCTGAAGCGGCCGCTCGATGGCTTCTCATGGGGATCGAGGGCGGGTGAGGCTGTTGACTAAATGCGCCGCGATCGTCGGGCTCCTGCTGGCGTCGGCGATCACGCTCGACGCTCAGCGTGGTGGCCGCGGCGGTCCGCCCGCGGCGCCGCGTGACGCGGCGGCATTCGATCTCACCGGCTACTGGGTCTCCGTGATCACGGAAGACTGGAAGTTCCGGATGGTGACGCCGAAGAAGGGCGTTTACGAGACGCTGCCGCTCAATGCCGAAGGGCGCAAGCTCGGCGACAGCTGGGACCCGGCGCGCGACGAGGCGGCAGGCGAGCAGTGCCGCGCCTACGGCGCGGCCAATATCATGCGCATGCCCACGCGTCTCCACGTCACGTGGGAAGACGCGAACACAATCCGGATCGACACTGACTTGGGCACGCAGACTCGCCGGTTGTACTTCGGCACGACGGCGCCAGCCCCTGGCGAGCCGAGTTGGCAGGGGCGGTCCGTCGCCTCGTGGCAGTACGCGCCCGGGCGAGGGACCCCGCGGCGCGGCAGCATGAAGGTGGTGACCACCAACCTCCGCGGCGGCTACGTGCGACGCAACGGCGCCCCCCACAGCAAGGACGCGGTGGTCACGGAATACTTCGACGTCAATACCCTCCCGAATGGGGATAACTGGTTGACCGTGACCACGCGCGTGGAAGATCCCGCGTATTTCACCCGTCCCTACCTCACGACCTCGGATTTCAAGAAGCTCGCGGGCGCCGTCGGCTGGAATCCGACACCCTGTTCCGCCAAATAGCCCATCTGTAGGGGTGTTCGGTCCCTCCGACGCGAACGTTGGGAAGGGTATGGGGGGACCGTGGCGGGGCGTCGGGAGACCCGTTTTGGCTTGTTCCCGCTGCGTAAACCCGCACATAATCTCAACTTGCACAACAATTTCGCGCTGACCCTCCGACTGGCATGAGCGGGGGCGGCTCGGAGCACCAGGTGACCTGTCCCCATTGCGGCGCAACACTGTCGGCAACTGCCGACAGGTGTTTCGCATGCGCGCGCGCTGTACGGCCGCAACGTCAAGTGGCTGCAGGTGTGCTCACACCGCCTCCCGTTGCTCCGCGGGATGACGACAACGACAAAACGGTTTTCATCGATCCGCAGGGCGCGTCGCTCGATGACGACGCCACGCGTTTCGAATCCGCGCCGCCTGGAACACGCGCCGCAGGGAATGCAGAAGCCGAATCAGGTAGAACGAACGAGCCCGAGGATCCGTACGTCACGCGGTTTGTCAATCCCGACGAGGCCACGCAGTTCGTCGATCCGGATGCGACGAGATTTGTTGAGCCCCCGGCCGAGGATCCCGACGCCACGAGATTCGTCGATCCCGACGTCACGCGGATGGCGAGCTCGCCCGCGCCGTCCGACCCCGACGAGACCAGGTTCGTCGAGGCGCCACGCCCGCCCACCGTGCGTCCGCCGACGCGCCCGGCAACACGGCCGCCGACCGGGCAGCGGCAGGGAACGTCGGTCGGAACGCGCAGCGGCGCCAAGACCACCGAAGGGCCGACCGGACCGCTCGAAGTCGGCCAGGCGTTCAGCAATCGCTATCACATCATCCGCGTGCTCGGCATCGGCGGCATGGGGGCGGTGTATCACGCGTGGGATACCGAGCTCGGCATGGGGGTCGCGCTGAAAGTGATCCGGCCGGAATCGTCGAACGATCCGGCCGCCGCGCGCGAGATGGAGCGGCGCTTCAAGCAGGAGCTCGTGCTAGCCCGTCAGGTCACGCACAAGAACGTCGTGCGCATCCACGATCTCGGCGAGATCGACGGCATCAAGTACATCACGATGCCGTACCTCGAGGGGTCGGATCTGGCGACGGTGCTGAAGGAGCGCGGCAAGATGCCCGTGCCC
>DASRJR010000457.1:0-5396 GCA_035649395.1 Vicinamibacterales bacterium
CGTCGCCCGCAACGCTGGATGGGCCGTCGGCCCGCTGCTCGGTGGAGCGATGATGCAGCACGTCGCGCTCGCCGCGCCGCTGTTCATCGGCGGATCGTTGAAGATCATCTACGACGTGGTGCTCTATCGCTCGTTTCGTCACCTGCGGCCACCGGAGGAACAACACTCCGCGGCTGCGGAAAGAACAGGCTAGGTTGACGAGGCGACGTCTTCACGCTCAAACACGTTGTCGGGTCGAGCGAATCGCATGCGGGTAAACGGGTCGAGCCGTTATGGCAGACTGAGGCCACAGGGGAGGGTTCGATGCTGACGGAAGGCATTCGACACACGTTCCGAAGCTGGCGGCGCACGCCGCTGCTGGCGATCACCGCGATCGTGACGCTGGCGCTGGGCGTCGGCGCCAATGTGGCGGTGTTCAGTGTGGTCTACGCCGTGCTCTTGCGGCCCCTTCCATATCCCTCACCCGACCGCCTGATCGAGCTGTTCGAGGAAAACGAAAACGGCCCGACGCGCGCGTCCGCGCTCAACTACCTGACGTGGTCGGACCGCACCAGGACGTTCGACGCGCTCGCGGCATTCCGGGGAGACGCCTACAACCTCACCGGTGACGGCGACCCCGAACGGCTGGCCGGAACGATGGTCACGGCGTCGTTGTTCCGTGTGCTCGGCGTGGCGCCAGTCGCCGGTCGCGAGCTGCGACCGGAGGATGAGCGGCCCGGGAGTGCGCCGGTGGCGCTCATCTCACGGTCGTTGTGGCGGCGCCGCTATGGCGGCGATCCGTCGACCGTCGGCAAGACGATCACGCTGGCGGGTGAGCGCTACGAAATCATCGGCGTGGTCCCCGACACGTTCCGGGAAGTCGGTCGATCGCAAGTGTCGTCCGTGGCAGATCCGCAGGTGTTCCTGCCCTTCCGCTTCGACCCGGCGCGAGAGAATCGCGGCAATCACACCTTGCGTGTCGTCGGCCGGCTTCGCGCGGGCGTGTCGCCCGAACAGGGGGGCGCCGAGCTCAGCGCCATCGCCGCTGCAATGGCCCGCGAATTCCCGACGACCAATACGGGATGGGGCATTCGTCTGCAGTCAATACAGGAATCGATGCTGGATCAAGGCGTCCGTCCCGCTCTGCTCGCACTGTTAGCCGCGGTCGTCATCGTCATGCTGATCGCCTGCGCCAACGTCTCGAACCTCGTGCTGGCGAAGGCAATGGGGCGTCGGCGTGAGCTCGCCTTGCGAACCGCGCTTGGTGCCGATCGCCGGCGCCTCGTGCAGCTGGTGCTGACAGAGAGCGTGGGCCTTGCGGTTATCAGCGGGTGCATCGGCCTCGGCGTGTTCTTTGTGACGCTCGATGTGCTGCGAACGCTGCTCCCGCCGACCCTGCCACGCATCGCCGACGTGCGGGTCGATCTGGCCGTGCTCGCCTTCGGCCTTCTGGTGACGATCGGAAGTGGTGCGCTGTTCGGCATCCTGCCGGCGCTGCGAGTCAGTCGCGTCGATCCGCTGGCGGCCCTCTCGCAGGGCGGCAGGGGAGTCGCCGGCGGCTCGCGCTCCGTGCTGCGTCAAGGGCTCGTCGTCACGCAGATGTCGCTCGCGACGATGCTGCTCGTTGGAGGCGCGTTGGTGCTGCAAAGCTTCGTGCAGCTGTATCGCGCGCCTCTGGGCTTCGAGCCAACCGGTGTGTTGACAGCGAGGATCGGTTTGCCGCGCACGTATGCGGACGGCGCCAGCCGGTCGCTGTTCTACCGGCAACTCGTTCGGTCCCTCGCGGACCAGCCGCAGGTAAATGCGGCCGCGTTTGCGACAAGCGTACCGTTCGGGCCGGGTGTCCGGAGAGCCGCGGTCGTTGGCAATCGAGACGCCACATTCACCGGAACGGCGGCCGAACACATTGTCAGCGACGACTATTTCCGGACGTTGAGCATTCCGATCGTGGCAGGGCGGTCGTTCGACGAGCGGGATCGCGCCGAGGCGCCGCCGGTCGTCATCGTCAGTCAGAGCGCCGCGCGTCAGTTATGGCCCGGGAGCAACCCGATCGGGCAGCAGCTCCAACGAGACGGGAGACTGCACGAAGTCGTCGGCGTCGTCGGCGATGTTCGCGGTGCCGACGTCGTCGGTACCCGTGGCGGCGGGCTCGAGCGTCAGCCACGCTCGAGCATCTATCTCGCGGCGAATCAATTCCCTCAAACGACGATGACCGTCGTGTTGCGGACGACGCGCGAGCCCGCATCGCTCGTCGCGCGATTGCGTGCCGCCGTGCGAGAGGGCGATCCGTCGATTCCGCTGGATCAGGTGCGGACCCTCGACGACTGGCTCGTTGAGACGGTGGCCAGCCCGCGGCTGACAACGATCATCGCCGAGGCATTCGCAGCGATCGCGGTGCTGCTGGCGGCACTCGGCCTCTACGGAGTTGTCGCCTACTCGGTTGGCCAACGCACACCCGAGTTCGGCCTGCGGATGGCCGTAGGGGCGACCAAGCGCGACCTCGTCATGCTCGTGCTGGGCGGAGGGCTGAGGTCGGCCGTTATCGGCACGTGTCTGGGCTTGGCTGGAGCGTTCGCATTGAGTCGAGTCATCGCGAGCTTGTTGTACGAGGTGAGACCCGACGATCCGCTTACGTTCGTGACAGCCGCAGCGCTGCTCGTCGCGATCGCGCTGCTCGCCTGTTATGTTCCGGCTCGACGCGCCGCGCGCGTGGATCCCCTCGTCGCGCTCCGAAGCGAATAGTCCGGCTGAAGCCGGACACTACAGGCGGCCGGACCTCCGTTGCCATACGATCGAAAGACGGGAGACCGCTCACTGCCAACCGCCTGGAAGACCGGGGATCACCTCGCCCATCGCCACAATCCTGAGCTCGGCGTCGGCCGCGTCGCGGCGATCGAGGGGCGCACGCTTGTCGTGGAATTCCAGGCGTCGGGCACACGGTTGCGTCTCGCCGCCAGTGCCGAGGCGCTCGAACGCGTCGAGCCGGAGCACGTGTCGCGGCCGCGGCGGCACGAGGGTGAGCTGTTCGCTCGTCTCGCACGAGGTGACAGCGACGATGCGAGGGATTTCCTCTTGCGGCTCGAGGTGCTCCATCTGCTGTCGCGACGAGAGGCAGACGGCCTTGGCTCCTTTCTGGGCGGGCGCGTGCGGTTGTTTCCGCATCAACTCTACGTGGCCGAGCGCGCGACGCGGATGGATCCTGTGCGTTGGCTCTTAGCTGACGAAGTCGGGCTCGGCAAGACGATCGAGGCGTGCTTGATCCTCACACGCCTCGTGCACACGAGGAAGATCGAACGCTGTCTCGTCGTTGCGCCGAACGCGCTGACGGTGCAGTGGCTCGGCGAGCTGTGGCGCAAGTATCACCATGTGTTCACGTTGCTCGACAGCGCACGTCTGGCCGATGTGTCTCGCGACTTCGGGTCCGAGTTCAACCCATTCGACGTGCATCGCCGCGCCGTGATCGCCATCGAGATGCTGGTCGAGCGACCCGAGTTGACGACCCACGCGGTCAATGCCGGCATCGACCTGCTCATCGTGGACGAAGCGCAGCGTCTGCGGCGACCGCCCGGGCACCCCGGCGAGCCTGCCTGGAGAGCGATCGCGCCGATCGCCCGACTCGGGCGGCACGTCCTCCTGCTGAGCGCGACGCCGCTCGAAGACGACGCACACGGCTTCTTTCGGCTGCTGCAGCTACTCAGGCCGGACGAGTTTCCAGACGACCTCAGCTTCGAGGCGCGGCTTGCGCAGGGCGTTCCATTGCCACCCTGCACCAGCTCCACACGTCGCACCGACATCGGCGGTTTGCCGCCGCGAGTGGGCATGCCCGTTGACGTCGACGACCCGAAAGGCTCGAGACGACGCGAGGAGCTCGAGGCCGCGATCCGTCGGCTGCCTGCGCCAAACGTTGTCGGGCAGCGGCGCAAGATTGATCGCGTTCGTCGCGCGGTTGCGTCAGGTGCGGCATTGGCTGCCGTGCTGAGCGCGGACGACCAGGAGCTTCGCCAGCAGGCGAGCACGATCGATGCTGACGACCCACGCGTCCAGTGGCTCGTGACGCAAGCGCCGCGATGGCGGCGTGCCGGCGAGAAGACGCTGGTGTTCGCGGCGCATCGCGAGACGCTCGAGATGCTGCGCATGATGCTCAGTCATCGCGTGCAGCTCCCCACGGGCGCGTTTCACGAAGACATGAGCCCAGTACAACGAGATACCGAGGTCGCTCGCTTTCGTCAGTCGGACGGACCCAGCCTGCTCGTGTCGACCGAAGCCGGAGGCGAAGGGCGCAACTTCGAGTTCTGCCGGCGGCTGGTGCTGTTCGACCTGCCGTGGAAACCCGAGGTGGTCGAGCAGCGCATCGGTCGACTCGATCGCATCGGCCGCCGGATCCCGGTCGAGATCATCTACTTCCGGCCGCCCCGCGGCATCGTCGCGGATGTGGTGCGGGTGTTCGAGGCGCTCGGAGTGTTCCGGGAGCCGCTGGCAGGCCTGGAGCCGCAGCTCGTCCACCTCGAATCCGCGCTCGAGGCGATCGCACTCGATCCCGACGCCGCGCTCACCACGCCGCGTCTCGAGCAGCTCGTCGCCGATGCGCGCGCGGCGCGCACTCGCATCCAAGAAGCCGCATATCAGCAGCTCCATCGCGACCCGTATCTCTCTGAGATGGGTCCGGAGATCCTCGCGCGCGTGCCGTCTGATCTCGACGCCGTGATCGAGAGCGTCGTCGTCAAGGCCTCCTCCCGATTGGGCTTCAGCGTCGAGTCGTTGAAGGGGCGGCGGCGCTTCGCGATCGAGTTCGGCAACGAGGCGCTCGTCGACAGTCTTCCCGGCGTGGCAGGCGGTTCATCGTGGGTGGGATCGTTCGATCGCGAGGAGGCGGTCGAAGACGAGGCGCGCGACTTCTATGCATCGGGTCACCCGCTCGTCGAGGGAATCCTCGCGCAGGTCGAAGACAGCGCTGATGGACGCGTCGCACGCCTCGAGATCACCGGCGGCGAGTCCGGCGAAGGGGTCGTGGCGATCTATAAAGACGGGCCGCAGTTCGAGATGGTGGCGATCGATGCGTCGGGCCGATTGCGGCCGGATTGGGTGGCCGCGCTGTACGAGCGGCCTCCGCGCGCGCGTCGGATGAGCGCCGAGCTGTTCGAACGCATCGATTGGTCGGCGACGGTGGAGCGGCTGCGCAGTCGATTCGACCCCGCGCGACAGCCGTATGCCGTCGCTGCGGTTGCAGTCAAAGCGTAATAACTACGGACCGCGGAGCGCTCTCCTCAGGAGCGTAGGGGCCACCTTCAGGTGGCCCGTATGAGGGCGAAGACGTTCCCCTCGGAATCGACGGCCTCGATCTCCCCCCACGGACGTTTCAGCAGTGGCAGCCCCAGAGCCTCGACTCTTGCGAGGGTGGCATCGACGTCGCGCACAGC
>DASRJR010000458.1:0-5903 GCA_035649395.1 Vicinamibacterales bacterium
AGGGTGGCTTATCGCCGTCAACACGGCGATGGCCCAGGCGGCGACCCCGAAGCGCACGCTTCTCCTCATCGCCATCGGAAGACAAGAATTCTATCAATTTCCGCCCCCGCCTTTGTGGGAGGATCTGAGCAGAGGGTCCCCGGAATGATGAAGCTCGTCGAGGAATATGCCGGCGTCGGCGACCTGAGCACTCAGGACGACGTCCTCGGCCGGGTTCGCTATCGGATTGCCAGATACCAGGGTATGCACGATGTGTCCGGCGTTCCGGTCCCCGGCGTTCACCGCATCGAGGGTTCGCTCGACGCCGTCCAATCGGTTGATTTCGCGCCGCTGGTCGGGAAGTCACTCGTCCTCCGGCTCGAGGATGGCCGGGCTCTCGGGATTACACTCGCGAACGACGACGGTCGCGTGCTCGCCGAGGGGCACGGGCCGATGAAGTGCCTGTGCTGCTGAACAGGAATCAGGAATCACCCCTCGACGATGCTCGGCGTGCCCTGAGCGGAGTCGAACGGCGGGAATCAGGAATCAGGAGGACGGCGATGAAGGCGTTCCGTCTGACCATGGTGCTCGCGATACTCGTGGCGCACCCGGTGTTTGCTCAGCGTGGCGGCCCGGCCGTTCGCTCTCCAGAGGTGCACGCGGACGGTCGCGTCACCTTTCGCATCGCAGCGCCGAATGCAACGGATGTTCGTGTGTCCGGCGATTTCCTCAAAGCACCCGAAACGCTTCAGAAGGACGAAAAAGGCGTCTGGTCGGTGACCATCGGCCCGGTGTCTCCGGACATCTACAACTACCAGCTTTCGGTCAACGGTCTCGCGATGACGCGGGCCAGGCTCGACGTGCCGGGGGCCTCGCCGAGGTTCTTCGATCTGAGACCGGTCGCTCACGGTGCGGTGGAGCAGCGGCTGTACGACTCGAAGACCGTTCACGGTGTGCGCCGCGTGTTCATCTACACGCCGCCAAACTACGCACGATCGTCCGAACGCTATCCGGTGCTCTATCTGTTTCATGGCGCCGGCGGTGACGAGAGCGGTTGGACCGAGAACGGTCGCGCGAACCTGATTCTCGACAACCTGATTGCTGACGGAAAGCTCAAGCCGCTCGTCATCGTGATGCCGTACGGGTACGCCTATCCGCCCACCTCTCCGCTGGCCGAAGGGCCCGACGCCATGAAGCGACAGCGTGACGACTTCAGCCGTGACCTGATCGAGGATCTGATTCCGTTCGTGCAGGCAAACTACCGGGTGCACGCCGATCGCGATCATCGAGCGATCGCCGGCTTGTCGCTCGGTGGCGGCCAGGCGTTGGGTATCGGGCTGAGCCACACGGATGTGTTCAGCCGCGTCGCCGGGTTCAGCGCGGCGCTCGGCGCCGTGACGTCCCCGCAGGCCGGCGGCCTCGATTTCAAATCGCTCGTCGCCGACGCGAACAAGATGAACGAGCGGCTGAAGCTGCTTTGGGTCGGCTGCGGCACCGACGACACGCTGTTCAACGCGAACAAGGAGTTTGCGCACCTCCTCGAGTCGAGCGGCGTCAAGCACACGTTCCGCGTGAGCGACGGCGCACACACGTGGCAGGTGTGGCGGCGTTATCTCAACGAAGTGGCGCCGCTGTTGTTTCAGTAGCCTGCTGTCATGCGTCGATGCGCGATTGCGGCGGTCCTCGTTCTCGCGATCCTCGTACCCATGCGGGCCGCGGAGTATCTGACTGCCGGCGTTGACCCTCAACGCACCGGGTGGGTCAAGAACGAGAAGGTCTTCACGCCGGCGAACGTCTCCCGCATGAAGTTGCTCTGGAAGACGAAGCTCGAAAGCACGCCGCGCGAGATGCACAACCTCTTCCCGCCGCTCGTCGCCGAAGGCGTGACGACCGCTCGCGGACCGCGGCAGATTCTGGTCGTGCCCGGTGTCTCGGATGATCTGTTCGGCGTCGATGCCGTGAGCGGCGAGATGTTCTGGTCGCGGCACTTCGACCCTTCGACGGGCTCAGGGTCGCCCCGAGCGGAGTCGAGGGGCGACAGTGCTTCCGATCCCGCGAATGGCGCGCCGCCCAACACACTCTGCCCTGGTGGACAGACGGCCATCCCCGTCATAGCCCCCGGGGCATCGCCGGGCACGTACGTCGCTTACGCCCTCAGTTGGGACGGTCGCCTCAGGCAGATCAACGTCAGCGACGGGACGGACGTCGCCCCGCCCGAGAAGTTCGCGCCGCCCAACGGGAAACCGTACGCCCTCAATCTCGTGAACGGCGTGATCTACACGACGCTGGCGCAGGGATGCGGCGGCTGGCCCAACGCGTTCCTCTCGTACGACCTCGCGACGAAGAAGACGAGCGCGTTTCTGCCGCAGGGCGGCGGGCTCTGGGGGCGTCGCGGCGCCGCCATCGATCCCGAAGGCCGTGTCTACATGGGCACGGGCGACAACCCGTACATCCCCGAGCAGAAGAATCTCGGCAACGCCATCGTCGGTGTGTCGATCGACGCCAATCAGCAGCTTCAGTACGCCGGCCATTACGCGCCGAAGAACGCCAACTGGATGTTCAAGCGCGACCTCGATATCAACGTGTCGCCGATGGCGGTCGATTACCGCGGGCGTAAGTTTCTGCTGGCCACGAGCAAGGAATGCCGCGTGTGGCTGCTCGATCGCGACAACCTCGGCGGCGCCGATAACCGCAGCGAGTTGTATCGAACGCCGCTCATCTGCAATGACGACTCGATGTTGGATGAAGCGGGAGTGTGGGGATCGATGGCGGCGTGGGAGGATGCGAACGGAACGGCCTGGGTGCTCGTGCCATTCTGGGGAGCGGTCAGCAAGAATTTCCACGCGCCGATCGAACACGGGCGTCCGGTCCGCGGCGGCGTCGCGGCCTTCAAGCTCGAACAGCGCAGCGGCAACTGGACGCTGACGCCGGCGTGGCTGTCGCGTGATATGGACATGGCCGAAGAAGTGCTCGTCGCCAACGGCGTCGTCTTTACCTATGGCAGCGGCGAGGACACACGGCAGCAGGGATTCGAACGCGCGTTCGATGAACCGGCCCGTCCGGCCCCTGCCCTGAAAGGCGTCACCGGGCAGTCGGCGCGGCGGATCTCGAACTCGACCCACGCCACGCTCTACGCGCTCGATGCGATGACCGGCAAAGAGCTCTGGTCGAGCGGCAATCAGATCACGTCGTTCAACCACTTCAGTGGATTGACCGTCGCGAACGGCCGGGTGTATCTGCCGACGTACGACGGCTATCTCTATTGTTTCGGTGTGACACCGTGACGTTCGCGCGTGTCGGCACGATTGGCGCGTGTGCGGTCTGTGCCACGGTCGTCTCGTACGCGCAGATCGGCAAGATCGTTCAACAGGATTGGGTCACCGGGCGTGGCGATGCGCAGCGCACGTCATGGATCCGAGGCGATGCGGCGATCTCGACGGAGTCGATGCAGAAGCCTGGATTCACGCTGCAATGGAAGGCGACGCTCGACAATCAGCCGCGGCAGCTGAACGCTCTCAACGCCGGTGTCGTCATGGGGAACCTCGGGTTCGGCAGCATCCCGTTATCCTTCATCACCGGCAGTGCGAATCGTGTGTTCGCGGTCGACAACGACACCGGTGCGCTCTTCTGGCAGCGCACGTTGGAGAGCAGTGGTAGACGCGCTGAGACGCTGGAGTGTCCTGGTGGGATCACGAGCGCGGCGACACGACCGGCGAGTGCCGTGCCGACCATTCCCGGGCCCGCGCGCGGGCCCCAGACTCGGCCTGCGTACACGAGCGGTGTTGGTGCTCCGGGTGAAGGCGTGCCGGCGTATCTCATGGGCCGAGGCCGCGCCGCCGCAGCTCCGGGCCCCGCCGCTGCGGCTCGAGGTCCGGCACCGCCACAAACTCCGCCCCCTGCGCCACCGCCGGCAGTCGTGTATGCGCTGTCGAGCGACGGGCAATTGCACACACTTGGTCTCTACACGGGCAAGGACGTAGCGCGGCCGCTCACCTTTCTCCCACCGAACGCGCGCGCGTCGGATCTGATCGCGCTGAACAACATCGTCTACACCACGACGATGCGCGGCTGCAGCGGCGTCGCCGATGGCGTGTGGGCGCTCGATCTGACTCGCGACGGGAACGCTGTCAAAACGTGGAAGACGGATGGCGGGAGTCCCACCGGCCCGCCGGCATTCCGTTCCGATGGAACGCTCGTGGTTGCGATCGGTGCCAGGGCTGCGTCTGGAGCCGGTGGCTATGCGAACGCGATGGTTGCGCTCAATCCACAGGATCTGACGGTCACGGATTGGTTCACGCAGCCAGACGTCGATTTCGTGACACCGCCAGCGATTCTGAAGGTTGCCGATCGCGAAGTCGTGGCGGCTGCCGCTCGCGACGGTTCGATCGTGCTCCTCGACGCGACGTCGCTGGGCGGCCCGACCCACGACGCGCTGGTCGCTCGATCGGCGACGGTCACGGGTGAGCGAAGCGGCTTTGTCCCGACCGGCCTCTCGACCTGGGTGGATTCGTCCGGCACATCATGGGTGCTGATGCCGACGGCGACTGCGGTCGCAGCGATGAAGATCTCGATCTCGAACGGCACGCCCACGATTGCGTCCGGCTGGGTCTCGCGACAGATGCGCGCACCGCTCTCGCCGGTCATCGTCAATGGAGTGGCCTTCGTGGTGTCGAGCGGCGAGTTCGTGCCGCCGGCAGGTGCGAGCGTCAACGCCGCCGATCGCGCCCGACGGTCGGTGCCCGCGGTCCTCTACGCGCTCGATGCGCTGACGGGCCGAGAGTTGTGGAGCAGCGGTACGACGATCGCCACGTTCGCGCGCGGCTCCGCCACCTGGCCCGGCATCGGACAGATCCACGTCGCCACCTACGACAACACCGTGTACGCCTTCGGTTTCCCGGTCGAGCGATATTGACCACGCGCATCGTTGCCGCATTCCTGTTCGCGGCGAGCGTCGGTGGCTGCGCATCCAACGCTTCGGAGAATTCCGGGCCCGCCGCCGCTGCGCTCGTCGAGCGTTCGCGCGTCAGCATGGGGTCGGAGCTCCACCTCACGGCGTGGACCGCCGACGAGGCGAAAGCGGTCGCCGCCTTCGAGGCGGTGTTCGCCGAGTTCGATCGGCTCGACGCCCTGATGAGCGTGTGGCGCGAGGGCAGCGACATCGTGCGGCTGAACGCGGCGGCAGGAGACACGCCGGTGCCGGTCAGCCGCGACGTGCGCGACGTCCTGCAGGCGGCCCATCAAGTGAGCGAGTGGACCGGCGGCAAGTTCGACGTCACGTTCGGCGCACTCTCGGGACTGTGGAAGTTCGATCACGATCTCGACGCGACGATTCCGTCGCACGCTGACGTGCTCGCGAAGACTCGGCTGATTGACTACCGGAATCTGATCGTCGACGAGTCAGCGGGCACCGCGTTTCTGAAGCAGCAACGGATGCGGGCGCATCTGGGCGGGATCGGGAAGGGCTACGCCGTCGACAAGGCCGCGACGATCATGCGTGACCATGGGCTGCGCGACTTCATGATCCAATCCGGCGGCGACTTGTACGTGTCGGGCCATCGCGGCGATCGTCCATGGCGCACCGGCATCCGTGATCCGCGCGGCCCGGCGGATCGCATGTTCGCGGCGCTGGACCTCACCGACGGCGCGTTCAGCACGTCAGGCGATTACGAGCGCTTCTTCATGAAGGACGGGCGCCGCTACCATCACATCATCGATCCTGATCTCGGCGAGCCGGCGCGCGGTTCCCGCAGCGTCACGATCGTGGCGGAGCGCTCGACGATCGCGGACGGTCTCTCCACCGGCGTGTTCCTGCTCGGTCCTGACAAGGGTATGGCCCTCATCGAGAAGCTGCCCAACGTCGAAGGCGTTATCGTGACCGAGAAGAACAACGTCCTCGTGTCGTCGGGGTTGGCGCGACGGCTCAT
>DASRJR010000459.1:0-3119 GCA_035649395.1 Vicinamibacterales bacterium
CGTGTTGGTCTCGGGGACGTTCCGCAGCGATCAGGGCGGCGACCTGGCCGCGAACTGGGCCGCGCCCAACACGGCGACCGTCGGGTTGAATCGCGCGTATGCCGGCGTGGCCGGAACGACCACGACCGTCAACCTGATCGAGCCGGGCACGCTCTACGGCGATCGCGTCAACGAATTCGATCTGCGGTTCGCGAAGATCCTGCGCTTCGGGCGCACGCGCACCAACGTCGGCTTCGACATCTACAACGTGATGAACTCGGCGCCGGTGCTGACCTACAACCAGACGTTCGTGCTGCCGACCGCGGCCAACCCGGCCGGCTCGTGGTTGACGCCAACGTCGATCCTGCAGCCGCGCTTCGTGAAGTTCAGCGCCACGATCGACTTCTAGCCACGGAGGGCACGGAGAACCAGGCCACCAAGGACACTAAGAGCACTGAGTCTTCTCAACGGAGACGCCTCAGTCCTCTTGGTGTTCTTGGTGGCCAACCCTTCGTGATCTCCGTGTTCTCAGTGGCCCAACCCTTAGTGATCTTCGTGTTCTCAGTGGCCTGATCTTCGCGTCCTCAGTGGCCTGATTCCTCCGTGCTCTCCGTGGCGACGCCGGACGACAAAGTGTAAGATCGCCCTACCGTACGGTCGGTCCGGACGAGATGAAACCGTTATCCCTCTTCGCCTCGCTTCTCCTGCTGGCAACATCGGCATCTGCCCAGAATGCGGACGGGGCTCAGGTTTTCCAACGCAACTGCGCGAACTGTCACACGGGCGCGGCCGACTCGCGCGCGCCGTCGGTTGACGCGCTGCGCTCGCGCACGCCACAAGCCATCATCGACGCGCTGCTGAGCGGCGCGATGCGGCCGCAGGGATCGCGATTGAGCGGACCCGAACGTCGCGCCGTGGCGGAGTTCGTCACCGGCAAGCGCGTCGGCGGCGATGTCACCGGTGCCGAGCGTGGGCGTTGCGCGATCGCACCGAGCACCGGCGACATCCGCGATTTCACGCCGTTCCCCTACTGGAGCGGCTGGAGCCCGGCTCCAACCAATACGCGCTTTCAACCGGCCGACAAGGCGGGGCTCCGCGCCGACGAGGTGCCGAAGCTCACGTTGAAGTGGTCATTCGGTTTCCCCGACGCCTCGGTCGCGTGGGCGCAGCCGACCGTCGCCGATGGACGGGTGTTCGTCGGCAGTCAGAACGGAACCGTCTATTCGCTCAACGCGAGAAGCGGCTGCATCTACTGGACGTTCAGCGCCAGCGGCGGCGTCCGCACGGCGATTGCCGTGGCGCCGGCGCGGCCCGGGTCGCCTGCCGTTGTCTTCTTCGGCGATACCGCCGCCAACGCCTACGCGCTGAACGCCGACACCGGCACGATGATCTGGACGCGCAAGGTCGAAGAGCATCCGTTCGCGCGAATCACCGGTTCACCGACCCTTCACGACGGGCGTCTGTATGTCCCCGTCTCGTCGTACGAGGAAGCGCAAGGCGCCGACCCGCAGTATCCCTGCTGCACGTTCCGCGGCAGCGTGAGCGCGCTCGACGCTGCGACGGGCCGCGTTATCTGGAAGACGTACATGATTCCCGATCAGCCGCAAAAGCGCGGCACGAGCACCGCGGGTGTCACGCTGTGGGGCCCATCTGGATCGGGCATCTGGTCCCCACCGACCGTCGACGTCAATCGCCGCGCGCTCTACGTCGCCACGGGAAACACCTACAGCCCTCCAGCGCAGCCCTCGAGCGATGCGGTCGTCGCCCTCGATCTCGCGAGCGGCGCCATTCGCTGGATGAAGCAGGTCACGCCGAACGACGTGTATTTGAGTAACTGTCGCGCCGGCAATCCAAACTGTCCCGTGGAGAACGGGCCCGACGTCGACTTCGGCAGTCCGCCGATGCTCGTTCGCGCGAAAGGCCGCGACCTGATCGTCATCGGACAGAAATCCGGCATCGCGTGGGCCATGGATCCCGACAAGAGCGGTGACGTCGTCTGGCAATACCGCGCCGGACAGGGCGGCGTGCTCGGCGGCATCGAGTGGGGCGGCGCGGTGGACGAGGAGCGCGCCTATTTCGCGGTGTCCGACATCCTCCAGCCTCAACCGGGCGGGCTGCACGCGGTGAACGTCCGGACCGGCGAGCGCGTCTGGTTCACGCCACCAGCCGCGCCGGCGTGCGGCACCGCTCGCGGCTGCAACGCGGCACAGTCAGCCGCGATCACGCTCATCCCCGGCGCGATCTTCTCCGGTGCCAACGACGGTGTGATCCGCGCGTATTCGACGCGCGACGGATCGGTGCTCTGGCAGTACGATTCGAACCGCGAGTACGAGTCGATCAACGGCGTTCCGGCCAAGGGCGCATCGATGATCGGCCCCGGCCCGGTCGTCGCCGGCGGCATGATGTACGTCAACTCGGGCTACGGTGGCTTCGGCGGGCGGCCTGGCAACGTCCTGCTCGCCTTCGGCGTGGAATAAATGGGGTCGGGAGTCATTTTTCGAAATTCGTAAAATGACTCCCGACCCCCCTTTTCCCAGGGAGCGATCAACCATGCGTGTGCGGATGTCGATCGGCGTCGTTGCGATCCTGACCGCGGTGCTGACAAGCGCGCCGTTCGCACAGCAAAAGGGTTCGTCGTCAGTGGCGCGCACGCCGTGGGGCGATCCAGACCTGCAGGGCACGTGGACCAGCGAAGCGGAGTTGAGCGTGCCGTTCGAACGGCCGGCGCAGTACGGCGAACGTCAAGTGCTCAACGATCAGGAGTTCGCCCAGCGCCTGGCGCAGACCGAGAAGCAGATTCAGAGCGACAACTCCGAGTTCGATCTCGAGACCGCCGATCGCTCCAACGCCGGCGCGGTCGGCTCGGCGACGTCGCCGCCGCCGCACTGGCTCGAACGCGGCAAGACGTCGCGGCGCACGTCGATCGTGATCGATCCACCGAACGGCCGCATTCCGCCGGTCGTGCCCGAGGCGCAGAAGCGTAATCAGGGAGCGCGCGGCACCTTCGGCGCGACCACGTTCAGCGGCCCGCAGGACCTCAGCCTGTGGGAGCGCTGCATCTCGCGTGGCATGCCCAGTGCGATCTTCCCCACCGTCTACAACGCCAACGTGCGCATCGTGCAGGCGCCGGGCATCGTCGC
>DASRJR010000460.1:0-5009 GCA_035649395.1 Vicinamibacterales bacterium
GCAACCACGAAACCCGCAACCATCATCTTCTTCAACAGTGACTTGGTCATGACGACCTCCTTTGCCCTTACAGGCGCAGGCGCTGAAGAACTGGATCATCGAGGGGGAATCGTCGCGACGGAACACGTGGGAGGCGTACAAAGGACAACCAGCCAGGACAGACGCACTCCTGGCTGGCCGGAAGGTGGGGACGCGGGGCGGGTGCCGGATCAGCAGTGGCCGTCCAGGCAGGCGAGCATCAGGACGATGCGTGGGGTGAGATAGACGAACGCGGTGCCGGAAACAACGGACAAGGCCAACCCGAATCCGATCGCGATTCCTTTCAGCGTGGTGCTCATCGTGACCTCCTTTGCCCTTTCAGGCGCAGGCGGCCGCCGATCGGATCATTTGACGGCCACGGGAGCCGTTCGAACGTCTGGATCGATTAGGAGTGAGTCACGACGGCGTGCCTAGTTCACGAATCAACCAGGCGCGGCCGAAGGCGAAATCGCGCTTGACGGTACCGCTGCCCATTCCGAGCGCGCGGGCGGTCTCTTCGATCGACAGATCCGAGACGAACCGCAAGCGGATGATCTCCGCCACGCGCGGATGCTCGGCAGCGAGCTTCTCGAGCGCCCCGTCGAGACGGGAGAGGAATGCCTCGCCCGTGTCATCGCGCTCGCTCGCAGCGGGCTCGACGCTTCCGATTTCTTCGTGCGCCATTCCACCGCCGCGCTTCTCGGCTCCGCGCCGCCGCGCGTGATCGATCAAATGGCGCTTCATCTGCACCGCCATCAGCTTGAGGAACGATGCCTTCGACGCGAGATCCACTGGCTCGTCTCGACAGACGCGCACATAGGCCTCGTGAATGAGCGCCGTGGGCTGCAGTGTATGAGCGGCGCGCTCTCCCCGCATCATCCCTCTGGCGATGCGCCGCAGCTCCCCGTAGACAGCCTCGACGACTTGATCCGCGGCGTGCGGATCGCCGGCACGCCATTGTTGAAGGAGCTGACTGACCTCGCCAGGCTGGAACGTCATCACGTTTCCCTTTTGGGCGTAGTCGGGCAAACCAGTCGAGGCTTGGCGCTGTGGTACACTCCGTGCCTCGCGACAACACCCCCCAGCCTATGAGCGACGCGCCCGACCGCGTTCGTGACCTGTTCGATCGCGCGCTCGAGCACGCCCCGCAGACCCGAGACCAGTTTCTGAAGACCGAATGCGGCGACAACACGTCGCTGTTCGACGAAGTGCGTGGTCTGCTCCACGCCTACGAGAGTGTCGAGACCGTCGAAACGCCATCCGTGGTCGATCCGCTCGTCAGGCAGCGCTTCGGGGCGTACGAAGCCGTGCGGGTGATTGGCGCCGGTGGCATGGGCCGCGTGTATCTGGGACGTAGAGCCGACGGCGCGTTCAGCCGCGAAGTCGCGATCAAAATCATCGATGCGACCTTTCAAACCGACGACCTCGTGGCGCGATTCGAGCAGGAGCGCCGCATTCTCGGATCGCTGCAGCACCCATACATCGCCCAGCTGTTCGATGCCGGCACCCAGGGCGGACGGCTGTACTTCGTCATGGAGTACGTCGACGGTCTGCCGATCACGCAGTTCTGCACCCGCCAGCGGCTCGCGCTTCGAGAGCGGATCGAGTTGTTCAGTCATGTCTGCGAGGCGGTCGCGGAAGCCAATCGGAACCTCGTGATCCATCGCGACCTGAAACCGGGGAACATTCTGGTCGATTCCAGCGGCAGGCCCAAGCTGCTCGATTTCGGCATCGCGAAGCCACTGACGCGTGCGGGTCTCGAAGTCGGCCACCCGACAGAACCGATGCTCAAGCGAGGGACGCCGGCGTATGCCAGCCCGGAGCAGTTGCAAGGAGGGCCAGCGCACACGGGGATGGACGTGTTCTCACTCGGTGTCGTGCTGCACGAGATCGTGACGGGTCACCGGCCCTGGCTCGTCGAGGCCGACGACGTCACGGGAACCGGCGCTGGACGATTCGTGAGCCCGAGCCTGGGCATGCAGCGTGCGCTCGAGCAGAACGGGTCCGGCGAATCGGCGGCATCGAATGACGCCAGCGCAGTCCGTCCGCAGGACGTCGAGGGCGATCTCGATGCGATCATCCTCAAGACGCTGCACGATGACACGAGCTACCGCTACGGATCGGTTGAAGGGGTGCTGGCCGATCTGCAGGCGTACCTGGCGAGCTACCCCGTCGGTGCCCGCCCGATCACACGATCGATTCGAGTGGCCCGATTCGTTCGGCGCAATCCGACCTTCACGGCGCTGGCAAGCATCGCGCTCGTGGCGTCGCTGGTCGCGACGCTGGCGATGTGGCGGATCTGGTCCGTCGCCGCTCGCGACCGCGATGCCGCGCGAGCGCAGCTTCAGAACCTCAAGACCTTGGCGGCCGCGACGTTTGCCATCGACGAGACGTTGGCCGATCTCCCCGGTGCCACCGCGCCGAGACGCCAACTGGTCGAAGCCCTGCGCGCGTATCTGTCGCGCGTCGACGTCAATGAAGACCGGACAATCGCGCTCGAAATCGCAGAAGGATATCGACGGCTTGGCGACATTCAGGGAAATCCGAACGGCCCCAACCTGGGCGACCCGGCAGCGGCGCTGCGCAGCTACGAATCGGCGAGGGCGCTGCTCGAGCCGACGATCAAGGCTTCGGACAACACCACTGTGCGCGTCGCGCTTGCGCATGTGGAAACGTCGATAGGCGACGTCCTGCTGGCGCAGCATTCCCTGGCGCCGGCGCAGCAATCGTACGAGCGTGCGTTGTCGCTGCTCGATAACCTTGGCGCCGGCGCGACCAACGACCCGTCCGTACAACGTGTGCGCGCCGGCATTCATCGGCCGCTCGGCGATCTCAAGCGGACCATGGGTGACGTGACGGCGGCGTTGAGCGAGTACGACAAGGCACTGGCGATCGATCTGGCCAACATGAAACGGTTCCCGCAGGAGCCGGATTACAAACGCCTGCTGGCGCTGTCGCTGCTTCGAATCGCCGGCGCACACGCGTCGCAGGGCGCCACCACGGAGGCACGCCGCGGGTTCGAACAGGCCGCCGCGATTCTCGGAGAGTTGGGCCACGACCGTGGCGAACGCGTCGGTGTGCGACGCGAAGCGGCATTCGGCCGCGCGCGTCTCGGCATGATGCTCGAAGCCGAGGGGAACACGACCGGCCGCGCCGAGATTCGGGCAGCGCTCGACGACTTTCGCGCACTGTCGAAGGCCGACCCGGCCGACGCGCGATCGCGTCGCGATCTGATGGCCACACTCGTCCAGTTGGGCGATGTCCTCAGAGTCGATGAGGAAACCGCGGCGAGAGACGCGTATCGCCAAGCGCGGGAGCTGGCGCTGGCCCTGGCCGCCGGGCAAGCGGACGACAGTCCGGCCGCGCACGACGTCGCACTCACCAATCGCAGACTGACCGATCTGGCGGCGCGAATCGGGGTGACCGACCTCAAGCTGTTCAGGGTCGTCGGTGGCCGTCGCGTGCTGATGCTGTCCGGCGATCCGGCGCCGCCGTTGAAAGCACAAATCGCCGCGAAGGCCATTGCGACGCCGAATTGGTCGCGTTATCTGCTGGTGTTTGGCGCCGAGGGACCGGCGCGTCTGTTCGACGAGAGTGAGCTGGCGAAATCAGGATGGGTGGTACCAGCGACGGGTCCGGCACCGGCGCAGACGATCATCCTGCTCGCAGTGCCTCGCGCGCTGTCAGACGACGAGCGGCATCGGCTGGTGGCGGACGTAAACTCGATAGAGGGCCCACGAACGGTGGACTGGGACTCGCAAATCGTGTGGTCGTCGGCCGTCGAGACCATCGAGAGCACATCGACAGCCCGGGGTGGAAACGCCCCGTGGATCGCCGCCATCCGCGAGCGGATCGACAAACTCGGTCGCATCGCGGTGGCAGGCCGCACCTTCCCGCTGGCCCCCGATGGGCAAGACTGATCACCAGACACGCTGAGCCGCTCCTCGCCCCCTTTGCACCTTTCACCTCGAGGGGCGAGGACGATGATTCGAGCGCATACCGTAACGCTGGCCCTGGCCGCGTGCATCTCGACGCTGAGCGCCTCGGCACAGGAGGCCAGGCCGACGCCGACCGTGCTGCTCTCGCCGGCTGCTCCATCCCGATGGGACGCAACAGTTCATGTCGCCTGGCTGGGTGAGCGACTGAATCAGCCGGACGGCTGGGACCGCTGGTACGGAGTCGCCTCTGGCGGGGGCGATATCGGCTACTACTGGACACCGCATCTCAAAGTCGAGCTCGATCTCGCCACATCGACCAAGGGCGAGAGCTATTCGTACGAGCAGATCCCCCTTCCGGGCGCCCCGATCAACTGGTTCGTGCAGCGCGATCACGAGTTCCGCGTGACGACCGCCTCTGCCGGCGTCTACGCGCAGCTCTTCGAGAACGCCTGGGCGCACCCCTTCATCGGAGCGGGCCTGGAGCTGCGGCGTGAGCGCGAACACGTGGTGTCGTCCGTTCCGCTCGCGTTCACCAGAGACGGCAGACCGGTGAGTCTCGGGACTCAAGACGAGACTCGCGTGCGATATGGCGGCCGTCCCTTCATCGCCGCCGGCTTCAAGGGCTACGTGTCCGAGCGCGTGTTCATCCGCACCGACATGCGGACGTCGTGGTCCTCGGACGGCGTGACCGCAGTCGCGTGGCGCACCGGCGTCGGCGTGGATTTCTGATAAGGGGAGGTGGTCCGTGTTTCGTTCGACATCTCATCTCGTGACGACCGCACTCATCGTCTTCGTTGCGCTTTCTCACACCGCGGCTGCGCAGACGCCGCCGGACGTCTGGCGGAGCTTCGCGGAACGCGTCGACGTCGGCACGGAGCTCAACGTGCGATTGAGCAACGGGCAGCGTTTTCGCGCCACGCTGATCGGCGTCCAGCCTGACGCCGTGCTGCTTCAGCCCAAGACGCGCGTTCCGGTGCCGGTCCAGGCGATTCCCTACGACGGAATCCTTCGTCTCGAACGAACCAGACACGGCATCGGCGGGGGCAAGGCCGT
>DASRJR010000461.1:0-2765 GCA_035649395.1 Vicinamibacterales bacterium
CGCCTGGTCCAGAGCGGAACGACCCAAGAAGTCGTCGACGCCTATCTCTCATCCGTGCCGACGGTCATTAGCGCATCGATCCGTCTGCGCAAGGACCGTCGAGGCTCTGGCAAGCTGCGATTCACCGGCATGGACGTTGCCGGAGCCGACGGTTCACCCGCGAGCGTGATCCAATGCAGCCAGGACGTCGAATTTTCGGTCGGCTACACCAGCGCCGACGCCGATTTGAAGAATGTCTACATGGCCATCGACATCTTCGCCCTCAGCGGCCAGTGCATGCTCTCGCTCAACAACGAAATGGTCGGGGTCGGGTTTGGCGCTGCGCCGAGTCGCGGGCAACTGTGCTGCCGCATCGAGCGCTTTCCGCTCGCGCCCGGACACTACACCGTCACGCTCTTTTGTCGCGTCAACGGAACGATTGCGGACTGGCTCCAGCAAGCGGCGGTCCTCACCGTCGAGCCCGGCGATTTCTACGGAACGGGACGCTTGCCGACGCCGACGCTTGGGGGGGTCATGGTCCGTCAATGTTGGCGCCTGGAGAACCAGCGACAGGGCATTAGAAACGGCTTTTCGCAAATCGTCCAGTCAGCAAGCCTTGCGACGGTCAGTACTCCGGACGGTTTAACGAACACTGAGCCGTGGATCGCCCCGAACGGCCGGCGCTAGAGCGAGAGTGAGTCGCCTCACTTCGCGGCAGCCGGGAACGCCGGCAGCTTGCCGATGTCGCGCATGTCGTGCTGGATCACGACGGTCGCCTTCATGTTGGCGGCGATCTGCTTCATGCGCTCGATCGAGGCGACCGTTGCGGCGCGGTCGAAGTTGAAGATCGGCACCCCGTTGCTCTCATAGTTCTCGCGGAAGTGGACCAGGTCGCCGGTGAGCAGCACCGGGCCCATATCCTTCAGCCTGACCAGCAGGCTGCTGTGGCCGGGCGTGTGACCCGGCATCCGGAGAACGATCACGGTGCCGTCGCCGAACACGTCCTTGTCCAGGCTCAGCGGCTCGACCTTCCTCTTTTCGTCGATCCAGCTCTTGAAGCCCGCGACGTTGGCGCCCTGCATCGGCGTCGGCGAAGTGATCTGGTCCCAGTCGCCCTTGCCGATGAGCAGCGTCGCATTCGTGAACGGAGCGAGCTGGCCGGTATGGTCGCCGTGAAAGTGGCTGATGCCGACGAACTTGACCTGGTCGGGCGTGACGCTGAGCTCCTTCAGGCGATCCACGATGCCGACTTTCGGCGCGTTGGGATTCGTGCCGGGAGCAAAGCCGGTGTCCCACACCATGTACTCGGTCCCGTGCTTGATCAGGTAGCAGCTATACGTGAACGTCAGCTTGAGATCCTTGTACGCAAACGTGTCGCTGAAGCGCTGGTTGACGTCGGTCGGCTGGGCGGCGGTGCCGCAGTCGATGCGCGCAAGCGTGAGCTCGGCTGGCGCTGGCGATTGGGCAAACGCCGGTAGGCCGACGAGAGCGGCGGTGCACAGGCCGACCACGAACAGGGACAGGGCTCTCAGCATGGTGTTCCTCCTGGACGACATCTGATGTTGTGAGCTACGGCTCGACGCGCTCGATTTTCACGCTCTGGCGTGTGCGCGCGGACTCGATCATCGCCAGCGTGACCTCCACGACGCGCAGCCCGTCCAGGCCGGTCGCTGCCGGCTGGCCGCCCGTCGCGATCGCGCGCTGGAAATCCTCGATCTCGGCCACGTAGTTCGGCAGCAGTGCTTCCGGGTAGTCGGCGGTCTCGTTGACGGTATCGCTCATGATCTCGAAGCGGCCCGTGCGTGCTTCCCACATCGAATGGTGTCCGGCGATGAGCCCGTTGATCCCGTACACGCGGAAATCGTTGCGCGAGTCCGGAAGAAGGCGGCTCGCGACCACCTGGCCGAGCGTGCCGTTCCCGAAGCGCAGGGTGAGGCAGGCGAGCTGCTCGAGCGGGCGCGCGGCCGTCTGACCGTCGGTGACGGCGGTGATCTCGTCCACCTCGGCGCCGAGCACGAAACGCAGCAGGTCGACCGAGTGCACGCCGGTGCCCATCATCGTGGACGCGCCGCCGATCAGCTCCGGCGTGTCCCACCACTGGGTGAGGGGAGTGCGCGGCGGCGAGCCGTCACGACCGCGCACGCCGAACGCCCATTGCGCCTGGGCAAGCACGACGCGCCCCAGCGTCCCGGCGGCGACGAGCTCGCGCGCGCGGATATAGGCCGGGTGCTGGCGTAAGTTGAAGGCGACGCCGAGCGTGACGCCGGCGCGGCGGCACGCCTGCACCATTCGCGCCGCGTCGGCGACCGTCGTGGCCATCGGCTTCTCGCATAGCACGTGCTTTCGGGCCTCCGCCGCATGGACGACGTGCTCGGCATGCAACGCGTTCGGCGAGGCCACGAAGACGCCGTCGACCCGCGAGTCCTTGAGGAGGTCGCCCAGCTGACTGTAGGCGGCACGTGCCTTGTGCTTCTGCGCGAACTCGTCCGCGCGCTGTTGATCGCGGCTGTAGACGCCGACGAGCTCGCCGCCGTTAGCCGCGACGATTGCCGGCGCGATCTTGACGTCTGGATGCTTGCCCGTACTGACGATGCCCCATCCGAACGACATGGACTCTCCTCAGTCGCTCCGTCCGCTGCTCACCGGAAGAACTCCACCTTCGCCTCGCGGAAGAAGAGGAAGTTCCCTGGTGCTGCCGAAATCGGCCCGTTGATCGCAAACACGGCAATCTCGAACTTCTCGCCGGGCGTCACGGCGCGGTCGGCCAGCACGACGCGGTTGGGCAT
>DASRJR010000462.1:0-15962 GCA_035649395.1 Vicinamibacterales bacterium
GAGCCGCGTGGACGCTTTGGCGAGTGGGAATTTCGGATGCGCCGCGACGCCCCTGTCAATTCGGTCTACGAAGGACGATGGGGGCAAAGTGGGGAAATCGTCCTCGCGCTCCCATCGATCGATCGCGACGCGGTCGCGCGCATCGCCGTCGTGGATATCGACGCGGATCGAACGCTCGGCGACAGCATGCGCGGCGACGAGGTCGCCGTGCTGGACGAGAGCGGCGCCCGCATGCGCGTGGATCTCGGCATCGACGTCTCGAAACCCAGGCGCATCACGCTGCGGCCTGTCGCGGCGGCGTCTTCGTCGAACGGTCATTCGGTTGTGGTGCGGCTGAGGGCTCGCGACGGTCGTTCGCTGGCGATCGTGCCTGTCGTGTCCGGTGCGCCTTCACCCGGTGTGTCGCCACGCGGGTCGTCGAAATGAACGGGGTCTCGTGAGCCGTCAGCGCGCCGCTTCTTGGAACCGGCGTGTCGTAACGAACACGGACCAGCGGGCATCACTGAACTGCAGCTTCATCGCGGAATCATGGTCGAGTGCGCGCGCCAGCGCCGACTGTGGGTGGGTCACGGCACAGCGAATCTGATACTCGGAAAACAGTTCCTCGAACCGCCCGGACAGATCCGCTTCCCTGACACGAAGAAGAAACTTCTGGGGGTACGCCTCCAACCGCCCATCGACGAAGACGGGGTGCTCCGGCACGAACCACATTAACGTGCCGCCGTCAGCGTATTCGTTGTAGATCGGTCCGTCACAGTTTCGGACAGCGGTGAGCGCCTCAGATGACAGCGGCTGCCATCCCAGGCTGGCTCCGCCGTCGCGCCATCGGAAACCGACGACGGCAAGTGCAATCGTCGCGGCGACAGCGATGACGGCGTATCCTCCGCGTCGTAAGGGAAGCCGCCGTGCGTGTCCGGACAGGGGCACGAGCCTGGAAATCGCGGGCACGGCGAGCAACGCAAACGACGGCGCGTTGCGAATGGAGATAATCGAGGCCGCTGCAATCACACCGCTGGCTGCGACCAGCAGGCGATCCGAACGGTCCCACTGAGCGACATGTCGGACGCGGAGGACCACTGTGACGGCGAACACGGCGAACAAGATCCAGAATGGGACGCTCGAAGCATCAGCGAACGCCGACCGATACTCGTGAATACCGAGTAATCGGGCTTCACTGACCGTTTGAGTTACCCGCGGCCAGTAATGCCACCCGAGCGGGCTCGCCATCGGCGCGGCGGCGCAGAGCACCGCGACCAGAGCGGCGCGTCGAAACTTACTACGCGTCCATAGCATCGCCTCGACCGCGTTCGCGCACGCAATGACGACGCCGAGGAGAACCACGCCGTGCGCGTTGGCCCATACGACCATCAAGACCGGAAGCCAATCAATCCGATCTCGAATCACCATCCACATCGCCAGCATCAACAGGGCGAGGCTCATCACCTGTGGTCGCACCGCCCATTCCGGCGGCGTGACGATGAGGAGCGATAGCAGCAGCACGAAACGCACATCGGCGCTGCCGCGCATCAGTGTCCACGAGGCCGCGATGGCAATAACGGCGCAGGCGCCGCTCACGATCGTGAGAAGTACGGGCCCCCCAAGTACGTAGATGCCGTACGCGAGCACCTGGCTGAGCCACTCATGGTTCAACCATGGCTGCCCCGCGAAGGTATGAGAGAAGAGCTCGATCGTCGGAATAGAGCCCGACTGCCAGATACTCTGGCCAGCCCGCAGGTGAAAGAACGTATCTGTCTGGGGTGGGATGACACCGGCGATCGCCATCAACGCAATGAACGTCAGGGCGACCGGTAAATCGTCCACGCACAATTCCGGCAGGGCCCGATTCGTCCACCTGGGTCTGGTCACGCGTGCTCCCGGTCAGCGAACGGCCGACGACGGATTTCGCGACGCTCCCGCGGCGTATGCGGTCACCGGGACGCGAGTGAGGACGAGGCGCCACGGCAGGACGGCCGATTCGACCAGGATCGGCAGGCGCAGCTTCGACGCGCCGAATTCCCGTTCCACGAACGTGATGGGCACTTCCGAGATCGCGCAACCCGCACGAACGGCTTCCCACAATAGCTGCACCAGGAACGCATACCCTTCCGCGTCGATGCGGTGCAGCGGCAGTGCTGACAGCGTCTCCCGCTTCCAGCAACGGAAGCCACTCGTGCAATCGCGAACCGCCATCGAGCAGATCCACCGGACATACCGGTTCGCGCCCGCACTCAACAGTCGCCGCCGCCGCGGCCAGTTGACGATCTGGCCGCCCGGGACGTAGCGGGAGCCGATCACCAAATCTGCGTCCTTCGCTGCCTCCAACATCGCGACGAGGTCTCGCGGGCGGTGCGACAGGTCCGCATCCATCTGGCAGATCACGTCAGCGTCGGTCCGCAGCGCCTGTTCGATGCCATCCAGGTATGCGCGCCCAAGCCCTTTCGGTCCGGTGCGGTGCAACACGGAAATGCGGCCATCGCTTTGGGCGGCGAGTTCGTCCGCCAGCGCCCCTGTGCCATCGGGGGACCCATCGTCAACGACGAGCACCCGTGCGTTCGGGATTTCGAGGAGGCCTGCAACGAGCGTCGGCAGGTTACGACGCTCGTTGTAGGTGGGAACAATAACGAGGGGGCGCACGCCGAATGGCGTCGCAACTCCTCTGCCACGACGGGAACGGCGCAAATGTGGCGTGAAATCGAGCATCGTGCCCGACTCGTCTGGCTAGAGCCAGACTCAGTTCCGCGGCCACCCAGATGGGCGAGGCGTAGTTCAAGCCGCCGAGAAGAGAGTCGACGACGGCGCCCCTTTGTGATGTTGAACCAGGGACCTGGTGACGAGGGCGCACAGGCACGTGAGAATCACGACGGAGACCTGCAGGGGCATCACCCGTGCCGTCGGCATGAGGACGAACAGGAACAGGGCATACACGAGCTTCCAGAACCATTCGCGTAACAGTGGCTCGCCTTCCGTTTGAATCCACCCACCGAGCCAGATGAGCGCCGGCGCGAGAATCGTCAGGTCGTAGACCGTGACGTGTGGATTCACGAGTGCGGTTGCCACGATGACGATTCCCAGTCGTGCGGAAATGGGAGCACGGGAACGCCACGCCAGAACGGCGCAGGCGACTATCCCTACTGAAAGGGCCGCCACAAGCGCCATGCCGGGCCATCCTGGAACGAGTCGAAGCAGCGTCGTCAACGAGTGCATCTGACTCGGCCGGGGTTGCAGGGCAGCCGTAATCTGCGGGAGCGTGATCATCCACGGTACGTAGTCGCCGAGCGTAGAAGCACCCAGGAGACCGGCGACGGCCAAAAGTTGCAGGCCTACCGATGTGACGGCGCCAGCGATCATCGCCCACTCAGCGCACGCGATTGTGACGACCGCGAGCACCAGCCCCCATTGCGGCTTGATGGCGACGAGGCCAAGAGCGAGCCCGGCGAGAAAGCGGTGGTTCTTCTCCAGCGCCGTCGATGCGAGCACAAATGCGACGACGAGCACACTCGTCGTCTGACCGTGGAGTACCAGATTCCAGAACGGTGGAAACGCCGCAGCCCCGGCGATCAGCAGGCGTGTGTCCGGGAGCGCTTCACGCCGCGGAGACCAGGCGAACCAGATGGCCCCGACGTAGACGAGAACGTTGATGCCGGCCCAGATGAGGCCAGCGGCCGTGTAGGAGAAGTGCGTCAACGGCCAGAACAGCAGCGCCGTCTGCGGTGGATAGACGGGCAGGTACTGCTCTGGTGTGGACGCAGGTACGAGTTCGATCTGTCTCTTATAAAAGGCCGCTGCGTCGTAGAGGTCGGCCGCATCGCCCGTGCGAGCAACCGACCCGAACGTGTAGAACTGAATGAAATCGGTCCACTTGAGCGACCCGAACACACTGCGTTCGGGGCCGAGGACGATCACCGCAGCGACCACCCAGAGCGCGCACGCGACAATCGTGGCGTGGGCCCGCGCCCGGCGCGCGGTAATCGGAATTTTCCGAATCACGTCACGAGGCGAAAAGCCGGACAAGTTCAGAACCGCATCCCGACGCCGACCGTGAATTGCGAGAACGTGTACGCCTCCTGCACGCGCATCACCTTCCGGAAGCGATAACCCACGTCCACGTAGGTGCGTCCCGATGCGAGCCCGACGCCGGCGACGAACTCGGCCATCGGCTTGAACGTGCTCACTGGGCCGACATCGATGAAGCCGTCCGGCGCGCCGAACGTCATGATGACCGGGTCGCTGACGTCCCCCAACGTCTGCTCGGTCACCTTTCGCTCGACGTTCAACACACCCGCACCACCGCCCACGTACGGGCGTACCGAAGGTCCTTTCGCCAGCACGTACTTGGCGCCGCCGCTGAAGCCGAGGCCGCGGTCGCGCCCGCTCAGGCTCCACGGTACGCCGTTAATCGCAGTGAGAACGTCGGAAAGGTCCGCGAGGTCCGCTGCGGCGCGGTCGGTCAGCAGGTTGTCGAAGTAGGTGAATGCGACGTACGCTTCCGTTCGCGGGTTCAGACGTTCGCCGATCTCGATGCTGTACGTGGCGGCTCTCTGATCGCCAAACGAGGCGCCGGCTCCGCCCGTCATGTAGCCGTGATTCAGATCCGGCGACGCGGGGCGTCCCTGCGCGGCTGCTGTGGTAGCGGTCAGCAGAACCAGACACGGCACGAACGAGAAACGTCGGAACGCAGTCATCCAAGTGCTCCTGTTACGGGCCGCCTGAAGGCGGCCACTACATTTATCGGCGCGTGGCGGTGAAGCTGTGCGACGCGACGAGCGAACCGACGCCGATGGGGTTGTCCCCCACCGTGAGCACGTTGTAGGTGCTCACGGTGCGGCCGGCCATTTGGTTGCCGGTGAACGAGGCGGTGACGCTCGAGCCCACGAGTCTCAACTCGCGCGGCACGTCTTCGATGCAGCGGATGATCAAGCCCGTGCGGTCACACGACGTGGCGTTCATCGCCAGGCTCGTGGCGCTGGTGGTGCCGGTGTACTTGCACGCGAGGCCGGTGCTCTCCATCGTCAGCGTCGCTAGAAGACGGTCGTTGTCCGGCGCCAGCGTGACTGTGCCCACGTCGTTGATCGGCAAGAACGTCGTCACGACGCCCGCCGCGCACTCGCCGCCCTGCGCGGAGGTGAGCGTCATCGGACCACTCCAGACGCCGTCGACGCTGGGAAGGAACAGTGATGCCGACGTTGGGGACACTGGACGCGAATCCTGACAACCGAGCGCGGTGAGCGCAACCGTGAGCAGCACGGCGCGCATGCCATACGATCGTTTCATGTTTGCTCCTGCGCGGTGCTCCAGCATCACGCTGGACGCCCGCCACGCCCGATGGTGCAAGAACCATGCACCGTGTGTTTCCACGCCAACCGCCGCTCGCCGCCTCCGAAATCTGCCAGACCCGCGAACTCCATCTGGATCACGCGGCAGTTCTCACGGGAACACCGTCCAACTCAACGTGGTGCGATACCGCACCGGCACGCCGTCCCTCACCGCGGGAGCGAACCTCCATAGCTTCGCGCCGCTCAACAGCATCATGTCCGCCATGCGTCTCGGCTCGCTCACGAGGCGAACGCGCTCGACGGTGCCATCGGTGGAGATGACGAGCTCCATTCGATTGACGATGGCCTGATCCGGGCCGCCGACGACCAACGGCGGCGGCATTTGCGGGTAAAGCATCACTGGCGGCTGGACGTCGGCATCTTCGCGCGAATAGATCGCCTTCGCGCTGCCCACACGCTCGTGTGTGCCGATCGCGGACGACTCCGAATCGAATCCTGACGGCGCGCGCAGCGTTTCATAGGCGACGATCGGCGGCACACGCGCGTTCGCCTCGGCCTTGCCGCGAGACGCGCTCGCCGAGAGCCTGGCGGCCAGGTCGCGCGACTGCGAACCGTCCTGCGGCTTGCCGGACCCTGACTCGTTCGGTCGCGGCGTCGCACCGTTCGTGGACGCGGCCCCATTCGTCTTTGCCCCGGGCGCGGCGGGCGCTGCGGCTTCCTCTGCCTCGGCTGGCGGCGGGCTGCCTTCGACACCGGCCGTGAGCCACACGGCGACGAGTGCGCTGGCCGCCACGGCGACTCCGGCAGCGGCCAGCGCCCATCGTGGCATCGTGCGTTTCGGCGGGGGCGCCGGCGTGATGACATTGGCCTTCGGCGCCAGCGGTATCGGCGGCGGCAGCGTCCGTTGCGGTTGCGGCGGCGTCGCCACCGGCGCGCTGCCGTGCGTGCTCCGGTATCGCGCGTAGATGGACCGAATCAATTCGGTCCGGCCGCTCTTGCCGAAGTACGCCAGGCCATCGGCGAACGCCTTCAGCGAGGGATGTGTGTCCGGTACGTTCGCCTGCGTGACGAAGAGACGCAGCGCCACGGGCACATCGGCAGTGGACAGCAGCTCGTGCAACGCACGGCCGGCTGCAATGGGCCCGTGTTCGCCGCGCCGCGAGCCGTGAATGCTGACGATGCCGTTGGCGTCGATGACGACGTCGTCGAACCCGGGTATGTCATCCCGTCTCGCCAGCATCACCTTGTCGAGCAGCTCCTGGAGCAGCGCGACGGCCTCGTCCCAATGGACCGGGAGCGCCCGGGCGAGCACGGCGCCCACCGGGATGAGATTCCCGACGATGGGGTCGTTGCCGCTCTCAGAGCCGAATTCGTTAATGCCGGTATCGATGGTCACCATCAACTCCAGACAGCTGTCTGCCCAGGGCTAGACAAATCGCCTCGATCGGGCCCCGTACCTGGGGTTTTGGGGCCAATCGCCGGGTATACGCCTTGCTGCTTATATCCACCATGACCAGCGCTTCTCCGCACCTCAAACGCCTCACCAACTGGGTTGGGTTCGTCGTCTTCGCGGCCTGGGCTGTCGTGACGTTGAGCAAGATGCCTGCCGCGGGCCTCATGCTGGCGCCGACGTTTCTGATGGAACTCGCGGTTGCGATCTCGTTCCTGATCCGGGATGAGCCGGTCGCGGCGACCAAGAGCTTCCGTGCACGTTTCAGCGCGTACGCCGGCTCGTTCATGATGGTCGCGTTCCTGGAGCTTGGGCGCCGATTCCACGCGGAGTGGTTCGAGCCACAGGTCAACGTGCTCACACCGTTCGCGGCGTTCCTGTGGATGGCCGGCTCGATGTGGATCGTGTACTCGCTCTGGCACCTGCGGCGTGCGTTCAGCATCGAACCGGCGGCGCGCCGACTGATTACGTCGGGCCCCTACAGCATCGCTCGCCATCCGGTGTACACGGGATACTTCGCCCAATACGTCGCGATGCTGATGATCTTCCCGTCGCTCGCACTTGCGCTCGTGCTGCTGGCGTGGACGGCCGCGATGCTGGATCGGATGTACCTGGAAGAACGCGTGCTCAGCTCCGCGTTTGGCGAGTACGTCGAATACAAGCACCGCGTCGGCGCACTCGGCCCGGTGCTGTTCCGTCGCACCCCGCGTCCTCGTCCCGTCGCCAGCGTGTAAGCGTCGCATCGATCTCCTGACAGCGGGCCCTCGCCGGGCCCGCCCCGCCTACTGCAGCGGCGCGTAATAGCCGCCGCGGCTTCTGATCTCGACGTCGCGCTGCTTGGCGCGAATCTCCACTCTCCGCCACCGTCCATCGCGAGCGCGGTTGGTCGATTGATAGCCGACGACATAGCGCCGCCGCAGCTCGTCGAGAATCTTGTGATAGTCCGATGAGAGGGTGGTGACGTCCGACGGGAAGTACGCCGTGCCGCCCGATCGATCGGCGAGCTGCTGCAGCTGCGTTCGCTCGACGCGGCTGCCGATGCCGACCGGAAAAATCACTGCGTCCGTCTGCTGCAGCTTGCGCAGCACGTCCTCGAACGTGCGCAGACTTCCGGGGCCGTTCGAGGTCGCGTTCTCGTCCCGGCCGTCGGTGACGACGACGACCACGCGCCGCGTGCGCACGGTCCCGAGCTGCGCGAGACAGTCATACAGCGCGTCGTAGAGCGCGGTGCCGCCATCGGCGACGTACGCGTCGATCGCCTTCTGGGAATAGTCGCGCCGGTCGGTCGGTGAATGGACGTACTCGGACTTGCTGGCGAACATGATCATGCCGACCTGGTCTTCCGGTCGCATCGCGTCGATGAACTCGCGCGCGGCCGACTGCGCCCGAGCGGCGCTCTTCTTCATGCTGCCGCTCGAATCCAATGCCAGCATGAAGGTCACCGGCTGCACGGCCTCCTGGAACACGTCGATCTTCTGTGGGACGCCGTCCTCGAGCACGTCGATGTCCTCGCGCGTCAGTGAGGGCGGGATATCGCCGGTGCCGACGCCGGTGAACTCGAGCGAGGCACGAACCGGCGGCGCCATTGGCGCCATGTAGCCTTTGCGTGCGTCGATTTTGAACGTCGTTCCTGGGATGTCGACCCGCAGCTCGCGCCAGGTGCCGTCGCGCAGCTGATTCTTCGGCGTGTAGGTCAGCAGATAGCGATTCTGCACATCGCTCGCGATCGCCTCGTAGCTCGAGAGCAGCTGCCGCTCGTCGAGCGGAAACCAGGCGTGACCTCCGGTGACGTCGGCCAACTGCGAGAGCAGCTTCTCGCCCTTGAGCGAAATGCCCGCCACGCCGCCGAACCCGATCACGTACAGCGTCACGCCACTGTTCTTCAGGGCCGCCGTTGCCGCTTCGAAGGTCGCGACGCTGTTCTCGTCGTAGCCGTCGGTGATCAGCACGATGGCTTTGCGCCGCTTTTCGGCCGCCAACGAACTGGATGCCTCGTACAACGCGTCGAGAATGGCGGTCCCACCCTTGTGGCGAATCGCATCGATCGCTCCGAGCACGGTCGCCCGATCCGTCGTGGGTCCCGTGACCGACGCGATCGAGCGCGCGAACGGCGCGACGATGATCTGGTCGTCCTTGGCGAGCGGCTCGATCAGGCGTGCCGCCGCGGCACGCACGGCATCCGACCGGATCGCCATGCTCTGGCTGCCGTCCACCAGCAGTGCGAACAGCGCCGGTTCGCGGCTCTGCTTCAGCAGGTCGATCGTCTGCGGTGTGCCGTTCTCCGTGATGACGAATCGATCGCTCGTCAGGTCCCTGACGAAGCGACCCTTCTGATCGATGATGGTCGCCTCAACCGCGACGCTCGTCACGTCGACGGCCTCCTCGACCTCGAGCGGCCTCAGGACCATCGTGTCGCGGATCATTCGTCCCGTGGGCAGCTCCGCTTCGACCGTCAGCTCCCGCTTCTCGAACGGGTTGTCATCGGCCCACAACGCATCATAGGGCGGGCCGTCCGTGTCGACGGACAGGAACAGCTTGTCAACGTAGAACTGCACCTGCAGCGGCGCGTTCTGCGGCGCTCCATCGACGCGGGCGACGATGCGAATCGTGCCCGGGATGGTGGTGCGGCCGAGTGGAGAGGTGATGTGGATCGTGGGCTCGGCTTCGCGCGCGGTCGGCCGGACGCCGGCCGAGAGCATCACCAGGCACACGACTCCCGCCGTGAGAACGCGAGTCATTACGCGAAGACCGGGGCAGGCTCCGTATCGTCGACGAAATAGCTGGCGCACGCCGCGTCGAGCAGATCCGTCGTCAGCCGACGCTCTTCGCCCAGGTAGGCCGCCTGCGCAAGCGCCTGGTCGAGAAGGTCGCGAGGATGGCACCCGCGCAGCGCGAGCTTCCGGGGGCGGTAGTAGCGCTGCAGGAGGTCGTCGATGAGCGCGTCGTCGTAGGCGATGCCGCGCTCGGCGCAACACATGGAGAAGATCTGCTTGAAGTCCGCAATCGTCGGACTCTCGCAGAACACCTTGTAGTGAATGCGGCGGAGGAACGCTTCGTCGACGAGCTCCGAGGGTCTGATGTTGGTCGCGAACACGACCAGCAGCAGGAACGGCAGCTCGAATTTCTGGCCGTTGTTGAGCGTGAGGAAGTCGACGCGACTCTCGAGCGGGACGATCCAGCGGTTGAGCAGATCGCGCGCCGAGCAGCGCTGACGGCCGAAGTCGTCGATGACGAGCACGCCGCCGTTGGCCACCGCCTGAATGGGCGCGGTGTAGAAGCCGGTCGTCTTCGAGTACGACAGCTCGAGCGATTCGAGCGTCAGCTCGCCGCCAACCATCACGAGCGGCCGTTTGCAGCGCACCCAGCGACGGTCGTGGCCCAGCTCGCGCGACAGACTGGTGGTGGTCGTCGCCGTCTCGATCGGCTCGTGGTTGACCGGATCGAAGAGGCGAATGATGTTGCCTTCGACTTCGAGCGCATATGGGACCGCCAGCTCGCCATCGAGCAACCCGCGAATGGCCTGCGCGATCACGGTCTTGCCGTTGCCGGGAGGCCCGTAGACGAACATCGAGTGCGCCGCGCCGATGGCCGGTCCGACTTGATCGAGCACCCGTTCGCTCAGGACCAGGTGCGAGAACGCCTGACGCACGCGCTCGCGTGTGATCGACCGGGGCACGGCGTTGCGATAGGCCAGCAGATACGCGACATATTGGCTGAGCGGCACCGGGGCGATGCCGACGTACTGGTTGTTCTCCAGGAACAGCATCGCGCGCTGACGGCCGCTGTCGGTGATGCGGTAGCGGAACGACGCTCCACCCAGCGTCGAGCCGCCGACGATCTCGCACTGATGGAGACGCTTGATGAAATCGAGCGCCGGTTCGATGACGGAGAACTCGACGCCGAGCCGCTTGGCGATCTCGATGCCGGTCAACTCACCCGAGAAGTGCAGCAGCTTGAGTACGAGCTGGATGAATAAGTCCAGGCCGAGTCCGGACGCTTCCATCGTCGTCGGACACCGTGGCAGCAGTGCCGTCGTGCGATCCGCAGCATCCCGAGAGTCGTCCGCCAGAACACGCGTCATCATTGCTGTGTCACCTCGAGCGACACGCCGTCGCGCACCGTCGGCGCGCCCGGGGTCCCAACTAGTTGGGCTCGCATCCGGCGAGCCATGATTTCGGCGGCACGAAACTGCGGTCGCGACGCGCGCGCGACGTCGAACGCGTTCAGGGCTTCCCGATAACGGCGCCGCGAGAGATGCAGCAGTCCTTCGTTGTAGGCCGCCCTCGCCTTGTCGGCGGACGCGGACAACGTTTCGAGGGCGGCCGGGAGATTTCCTTCTTCCTCGTACGCGAGCGCCAGGTTGTTGCGCGCCGACTCGAGGTCGGGCCGCAGCTTCAACGCGCCCCGGCAGGCCTCGGCCGCCTTCGTGGGATGACCCTGGAGGCGCCAGCCGTGGCACAGGTTGCTGAGTGCGTACGCGGCATTCACGTCCAACGCGAGCGCCTGTTCGAACTGGGCTCGAGCGTCGAAAATCTTGCCCATTGACTGGAGCACGGTGCCTAACGTGTTGTGCGCGCTCGGCGAGTCGGGGAGGTAATACACCGCCCGATAGGCATCTGGGAGCGCGAGATGCGGAAAGCCCCAGTCGCGCCAGATGCGCGCCAAAGCGTCCCAGGACGCGCCGTCCGCCGGGTCGAGGGCGACGGCTGCGCTGAAATGCTCGTGCGCCAGATCGAGCACGCCGTGACGAACGTATGCCGCGGCCACGGCGCGATGGTTCGCCGCAGTCGGTTCCAGCGTCAGCGCGCGGAGCTCCTTGGCCAGGGTCGGGTCCGAAATCTCGATGGTGCGCGCCTGCTCGGGGCCTGCCGGCCGTGCACGCTCGGACGCGGCGCGCACTTTCTGGATGTACGACTCGAGCGACTGTGGCGCGGCCGGAGCACGCCGGGCGCTCGGCGCAGTTCGAACCGAGCGCACCGGCTTCCGGGCCGCGCACCCGGCAATCAGCGCGGCCACCACGATACTGACAACGATCCTGAACATGGATAACCCTTGAACGTGGCAACGAGCCTCAGAAGTCGTTCGCTTCCTCAGCCCGCAGCCGCGCACGGCGCCGGAACATGTAGAGCACAAGAGCGACGACGAACAGCACACCGAGAATGGCAGTATTCATGGGTTAACTCCTCCTCCTCCAATGGTCATATTGGTGAACACGTCGACGAATTTGATGACCCCGGGTCCAACGGCGACGACGAAGAACGCCGGAAGCAGGCAGAACACCAGCGGGAAAATCAGCTTGACCGACAGCTTGGCGGCCCGCTCCTCAGCGCGTTGACGACGCTTGACGCGCGATTCTTCGGCGTGCGTGCGCAGGGCCTGGGCGACGCTCGTCCCGAATCGCTCGGTCTGGACGAGCATGGCCACCAGCGCGCGGACGTCATCGACCGTTGTCCGGCGGGCAAAGTTCTTCAGCGCTTCGACGCGAGGCTTGCCGGCGCGCGTTTCGGTGTTGACGAGTTGGAGCTCGAACGCCAGCGCCGGATAGGCGATCGCGAGCTCCTCGGCGCACTTCAGGATCGCCTGGTCCATCGAAAGGCCGGCCTCGAGGCTGACGATCAGCAGATCGAGCGCGTCGGGCAGGCCGTTCTGGATCTGCTTTCGGCGCAGCTTGATGCGGCGCGCGACGAAGTAGCCGGGGAGCATGTAGCCGACGATGGCTCCCGCGATGCCAAAGAGCCAGCCGGTGCGGAATCCGAAGACGAAGAAGACAACGACGAATCCCGACGCCGCCCCAATCAACTCGGCGAACGAATAAATCAGCGCCGACTTGAAGCCGTAGAAGCCGGCGGTGGCGAGCCGGCGCTGTAGCCGGCCCATCTCCTTCGGCGACTTCGGCACCCACTCGGCGAGCCTCTTCTCTTGCTCGGTCGGCACATCGGAGAGGCGTTGATTTTCCGCGAGCACGCCGGTGCGTGCGAGCGGACTATCGACGAGCAGCCGGCGGCGGCCGGGAGCCTGCCGCGCCAACACGGCTTGCGTCGCCATGCCGGCCAGCAGCGCTATCGAACCGAACAGCGCGATGAGGGCGATAGTCAGCTGTGACATCACTCAGTACTCGAGTTGGATCATCTTCCGGATGATCAGCGAGCCGACGACCTGCAACGTGATCGCCGCCCAGATCAAATTGACGCCGAGCGGTGTGCCAGTGAGGACCCCGAAGTGATCGGGGTTGAGCAGGAACAACATGAATGCGAGGGCTGGCGGCACGCCGATGAGCACGAAACCGGTCATGCGCGCGTGCGCCGACACGACGCGGATCTGGCGTTTGACTCGGAACCGATCGCGAATCACGGTGGCGATGTTGTCGAGGATCTCCGACAGGTTGCCGCCGGACTCGCGTTGAATGAGCACGGCCGTGACGAAGAAACGCGCATCGAGCAGCGGCACGCGCTGCGCGAACTCCTTGAGGGCGTCGCCAATCGGCATGCCGTAGTTCTGCTGGTCGTAGAGCAGCCTGAACTCGGGGCCGATCGGACTTGGCATCTCCTCGGCCACCATCGCGAGTCCGGTGGTGAAGGTATGGCCGGCCTTGAGCGCGCGCGAGACCAGAGCCAGCGCTTCAGGAAACTGCTCCTCGAACTTCAACACGCGGCGGGTGCGCTGGAATTGGAGAATCCGTACGGGCACCCACGCCGCGAGCGCGCCGGCGCCAATCGCCAGGAGCAGCATTCCCGAGAGCTTCAACGTGATGTAGGCCACGAGGGCGCCGCACGTTGCCGCCGTGAGAAGGAAGGTGCCGACGGTGATGCGGTTGCCCGACTGTTCGATCAACAGCTCGAGCGGCCGCACGACGTTGCGGCTGCGCATGAGCGTGGCGTCGAACGTCGGCACCGAGCTCAGCTGCCGTGCCTTCTTGAGCAGCTTCGAGGCCGTCCGCACGGTCTCGCGCTTGCCCTTCAGCCGCTTCCAGAACGCCTGCTGGACCTGCTCCTCCGGGCGGATGACAAACAGCCAGTACGCGCCGAGAATGCCAGTCAGCATGATGACGAACGAGATGGTGACAATCGCCATCAGAACCTCCCGGGGCGGGGCTCGTTGATCGGATGCATGTGGGAGAACATGTCCATCGGGAGCGGCCGCCCTGATGCGGCGATGCGGTCGGCGCACTTCGGTCGCACGCCGGTTGCCCGGAAGCGGCCGACGACCTGACCCTCCGCATTGATGCCGCTCTGGTGGAACACGAAGATCTCCTGCATGGCGATCACCTCTTGCTCCATGCCGGTGATTTCCGCGATCGACGTGACGCGCCGCGTGCCGTCGGTCAGACGGGTGACTTGAATCACGAGGTTGACCGCCGAGGCGACCTGCTGCCGGACGGCCTTGTCCGGAATGTTCAAGTTCGCCATCGCGATCATCGTGTCGAGGCGATACAGCGCGTCGCGCGGGCTGTTGGCGTGAATCGTCGTCAAGCTGCCATCGTGACCCGTGTTCATCGCCTGCAGCATGTCGAGCGCTTCTTCACCGCGGACCTCGCCGACGATGATGCGATCGGGGCGCATACGCAGGGCGTTGATGACGAGGTGTCGCTGCCTGATGGCGCCCTTGCCTTCAATGTTGGGCGGTCGGGTCTCGAGCCTCACGACGTGCCGCTGACGAAGCGTGAGCTCCGCGGCGTCTTCAATGGTGACGACGCGCTCGTTCTCCGCGACGAAGCTCGAGAGCACGTTCAAGAGCGTTGTCTTACCGGCGCCGGTGCCGCCAGAGACGATGACGTTGAGGCGCGCACCGATGGCCCCCTTCAGGAACTCGAGCATCGGCGAGGTGAGCGATTCACGCTGAACGAGATCGTTGGCGCCGAGGCGGTCGGTCCGGAACCGCCGGATTGACATCGCCGGACCGTCGAGCGCCAGTGGCGGGATGATCACGTTGACGCGCGATCCGTCCTGCAGGCGGGCGTCGACCATCGGACTCGATTCGTCGATGCGCCGTCCGACGGCGCTGACGATCCGCTCGATGATCTGCATCAGGTGCTTGTCGTCGCGGAACGCGATCTCGGTCTCTTCGATGCGGCCGTTCCGTTCGACGTAGACCAGGTCGGCGCGATTGACCAGGATGTCCGAGATCGCCGGGTCCTTGAGCAGGAGCTCGAGCGGCCCCAGGCCGAACAGCTCGTCGAGCACGTCGGACGACACCGTCTCGCGCTCGAACAGGCTGAGCGGCATCGTCGCGCTCTCTTTGTCGAGAATGCTGGCGATGACGCCGCGGATTTCCGGTTCTGCGTCGGCGCGCGAGATCTGCGTCAGCCGATCGAGGTTCAACTTGTTCAGGAGCTCCTGATGGACCCGCCCCTTGAGCTCGAGATATCTGCTGGTGCGGTCGTCCACCAGCCTGGGACGAGCCGCCTGTGGTGCGATTGCTGTGCTCATGTCGCCCTCTTATGCCCGCCGAAAGGCGAGGCGCCCCAAGACGCCCGAAGGGCGTTCACGCTGTTGCTTCACGATGCCGCTCAGTTCGCCGGCGAGGTTCCGGAAGGCGTTCGAAAGCGCGTTCTGCTCGAGCGCCATCGGCCGGCCGACGTTCAACGCCTCGATCGCGAGGCGGTAGTCGCTCGGGATCAGATGCTTGACGGAGTCGCCGATGACCCGCTCGACATCGGCGTGCGCGATCTCGGCACGCTTGTCGAAGCGGTTCATCACCGCCATGACGCGTGACGAGCCGTAGCGGGTGCGCAGCAAGTGCGCCAGTCGTCCGGCACTGCGCAGCGACGGCAGTTCCTGGCTGGTGACGACGACCATCGTGCTGACGATTTCGAGCGCATCGAGCGTCGCCGTGTCCGATCGCGGCAGGTCGAGCAGCACGTAGCGATAGCGGCTGGCCGCGAATTCGATGAGCGCGCGGACGCGCTGCGGGTCGAGCGGGCCGTGGCCCAGACGGTCGGAGGCGGCCAGCAAATCGATCCCCGCCTTGGTCTTCTCGACGACGCTGGTGAAGAACGATTCGTCCATGCGATGCACGTGGTCGATCGCATCGACCACCGAGAACCGAGGCTCGACGCCGAGAAACAGCGCCGCATCGCCGCTGCCGATGTGCAGATCGATGACCAGCGCCTGCGTCTTCGCGACGCGCGAGAGCATCGTCGCCGTGTTGACGGCCAGTGTGGTCGTGCCGACGCCGCCTTTCGCGCCGACGAAGGCAAACACCTGGCCGACCTGCTGCGGCGCCACGCCGACAATGAGGCG
>DASRJR010000463.1:0-15091 GCA_035649395.1 Vicinamibacterales bacterium
CGCCGACACCGCCGTATTGAGCTGCTGACGGTGCTCGATGTCCGCGGTGACGCGCTTGATCGTCTCGTGCGTCTTTCGCCGAAGTGCACGCTCGGCTGCGTTGAACGGCTCCTTGCCATCCGCGCTGCCGACGCCCTCGCCCGCAATCGTCTCGGTCCAGTTGTCGACGATCCGCCAGACGCGCGCGAGGAAGCGGAAGCTCCCTTCGAGGCCGGCGTCGCTCCATTCGATTTCCTTCTCGGGTGGCGCCACGAACATGACGTAGACCCGCAGCGCATCGGCCCCGAACCGCTCCAGCATCGAGTCGGGATCGACGACATTGCCCTTTCGCTTGGACATGATCGCGCCGTCCTTGAGCACCATGCCCTGGGTCAGCAGGTGCGAGAACGGTTCGGCGTGATCGACCATACCGATGTCGCGGAAGACGCGGGCGAAGAAGCGCGAGTAGATCAGGTGCAGGATCGCGTGCTCGACACCGCCGCAATAGAAATCGACCGGACACCAGTACTTCACGGCGGCCGGGTCGAACGCCTGACGATCGTTCCGCGGATCGGCGAAGCGGTAGAAGTACCACGACGAGTCGACGAACGTATCCATCGTGTCGGTCTCGCGACGCGCGGGACCGCCGCATTTCGGACAGGTCACGTTGACGAACTCTGGCACGTGAGCCAGCGGCGAATCGCCGCGGCCGGTGAACTGCGCCACCTTGGGCAGCTCCACCGGCAGCTGATCGTCCGGCACCGGCACAATCCCGTCCTTGTCGCAGTAGATCATCGGGATCGGCGTGCCCCAGTACCGCTGGCGTGAGATGCCCCAGTCCTTGAGACGGAACTGTACGGTGCCTTCGCCGATGCCGCGTTCCTGGGCGTAGGCGGTCATCTTCTTCAGCGCATCGGTCGACGGAAGTCCGCTGAACTGACCAGAGCTCACCAGCGTGCCGTAGTTCGACACCGACTCTGCGAGCACGTCCGATGAGGCCGGCTTGCCGTCGGGTGTGACCACGATGCGGATCGGCAGGTTGTACTTGCGCGCGAACTCGAAGTCGCGTTCGTCGTGAGCGGGCACGGCCATGATCGCGCCGGTGCCGTACTCACCAAGCACGAAGTTGGCGACCCAGATCGGGACCGACTCGTTCGTGAACGGATTGATCGCGCGAAAACCGGTGTCGAACCCCTGCTTCTCGATGTCGCCACTGAGCCTGGCGGCGCGGTCCTGCATGCGAAACGCATGGGCCTGGCGCGTGAACGCGGCGGGATCGCTCGACTTCTCCGCCAGCCGGGCCACCAGCGGGTGCTCCGGACCGAGCAGCACGAACGTCGCCCCGAAGATCGTGTCGATCCGGGTGGTGAAGACTTCAATCGACGTCCCGGCGTCGCTTTCCAGCGGGAACTTGACGCGTGCGCCCTCCGAGCGCCCGATCCAGTTGCGCTGCATCGTCAGCACCTTGTCGGGCCAGGCCTGCAGCTCCGCGGTCGCATCGAGCAGCTCGTCGGCGTACGCGGTGATGCGGAAGAACCACTGCTCCAGATCGCGCACCTCGACCGGCGAGTCGCAGCGCCAGCACTTGCCGTCGATCACCTGCTCGTTGGCGAGCACCGTCTTGTCGACCGGACACCAGTTCACCGATGACTTGCGGCGGTAGGCCAGGCCCTTCTCGAACATGCGGATGAAGAGCCACTGGTTCCACTTGTAGTACTCGGGGTCGCAGGTGGCGAGCTCACGCTCCCACGCGTAGCTGATGCCCAGGCGCTGCAGCTGTCCCTTCATGTGCGCGATGTTGTCGCGCGTCGACTTCTCGGGATGGATGCCGCTCTTGATCGCGGCGTTCTCAGCGGGCAGACCGAACGCGTCCCAACCGAAGGGGTGCAGCACGTTGAAGCCGCGCATCCGCTTCGTCCGCGCGAGGACGTCGCCGATGATGTAGTTGCGCAGGTGCCCGACGTGCGCGTGCCCAGACGGATACGCGAACATCTCCAGACAGTAGAACTTCGGACGCGACGGATCGGTGGCGACCTCGAAGGCGCGGGACGCCGCCCAGCGCTTCTGCCATTTCTTGTCGAGTTCCTGCGGATGATAGTCCGGCATCGTGTTAGCGGGGCTGACGCCCCCGCGCTACGGTCTCAAACGTGTTCGTAGAGCGCAGGCTCGAGCCTGCGCGGACAGGCGTAAGACTGCGCGACCCGCGCGATCTGAATTGATTATAACTTCCACCGATCGGACAGATGTGGCGTGACCGCCTCGATCGTCGCGTCTGCCCGGGGCGTCGCGCCCGATGGCGCGGCGAAGTCGGTCTTGCCATCGAGCGCAGCGATCGTCATCCGCAGCGACTCGGCCAACCCAGCCAGGTCGTAGCCGCCTTCGGTGACGGCGACCACGCGGCCCTGGCAGCACTCGTCCGCGACCTTGACGAGCGCCGCCGTGAGGCGGCCGAAGTATGGCGCGGTCACACGCATGCCTCCGAGCGGATCGTCCATATGGGCGTCGAACCCAGCCGACACGAGCACCAACTCGGGACGAAACTGCCGCAGAATCGGGAACGCGATCTTCGTGTACACACGCTCGTAGTCGGCGTCGGTTGCACCGGCCGCCATCGGCAGGTTGACCGTGAAGCCCTTTCCTGCCTCTGTGCCGATGTCACCGGCCGCGCCGGTGCCCGGGTAGTACGGATACTGATGCGACGAGATGAACAGCACCGCTGGATCGCCGTAAAAGCTCCACTGCGTTCCGTTGCCGTGATGCACGTCGTAGTCGACGATCGCCACGCGCGCCAGGCCACGCGCGCGGGCGTGGGCGGCCGCGATCGCGATGTTGTTGAAGAAGCAGAAGCCCATCGCGCGATTGCGTTCGGCGTGATGGCCTGGCGGCCGCACCACGGCGAGCGCACGCGCCCCGGGGCGAGCGTCGAGCACGAGATCGACCGCACCAACCGTTGCGCCCGCGCCCAGGGTGGCCACCTCGTACGTCCGTGGCGACGTGAAGGTGTCGCCGTCGAGCGCCACCGCCCGGCCCGCCGTCTCTTTGATGAGCGTTAGATAATCAGGCTCGTGAATTCGCGTGATCTCCTCGTCGGTGACCCGACGCGGCTCCAGGACGCGGCCACCCCGTGCCCTGAACTCGGACGCGACGAGTTGCATCACTTCGGAGCGTTCGACCCGCTCGGGATGGCCGGGTGGCGTCAGGTGGTCGGAGAAGCGCGGTGAGGTCAGAAGCGTGACAGACACGGAAGCGATTGTATGAGCATCCTGCTCTGGGTGGCGGGCGTCGCCCTCGTGCTCGTCGGACTGGCTGGCATCATCCTGCCGGCGCTGCCCGGCCATGTCCTGATCCTCGCCGGTCTCGTGCTGGCCGCATGGGCCGACGGGTTTACGCGCGTCGGCGTCTGGACGCTGGTGATCATTGCGCTGATCGCGGCCGGCAGTTACCTGGTCGACTTTGCCGGCGCCGCGCTCGGCGCCAAGAAGCTCGGCGCCAGCTCGCGCGCGATGGTCGGCGCCGGTCTCGGCACGATCGCCGGACTCTTTTTCGGACTTCCCGGCATCATCCTTGGCCCTTTCGCCGGAGCCGTCATCGGCGAGCTCACCGTCAAGCAGGACCTGCGGCAAGCGGGCAAAGCGGGCGTCGCCGCGTGGATCGGCTTCGCCATCGGCACCGCAGTGAAAGTCGGGATGGCGTTCCTGATGATCGGGATCTTTGCTGGCGCCCTCGTGTTCTAATGGGCGCTCCATGAAGCAGATCGCCCTCGTCGCCGCAATCGTCATTGCTGTGCTGTGCGCGTGGCCAGCGGCGCAAGACGACTCGATTGTCACGAACCCCCCCGAGAAGTTTTCCATGCGAGTCCTGAGCTCGGGCATCGAAGGACCGTGGGAGCTGGCCTGGGGCCCCGAACAGACGCTGTGGGTCACCGAGCGCACGGGCCGGCGCATCTTCCGCATCAATCCTACGAACGGCGCGCGCAGCGTCGTCACGACGATTCCCGAAGTGAACACGACCTTCACGCAGGACGGCCTGCTCGGCCTGGCGTTTCACGGCGAATTTCTGAAGGGAACGGGCAACGACTTCGTCTACGTCGCCTTTACCTATGACGATGGCGCGGGGACTGCGCTCGCCCGCCGGCTCGCCGTACGCCGATATCGATACAACGAGGACGGCAACACCCTCGTCGATCCGCGGGACATCCTGACCGGACTCCCCACTCACACCGATCACGTCGGCGGCCGTCTCGCGTTTGGCGCCGATCGCAAGCTGTATCTGACGATTGGCGACGGCGGCGCCAACTTCGGCGCCAATCTCTGCAACGCCAACCACGCTCAGGATCTGCCGACTGCGGCACAGGTCAAAGCCAAGGACTGGTCGAACTACCAGGGCAAGATTCTGCGCATCGAGCTCGATGGATCCATTCCCGCTGACAACCCGGTGATCGACGGCGTACGGAGCCACGTCTTTACCTGGGGACATCGCAACCCGCTGGGACTCGTCGTCGGACCGAACGGACGGATCTACGAGTCGGAGCACGGTCCGAGCTCAGACGACGAAGTGAATCTGATCGAAGGTGGGCGCAACTACGGCTGGCCGAATGTCGCCGGCTACCGTGACGACAAGGCGTATGTGTACGCGAACTACTCGAAGTCGAGTCCCGAGCCGTGTGCGTCGCTGGGTCGCGGCGCCGGTTCCGGCCCGGTTCCGAAGTCGGTGCCGACGCAGACTGAAACGGCGTGGAACGATCAGCGATTCATGGCGCCGCTGCGCACCTTCTTCACCGTCGACACCGGGTACGATCTCACCCGCACCGGCAACGCAACGATCGCGCCTGGTGGCCTCGACTACTACTCCGGAACAGCGATTCCGGGATGGAACAACTCGCTGCTCGCACTCAGCCTGATTCGCGGCGCGGTGTATCGGCTGACGCTGGCACCGGATGGCCGATCGGTGCAGGGTCCGCCGGTCGAACTGTTCAAGGCGGCGAGTCGGTATCGCGACATCGCGCTCAACCCCGACGGACGAACGATCTATCTCGCGACGGATCCCTCAGGCCCCAGCCGCAATCTGCCGCCCGGCACGCAAACGCTGGCGAACCCTGGAAGCATCTTGGAGTTCAAGTACATGGGGAACTGATCTTGCGCCCCGCACTCACCGGCGCCGGGCCTAAAGAACAGGCCCGGCCTACCACTGCCTACTTTCGAGCCGCGTAGCTCTTCGAGAATCCGTTCCTCGAATTCGTGACGCTGAACGATCCATCCTCGCGCGCGGCGACTTTGATCCAATAGGCCGTGCCGTTGTGCGCCGGCGGTGGCGGTGCGTTCGGGCCGGGTGCCGGCGCCGTGATGGCGGCGACGGGCATCGTGGTCAGCGCCTCGTCGGTGTTGTTGGCGATGAACAGGCCCGGCACCGTGTATTCCTGGCCGCTCAACTGCGAGAAGTGGATCTGCCACAGATCCTCCAAGCCGGGTGACGCGAACAGCACTTTCATCGCGTCGGGCTGCCCGCCTTTGCGCGTGCCGTTGTTCATGATTGCCACGCGCGGCGCGATCGCGTGCACCAGGACCTCGGAGTTCGAGATCGCCTGACCGTGGTGCGACACGATGAACAGGTCGACGGTCCCGAGCCGGTTGGCCGGGCACATCAGCTCCGACTCCTTGTTCCAGGTCAGGTCGCCCATGTGCACGGTCTTGAAGCGGCCGAACGTGTAATGCGTGCCGACCGACTGTGCGTTCTCCGACGGGTCGGGATCCTTGGGCTTATAACTCTCGCAGAACGGATTGCGGCTGCCCGCGCCTGGCAACGCGCTCGCGATCATCTTCCCGGCGGCCGCGACCACGCGTGCGTCGACCCCCTTGAGCTCGATGCGATCGCCAGGCTTCGCGACAGTGTGCTTGGCGTTGGCGTAGAGCTTCGGATACACGGTCTGAAGAAACGCGTCGGCGTTGGCGGCCGGCTGCACGTTCGGTCCGTGATCGATGAACTCGCGAATCGGGATGCGTCCCGCCACGTTCTCCATCGCACCGAAGTGATCGCCGTGATAGTGCGTCGTAATCAGGTGGTCGATCTGCTTCAGCCCGGCATCTTTGGCCGCGGCGAGGATCCGATCGCCGTCGCGGGCCGCCGCGGCGCCGCCGTTACCGGTGTCGATCAGCAACGACTGCCCCGCCGGCGTCACGAACAGGGTTGCATTGCCCCCCTCGACGTCGATCAGATAAATGTCGAGCGTGGTGCGCGTCTGTGCCGTGACAGCAACGACGCAGAGCAACGCGAGCAGCGACGTCAAGAGTCGGCGCATGAGAAACCTCCTGGAGCGTGGGTAGGCTAGCACGACCGGAAGCGAATGGCGACGGACGACGCCATGTCGCCTGGGCGCGTTCATGCCCACTTGAACCCACGCGCCATGCCGTGACGTCCTTCCGGTTAGGATCGTTGCTCGTGCCAAAGTCGATTGGACACTATCAAATCACCGGCACCCTCGGCGAGGGCGGTATGGGCATCGTGTATGCCGCGTGGGACGACCGCCTGAATCGGGCCGTTGCATTGAAGACCATTCGCGGCAACGTGTCCGATCCGGCCGCAACCGAGCGACTGCGCCGCGAAGCACGGGCCGCGGCCCGAGTGAATCATCCCAACATCTGTCAGCTGTACGACGTCGGTTCGGAAGACGGTCAGTTCTACATCGCCATGGAGCTGCTCGAGGGCGAGCCGTTGGCGACGCGTATGGCGGAAGGGCCGATTCCGCTGAAGGACTCCGTCGCGTTCGCGCTATCCACGCTGTCGGCGCTCGAGGCATTGCACAACAACGGGCTGATTCATCGCGACCTCAAGCCGTCGAACATCTTTCTGACGCCGCACGGCGTCAAGCTCCTCGACTTCGGGCTCGCGCGTCCGCTCGACGAGCAGGATGTGCGCTTGACGATGCCCGGTATGCTGCTCGGGACGCCGCGGTATCTGTCTCCTGAGCAGTTGACCGGACAGTCGGCAGACGTCAGGTCCGACGTGTTTGCCGCCGGGGTCGTGCTTTACGAGATGATCACCGGTCAGCCTGCGTTCAACGGCCGGACCATCCCTGAGGTCGTACACGCTGTCGTCTACGAGCATCCTCCGGCGCTGGGCGGATCGTCCACGGTCGCGTCGATCGACCGTATCGTCCACAAGGCGATCGCCAAGAAGCCGCAGGATCGCTATCGAACTGCGGCGGGGATGGCCGACGACTTGCGAGCGGCGCTGCTGACGGCCGACAGCGGAACCGTCGCCCGTCCGCCGCGCCCGATGACACGCGTCATCGTCCTGCCCTTCCGGATGCTGCGGCCCGACCCGGACATCGACTTTCTCGCGTTCAGCCTTTCGGATGCGCTGACGACATCGCTGTCGGGGCTGGACTCGCTGTTGGTCCGATCGAGTCTGACGGCGTCGGCGTTCGCCAAGGATGCGATCGACCTCAACACGCTCGCCTCGAAAGCCGACGTCGACGCCGTGCTGACAGGGACGCTGCTTCGCGCCGAGGATCAGCTGCGCGTCACGGCGCAGCTCGCCGAAGTGCCGAGCGGCACGGTTCGATGGTCCGACACGATGGTCGTCCCGCTCGGCGACATCTTTCAGCTGCAGGACACGCTCACCAGCCGTATCGTCGACTCGCTCGCGGTGCCGCTCAGCGCGCGCGATCGACAGGTGCTGCGGCGTGATGTTCCGGCTAGCCCGAAGGCGTATGAGTACTACTTGCGGGCCAACCAGCTGGCGTATCAGGCACAGAACTGGACCGTCGCGCGCGCGCTGTATCAGCAATGCCTGGAAGAAGACCCACGCTTCGCGCCGGCGTGGGCCCGGCTCGCCCGCATCTATCGTGTGATCGACATGTATTCGGGCGAGAGCGCCGGCGACGCGCACACGCTGGCCGAAGACGCATTCAGGCGGGCCCTCGAGCTCAATCCTGATCTGTCGATCGCGCACAACCTGTACACGACGATGGAGCTGGAGAGCGGCCGGGCGCGGCAGGCGATGCTCAGGCTGCTCGAGCGCGCTCGCGGGCGGTCATCGGATCCCGAGCTCTTCGCCGGCCTGGTGCAGGCGTGCCGGTACGCCGGCCTGCTGCGTCCAGCCATCGCCGCGTACGAGCACGCGCGACGGCTCGAGCCGCAGATCCGTACGGCCGTCAGCCATGCCTACCTGATGACCGGCGACTACGAGAACGCGATCGCATCGGACGTTGACGATCCGGCGCTCGTCACGACCTTCGCGCTCAGTCTGTCGGGTCAACGCGATCGCGCGATCGCGCACGTGAAGCAACAGCTCGGGCCTGGCGTGCCTCAACTCATCCGGATGTTCTTCGATCTCCTGGTCGCGGTGCTGGAAGGACGACGATCGGAGGGTTCGCAGATGGCCGACGAGCTGCTGCGAAAGTGGCGGCTGCGTGATCCGTGCGGAACCTACTACCTGGCCAGGATTCTCGCGTCGCTCGAACACTCAGGGGCGTTGCCGATGCTCGAGCACGCGGTCGATACGGGGTTCCACTGCTACACCTTCTTCGCCCGCGACCCCTGGCTCGATCCCGTGAGGACCGACTCGGCGTTCCGGGCCATCCTGCAGCGAGCCGAGGCCGGCTATCGTGACGCCCGCGCCGCCTTCGTCGCTGCGGGCGGAGAGGCACTTCTGGGCCCCGTCCAGACGGACTAACCAGGGCTGAGGCGCCGCGTCAAAACTTCATTAGCGTGGTGAACGGTTCTGGAGCCGGCTCCGTCTTAAGGCCATTATGTCTTCCTTGTCGAGCGATCTGCGGTACGCCGCGCGCACGCTGCGCAAGAGCCCGGGGTTCACGACGATCGCCATCCTGACGCTGGCGATTGGGATCGGCGCCAATACCGGCATCTTCAGCTTCGTGGACGGGCTGCTGCTGAAGCCACTGCCCTATGAACACGGCGATCGCATCGTCCGCGTCCTGGAGAAGCCACCGCGGGGCGAACGCAACGGCATTTCAACGCTGAACTTCCTCGATTGGCAGAAGGACAACACGGTCTTCGACTTCCATTCGGCGCAAGCCGGCGGGGCCGTGACAATGACGGGCGGCACCGAGCCGACGCAGCTCCGCGGCGCGCGTGTCTCACCCGACTATTTCAAGATTTTCGGCATCAAGGCCGCGCGCGGACGAACGTTCCTGCCGGGTGAAGACCAGCTCGGGAAGCACCAGGTCGCAGTGATCAGCCACGCCACGTGGGTCACCCAGTTCGGCGCCGACCCGAACATCATCAACCGGACGGTCCTGCTCGACAACCTGCCCCACACGATCATCGGCGTCCTTCCCGAGGGTGGCGCCTTCGATCGCGCCGCGGCGCAGATCTGGCGGCCGCTGGCGTTCGAGCCGTCGAACATGACGCGCAATTTCCATTGGCTGACGTCGTTCGCGCGGCTGAAGGACGGCGTCACTCTGGAGCAGGCGCGGGCGGCGATGGATATCATCGGCAAGCGCATCGAGCGAGACTTCCCCGACTCGAACAAGGGGTGGGGTGTTGTCGTCGAGTCGTACGCCGGCACGCTCATTGGCGAGCAGTCGCGATCGGTCGCGATTCTGCTCATCTCCGCGACCGGGCTGGTGCTGTTGATTGGCTGCGCCAACCTCGCGAACCTCGCGCTCGCCCGCGGGGTGTCGCGCGAGCGCGAAGTCGTCGTGCGCGCCTCGCTCGGTGCGAGCCGCTGGTCCCTGATCCGCCAGTTCCTGACGGAGAACGTGATCCTGTCGCTCCTGGGAGGCATTGCGGGCATCGGCGTCGGCTACCTGCTGATGCGCGGCATCACCCTGATGCTGCCGCCGTTCGCGTTCCCGCGCGAGGTCGAGATCACGATGGACACGCGCGTGCTGCTCTTCGCCATCGTCGTCTCCGTACTGACCGGCCTGCTGTTCGGGATGGCTCCAGCGTTTCAGGCCACACGGCCCGATCTCGCGTCTTCGATGAAGGAAGAAGGGCGCGGCTCGAGCGGCGGCGTCGGCAGACGCCGGCTTCGCGACAGCCTGATCGTCGCCGAGGTCGCGCTCGCGTTCGTGCTTCTCGTCGTGTCCGGGCTGATCATGCGCAGCTTCTTTGGCCTGATGAACGTCGACACCGGCTTCGAATCGACCAACCTCCTCACGATGGGTCTTCCCCAGACGACGGAGCGGTTTCCAGACCCCGAGCAGTTGAATCGCTACCTGAGTGAAGTGCGCACCGCGGTCGAAGCGGTACCGGGTGTTCGCGCCACCGCCTACAGCTGCGCTCCGCCGATGCAGGGCGCGTGCTACGGCATGCCGATGCAGCCGACGAATCGGCCCACCGTCGACGTCGCGAAACGGGATGGCGGCTTCTTCAAGGTCGTGAGTCCGTCGTATTTCTCGACGCTCGGCATCAAGATCCTCAAAGGGCGCGCGCTCTCCGAACGGGATACGCGCAATTCGCCGAAGGTGCTCGTGATGAACGAGCGGCTCGCCAAGCGCTATTTCCCCAAGGACGATCCCATCGGCCAGCACATTCTGATTCAGGAGATCATTCCGGGGCGAACCGGGCTCGGTCCCGATATCTCATGGGAAGTCGTCGGTATCATCGGCGACGAGAAGATCGGCGGGCCTTCCGATGTCCAGACGGCCGGTGTCTACGTCTCCAACGAACAGAGTCCCGTCTACGGCATGGTGCTCAGCGTCCGCGCGGCGATGAATCCACTCCTGCTGCAGAAGGCGATCAGCGAAGCGATTTGGAGTGTCAACAAGGACCAGGCGCTCACCCAAATTCGCAGTGTGGAGCAGATCCGGGATCAGCAGATGGGCGGGCAGAGGATCGGAACGATCCTGCTGGCTACGTTCAGCACGATCGCGCTGCTGCTGGCTGGGATCGGGATCTACGGGGTCATTTCCTACTCTGTTGCCCAGCGGACCCGCGAGATGGGCATCCGTGCGGCGCTCGGCGCGCCGCGTCAACGGCTGCTCCGCCTGGTGCTCGATCGGGGTGTGATCCTCACGGCCATCGGGCTCAGCATCGGTCTCGCCGGCGCGCTCGGCCTGACGAGGCTGATGTCGAGCCTGCTGTTTGGCGTCGGCGTCCGCGATCCACTGACCATGATCTCGGTCGCGGCGATTCTCGCCGGCGTCGCCCTGCTCGCCTCGTACGTGCCCGCCCGCCGCGCAACCAAAGTCGATCCCGTCGTCGCGCTTCGATACGAGTGATTGCAAGGTGACAGTGTAGGCCGGGCCTGTTCTTTAGGCCCGGCAGTGTAGCGGCACCATCCCATGCCGGGCTTAAAGAACAAGCCCGGCCTACACAGTCACTGGCACGTCCATTGCCACTCGCCGGGTATGCATCGGCTAGCTCGGCGGGCGCACTCTGATACGCGATCCCCGGCGCCTATTCCCGACGTCGAACGCCCCGCACCGGCATTCTGGAGACGAAGCACCTCGCTCCACCTGCTCGCGCTGTGCGCCATCGTCGTCATGATGCGCTACGCGGCTCCGCTGTTGATGCCGATCGTGCTCAGCATCATGCTGTTCTACATGCTCGATCCGATCGTCGATCGGCTCGAGCGCTGGCACGTGCCGCGTTTCCTGGCGTCCATCAGCGTGGTGTTGGGCCTGGTCGGTGCCCTCGTCGTCGGCGCGGCCTCGATGTGGCCGCAGATCGACTCGGTGTTGACCAAGATCCCCGAAGGCGCGATCCATCTGCGCGGCACGATTCGCGAGAACCGACGCGTCCAGGGCGACACTGCGCTGGAACGAATCCAGGAGGCGGCTCGCGCCGTCGACTCGGCCGCGGCCGAGGCAGCCAAGCCGGCGCCGGCGACGCCCGGTATCGCGCGCGTCGAGGTGATCGATCAGCCGTGGCGTGTCTCGGATCTCTTGTGGACGGGCGGCTTGGGTGTCGTCGGCATTGGCGGGCAGGCCGTGACGGTGCTGCTGCTCACCATCTTCTTGCTGTACGAGGACGATTCGTTCAAGCGCGCGCTCGTCGCTCAGATGCAGACCAGGAACAACAAACGTATCACGGTGGAAATCCTGAATGAGATCGCCGTTCAAATCGAGCGATTCATCTGGGTGCAGGTCGCCACGTCCGTCATCGTCGGGATCGCCACCTGGCTCGCGTTATGGTGGCTCGGCGTCGAAGAGCCAATGGTGTGGGGTGTGTTCGCCGCCCTGCTGAACAGCGTCCCGTACTTCGGACCGTTCATCGTGACGGTTGGTCTGTCGATCGTCGGGTACCTTCAATTCGGAACGTTGCAGCAGACCGCGGTCGTCGCTGGAGCCGCGCTCGCGATCACCAGCATCGAGGGCATGTTCCTCACCCCGCACTTGCTGAGTCGCGCGGCGTCCCTCAATCACGTGGCGATGTTCACCGCCATTGCCTTCTGGAGCTGGGCCTGGGGCGTGCCGGGCATGCTGCTCGCGGTACCGATGCTGATGGTGATGAAAGCCGTGTGCGATCACGTCGAGGGACTGAAGCCGATCAGCAAGTTCGTGAGCGTCAACGAACAGACGTAGAGCCGAGTAGCGTGTGCGCGCGGTCCTCCAGCAGACGCAAGCGTCGCTCCAGTTCGATGCGTACGCGCTCGAGCGTCTCGGCGGATGTGCTCCGCTCGACATCCATGGGTTCACCGACGACGAGCGCCACGGTGCTGAACGGCTTCGGGATCTGCGTCCTGTCCCAGCTTCGCAGGCTCCAGTGCGCCGACGCCTCGAGGTGAAACGGGAGTAATGGGTTGCCGGTCGCGCTGGCCAGCCACACCGCTCCGGGCTGCGCGACGTGCGCCGGACCGCGCGGACCGTCGAGCGTAAAACCAGCCGGAAGCCCCGCTTTCATGTCCTTCACCAGCTGCAGCATCGCCCGGCGCGCTCCGTGTGAGGTCGATCCGCGAGCGGTGCCGTAGCCGAACCGCTCGATGATTCGCGCGATCCACTCGCCGTCGAAGTTCTCGCTGGTGATGACGACGATGCCGCGCCGCCGGAAGTAGAAAGTCGCGGGGAGAATGCGGCCGTGCCAGAAGGCCATGACCGGCTGGCGGCCGGAGGCGCGAATGGCATCGAAGTGCTGAAGGCCTTCGGTGCGCCACCGCAGCGTGTGACCGAGCGCGTTGATCAGCGGATAGCCAAGGCCAGCGATCGTCGCGACTTGCGCTCGCTTGCTCCAAGACGAGCGCCAATCCTGCACAGCGTCAACTCCCAACTACGTCCCTTGTGGGCGTTGGGCGTCGGGCGTTGGGAGTTGGCTACATCCCATTGTATTGAGGCCCGCCTCCGCCCTCCGGGGGCACCCATGTGATCACCTGGTAGGGATCCATGATGTCGCACGTCTTACAGTGCACGCAGTTGGAGGCGTTGATCTGCAGTCGCGGGGGCTGGCCGGGCTCGCGCAGGATCTCGTAAACGTTCGCGGGACAGAAGCGGGTGCACGGGTGCCCGTACTCGGGACCGCACCTCGAGCTGCACACCTCGGTATCGACCAACAAGTGCGACGGCTGATCTTCCTCGTGCGCCGTGCCTGAATAGTGCACGTTCGTCAGCTTGTCGAACGTCAGCCTGCGATCGGGTGCAACCGCGTTGCTCGGCTTCAAGGTCGGCACGTCGAGCCCGTAGTACCACGCCAGCGTTTTCATGCGGGCGTAGCCCGGAAGGCTGCGCAGGTCCTCGAGCCAGCGGCCACCCGTGAGTATCGAGAGCCCAGCAAAGGCCATTCCGGCGAACAGACCGTAGCCGAATGCCTGGTGGACGTTGCGAACGGGATACAGCTCCGCCCGGACTGGACTGGCGTCGATCTTCGCTTGATATCGTTTGAGTCCCGCCTGCGATGTGTCGCCCGCGCGGATCGCCTCGAACGCCGATTCGGCTGCCAGCATCCCAGTTCGCATCGCGAGGTGGATGCCCTTGAGCCGCATCGAGTTCATGAAGCTGGCGGCGTCGCCGGCGATGAGACCGCCGTCCATGTAAGAGCGCGGCACGGTGTTCCACCCACCCTCGGGCAGCGCCTTTGCGCCATAGCGCACGAGCGTGCCGCCGTCGAGCAGCGTCTTCACGAATGGATGCTGCTTGAGGCGGTTGAACGCCATGTGCGGATCGAACAGCGGATCGGCGTAATCGAGGCCGGTGACGAAGCCGAGGGCCAGCTGTCCTTCGGGCAACGCATAAATGAACGCACCGCCAAACTCGTCCTGACGCAGCGGGTACCCCAAGGTATGCATGACGGTACCCGGCGCAATGCGATCCTTCGGGATCTCCCAGAGCTCCTTCAGGCCGACGGCGTACTGCTCCGGCTCTTTGCCCTCGTCGAGCACGAGCGCTCGAATCAGCTGCTTGGTCAGGTTGCCGCGGACGCCGTCACAAAAAATCGTCACCTTGGCGCGGATGTCGACGCCGGGCTCGTAGTTCGGTTTGTGCTCGGCGTGCTTGCCGACGCCTCGGTCACCCGTACGCACGCCAACGACACGCGTCCCGTCGAACAGCACCTCTTGACCGGCGAAGCCGGTAAAGAAATCGATTCCCTCGGCCTCGACCAGTGTGGACAGCCAGCGGACGAACGCGCTCAACGAGATGATGAAGTGGCCGTGATTACGCAGCGGAGGCGGAACAATCGGCAGACGGAACTTTGACTTTTCAGTGAGAACGTAGACGTGATCGCGCTGGACCGGCGCCGCCAGCGGCGCGCCTTTGGCCTCAAAGTCGGGGATGAGATCGCGGAGTGCCGACGGGTCGAGGACCGCACCCGACAGCGAATGCGCACCAGCTTCACGCGCCTTCTCGAGGACGGCAATCGACAACGGCTCGCCGGCCTGAGACTGCTGCAACTGTGCGAGACGGATCGCCGCTGACAACCCGGCGGGGCCACCGCCGACAATCAGGACGTCGACTTCGAGGGTCTCGCGTTCCATTTTCAGTTCCGAGTCAACGGAGCGGACTGTTTACTTCTTTTCCAGCTCGGTGATGAGCGCCGGCACGATCTCGAACAGGTCGCCGACGATGCCGTAGTCCGCGACCTCGAAGATCGGCGCATCGCGATCTTTGTTGATCGCGACGATCGTGCGCGAGCCTTTCATTCCGACGAGGTGCTGAATGGCGCCCGAGATGCCGAGCGCCATGTACAGCTTGGGTGCGACGGTCTGGCCGGAGCTG
>DASRJR010000464.1:0-30399 GCA_035649395.1 Vicinamibacterales bacterium
GAGGAAGAATCGACGCTCTATGACTTCTGTCACGAGCTGCATCGAGAGAAATCGGTGAGCGATGCGACCTACGCGCGCGCGTTGAAGCTATTCGGCGAGCAGGGCGTGATGGACACGATCGGCATCACCGGCTACTACTCGCTCCTCGGCATGGTGTTGAATACGGCGCGCACACCCGCCGGCGCCACGAACGGTCCACTTCTTCGTCCGCAGCGTTAGCAGGGTGTTATAATCTTTCGGTTCCCGAAAACCGAAAGCCATGTCCTCGAAGATTTTCAGGAGAGGTGTATTGCTCTGCCTCCTGCTCGCTGCCACTGCCGGCTGCGATCGGGTGACGAAGCATCTCGCCATGACCGAGCTGGCCGGCGAGCCGGCGCAGTCCTACCTCGGCGATACGATTCGACTCGACTACCACGAGAATCCGGGCGGCTTCCTGAGCGCCGGCGCCGGCTGGACGCCGCAAACCCGGACAGTCGTCTTCCAACTGGCGAACGGCGCCTTCCTGATCGCCGCCCTGTTCATGGCCTTCCATTACAAGTGGTCGAGGTTGGCGGCGGTCGGCCTGTTGCTGTTCGTGGCCGGCGGACTGTCAAATCTGGTCGATCGGGTGGCCATTGGGACGGTCATCGACTTCCTGAACATCGGGATTGGCCCTTGGCGGACCGGCATTTTCAACATCGCCGACGTCGCCATCATGGCCGGCACGGTGTTACTCGTCGCCGACCATACCCTGTCGCGCCGCAACAGCGTCACTGTGTAAGGAATTTCTCTCTTACACATCTACCTGAGCAGATTGTTCATGCCGATAAGGTCGGGCGTGAGCGTCTTCTTGCTAATCTGCGGCATCTCCATCGTCTGCACCGCTGGCATTGCATATGCACTATTGCAAGGCATGGAGCTGCTCGGAAGGCTCGCCGCCGTCGTCGGGATATCGCTGGTGCTAACGCTGTTACTGCTTGTGCTGTATCAGGACGATGCCGCGCAGGCGCAAGAGCCCGGACCGTCGACAGCAATCACCCAGGCCGCTTCCGCGACGGCCAACGGCGCGCCCTAAGCCCTACCTGAGCGGGCGCTCTTCATTGAGCCGCCCTGAATTCCACCGTTACATACATCTGCACTTCCACCGGCTCGCAATTGAGATAGGTAGACGTGAATTCCCACCTGGAGACGGCGAGCATCGCCGCGTCTTCCAATTCAGCATTCACCGGCGAGATCACATCAACGCCGCGCACCTTGCCGTCCCTCCCAATCGTCGCCTTCATGAGGATGACGCCCTGTAATCCGGCGTCGATCCATTCCTTTTTGTACGCTGGGCGCACGTCACGGATTTTCATCGGTGGAATGATCTGTCCACCCGTTGGTGATGCGGTGCACGACTGCGGCGCGGGTCGCGCCGCGGTTTCCACTTGAGTGCCGGAGGCTGCGGAGTCGACGGTAATTCTCTCTTGCAGCGTGCCAACCTGTACCTGCAGCTCGATCGTCGTGCCGCCGGGATTGAGCTGCAGGCGCTGCCTCGACGTCGAGAATCCTGGATACCGGACCGACAACAGATACTCACCAGCGGGCAACTGCGAAAACTGGAAGGCGCCGTTGGCGTCGGTGCGAGTCTCCGCAGCATCACCGCCGTTTGCGGGCGTGAGTCGCAGGGTGGCATCGGCCAATGGCCGGCCCGACGGGTCCGACACTTTTCCGGACGGCGTGCTCGATGCCTGCGATGCCGCCGCGATGGGCAATGCGATCGCGCACAGCAGCGCGACGATCGCCAGTTGCAGCCGCCGCGATACGGGTTGCCGATTCACTGCAGGATTCAACATGGCACGAACTCTCCTCTCGAGCGTGGACGGTCTGGCAATCGATGGCGCCGGCAACCAGGTGCGATGCGCACTCACCGACCGCGCCAGGTCGATCAGATGCGCGGCGTATGACGTGCCCGCAATCCCGGTCTCGAGCACGATGTCGTCGCTGGCGTGCTCGCTCTCGCGGCGCAGCCGCTCGCAGGCGATCCAGAACAGCGGATTGAACCAGTTGATCGATCGGGCGATTTCGGCGAACAGCTGAATCAGCCAATCCTGGCGAACGAGATGCGCCATCTCATGCGCGATCACCAGGCGCTTGCGATCGACGGACCACGTGTCGGCGTCGGCCGGCAAGAGAATCACCGGCGCGAAGGCGCCCCACGTCACGATCAGCGCGGGGTGAGAGGTGATCGCAACGCGGACCGGGCGTGTCAGCTTGATCTGTGAGCGGACCAGGATCTCGACATCAAGCCACTCGGAGCCCGCGTCTCTCGCACGCGATCCAAGCCACATCAACCACCCGATTCCGGCGAGCAGACTGCAGACGCTGATCGCGACGCCCGCAATCCATGCGCGGATGATGATGGCGGTCCAATCGATCGCCGGCGCAGCGGTACTCTTGGGCAGGTCGACCGCGACGGTGTAATCCGTTTCGACGGTCGCCGTCGCGGCCCCGGTGCTGTCGGCGACATTCCAGTTGACGACCGGCACCGGCAACGCCGGCACGATCAGCGTGATCGCGGGTTGCGCAACCGCCAGCAACAAAGCAGCGGCGATGATCCAGTGCCGCAGCGCCGCAGGCTGCTTTCTGAGGACGATGATCGCCGCAAGGCCAGCGAGCAGGACGATCGATGAGCGCGCCATGAAGACCAGACCGATCATTTCGCCTCCTCCGCTCTCGCCTTCTCGATCAGCTCGGCGATGCGATCGAGCTCTTCGTCGCTGAGCTTGCCGCCATCGGGCCCGAGCAGCGCGGCGACGACTTTCTCCGCCGAGCCATCGAAGAACGTGTTCATCACGTGCTTCAACGCCGATTTCCGGACGACGCGTCGTGGCACGACCGGGAGATAGACGTATTTCTGCCCGTCTTCTTCATGCCGCACGTGTCCCTTTGACTCCAGGACGCGCAATTGGGTCCGCACCGTCGAGTCGCTGGGATTGCCGGGCAACGCCCGCATCACGTCGGCGGCGGTGGCGCGGCCGGCTTCATAGAGGAGATCCATGATCTGGCGCTCGCGGCGCGACAGCACGGCGTGGAGCGCTTTCGTCATCGTTATTTTCCTAACGGCAGACGTTATAAAAATAACGGCCACCCTGTCAACTGATTTGACACCGGAGGGGAACTTTCGGCACATTCATATCGTCATTCGATAGGAGCGACATGGCCGAATCACGGGCGACCGTCCTGCAAGGCACACTGGATTTGCTGATCCTCAAGGCGCTCAGCGCCGGCGAGCTGCACGGCCTCGGCGTGTCGCGCCGCATCGAGCAAATCACGAGAGGCACCTTCTCGGTGCAGCCGGGCTCGCTCTTCCCCGCCCTGCATCGCCTCGAGGAGGCGGGCTGGCTCTCGTCCGCCTGGCAGGCGTCCGAGAACAACCGCCGCGCGAAGTACTACGCGCTCACCAAGTCAGGTCGCCGCCAGCTCGGTCAGGAGACGGAGCAGTGGAACCGCATTGCGCTGGCGATCGCGCGGGCGCTCGAAGCCTGAGGTGAGCCATGTACCGCCTGCGCGCACTACTGCGAAATCTGCTGCGTCGCGACGCGGTCGAGCGTGACCTCGACGCCGAGCTCCGCGCCACCTTCGAGATACTCGTTGCCGAGAAGGTGCGAGGAGGCATGTCGGCGGACGCGGCAGGACGCGCGGCACGGCTCGAGCTCGGAGGCATCGAGTCGGTGAAGGAGCAGGTCCGCGGCGTCCGTTCTGGCGCGCTCGTGGAGACGTGGCTGCAGGACACGCGCTACGCGTGGCGCCTGCTGCGACGCAATCCAGTGTTCACGCTGACCGCGGTGCTGTCGCTCGCGATCGGCATCGGTGCGACGACGACGGTCTTCACAGTGGCCAACGGCCTCCTGCTTCGATCGGCCGTGGCCGTGACCGAGCCGGATCGCCTCGTCGACATCGTACGGCGCCGGGCGAACGCCGATCCCGGGATCGACGAGATCTCCTATCCCGATTACCTCGAGATCCGAAAGCGCACCACGACACTGACAGGTGTCTACGCATATCAACTCGAGCTGCAGGAGGTCAGCCTCCGGGTGACGGACTCGGCGGAGCGCGTATTCGCCAGCGTCGTGTCGACCAACTACTTTCAGGTTCTTGGCGTGCCTGCCATGTACGGGCGCGTGTTCGGTTCGATCGACAGCGAAGACGCCGGCGCCAGTTCAATCGCGGTGCTCAGTCATCGCTTTTGGGCGCGTCGCTTCAACAGCGATCGGTCCATCGTTGGTCAGACGGTGTTTCTGAACGGGGCGGCCGTCACCGTCGTCGGCGTGTCGCGCGAGGGGTTCACTGGGATGACCGTTGTCGTCCCCGATCTGTGGATCCCGACGTCGATGGTCGGCTTACCAAATCCCGAGTCGGGCACCCCACGGCTGACGAGCCGCGAATCCCAGTGGCTATTACTGGGCGGCCGTCTGAAGCCCGAGGTGTCGCGCGCCCAGGCGTCAGCGGAAATGACGGCGATTGGAGCCGCGCTGGAGCGCGAGTTTCCGATCACATACCAATACATCCCCCCCGGAATGCAGCCCCACGAGCTCGCGTTTTCGTGGAGCGCCGAACGTTCGTCGCCGATCCCGTCAGGGCTCCGCCTGGTGGCGGCAGGGTTTCTCGTACTCCTGCTCGCCATCGTCTCGGTGGTGCTCGTGGTTGCCTGCGCGAACCTCGCCGGATTGCTGCTGGCGCGCGCGACGGTGAGACGCCGCGAAATCGCGTTGCGGGCGGCGATCGGGGCCGGGCGCTCGCGGATCGTTCGTCAATTGCTCACCGAGACGACGATGCTGTTCGCGCTCGGAAGCGGGGCTGGCTTGCTGCTCGCACGCGTCCTGACGTCTCTGCTGGTGGTGGTGCTGCCGACGTTTCCTCTTCCAGTGGCTGTCTCGGCGCCTCTCGACGGGCGGGTCGTCGTGTTCGCGCTCGCACTTTCGTTGCTCGCGGCAGTACTCTCTGGCCTGGCTCCGGCGCTCCACGCGTCGAGGGCAGACCTGCGGTCGGCACTCCAGGCCGACGCCACCGCACCGATGGATCGTCTGCGGCTGCGCAATGCGTTCGTCGTCGCTCAGGTCGCATTCAGCGTGCTGCTGACCCTGATCGCGGGGATTCTGGTGCAAGGGTTCGACGCCGTTGCGTCGATCGATCGCGGTTTCGATCCGCGCGGCGTCACGATCGCGTCGGTGAATCTCGGCATGGCCGGATATTCCGAGGCGTCGGGCCCCACCTTCGTGCGCGATCTCCTCGATCGCGTGCGATCGCTTCCAGGTGTCCAGGTGGCAACCGCCGCGGACCGAGCGCCCAGTGCCGGCAGCATGAGTTTCGGCGGCGTGACCGTTCCTGGTGTCGAGCCGCCGCAAGGCCAGCCGTTCTTCTATCCGGGCTGGACGATCGCCGACGCCGGATATTTCGCCACATTGCGGATTCCACTGATCGCGGGACGCGACTTCACCGATGAGGATCGCGCTGGTGCGGAACCGGTCGCGATTCTGGGTGAGGGTGCCGCCAGCCGCTTCTGGCCCGGTGGGGATGCGGTGGGGCAATTCGTGCTGATTCGCACGGGAAATCTGAACGCGCCGAATCCTCCCGCGACGCGCGTGCGCATTGTCGGCGTAGTGCGCGACCTGAAGTACGGCGATGCCCGGTCACCCGCGCCGCTGGCGTTGTATGTGCCGATGCGGCAGCGCTACACCGCGCCGATGACGATATTGGCGCGGACCACGGACGGGCGAAGTCTCGCCGGCGATCTTCGCGCAGTGATTGCGTCGATGAACCCGAATCTGCCGGTGCTCGCTGCTCAGACGCTCGAGAGCCAGCAGTCCGGTCCTGTCGAGGGTCAGCTGCGGATTGCTGCGACTGTAGCCGGCAGCATGGGGGTAGTCGGTCTGCTGCTGGCCGCGATCGGGATCTATGGCGTCGCGGCGTACGCAGTGTCTCGACGCACGCGCGAGATCGGCATCAGGCTCTCGCTCGGCGCGACACGTGGGGCGATCGTCGGGCTCGTGTCCCGACAGGGGATGACACTCGTGGCGATCGGCCTGGCGATCGGTCTGCTGCTCAGTGTTGGCGCCGGCAAAATCTTGTCCGGACCCCGAATCAGTACGCCGCCGCCCACCGTGACGCTGTTCGCGGTCGTGGTCGGTCTGTTTGCCGCCGTCGGCCTGGCCGCCTGTTATGTTCCGGCGCGTCGCGCGACGAAGATTGTCGCGATGGACGCCCTCAGATACGAGTAAGTTTCGGAGACCGTCATGATTCGACTCCGCGCGTTCTGGCGCAACATCCGGCATCGTGCGCGCGTCGAACGCGAGCTCGACGACGAGATGCGGGCCACGATCGAACTGCTCGTTGCCGAGAGGGTCCGTACCGGCATGGCACCCGAGCAGGCGCGTCGAGCGGCGATGCTGGAGCTCGGCGGGGTGGAATCGGTGAAACAACAGGTCCGCGAGGTCCGTCGCGGCGCGTACGTCGAGACGATCGTCGGTGACGTGCGCTACGCGGCGCGGCTGCTGTGGAAGAACCCGCTGTTCACCTTGACCGCGGTCTTCTCGCTCGCGATTGGCATCGGCGCGACGACGTCAATCTTCACCGTCGCCAACGGTCTGCTCCTGCGTGCGGCGGCCGGTGTGTCAGACCCCGGCACGCTCGTCGACATCGTCCGTCGCAATCCAGCCCAAGGGCCAGGCGTCGAGCTGATGTCCTATCCGCATCTGCTCGACCTGCGTCGCGATGCGACGACGCTCGAGCACGTCTACGGGTATCAGCTCCAGCTCGCCGCATCCAGCCTGTCGTTCACGGACGGTGCGGCGACCGCATTCGTGAGCGTCGCGACGAGCAATTTCTTCCGCGCGATAGGGGTGGGGCCGAGCGTCGGACGGGTGTTCGATTCGGGTGACAGCGAGCAGCTCGAAACGAGTCCGATTGCGGTGCTGAGCCATCGTTATTGGATGCGCCGATTTGGCGGCGACGCTGCCGTCGTTGGCCAGACGGCGCGCATCAACAACGCGCCGGTCACGATCGTCGGCGTTGCCGCCGAGGGGTTCAATGGACTGAGCGTGCTGGCGCCGGACGTCTGGCTGCCGGTCTCGATGATCACGGCCGTGTCTCCGGAGGGGCATGGGCAGGAGCTCACGAATCGTCGGATGCCATGGCTGGCGATCGGGGCGCGGCTGAAGGCCGGCGCGACGCGCGCACAGGCGTCGGCGCAGGTGGCGGGGATTGGCGCGGCCCTCCAACGCGAGGCTCCGATCATGAAGGCCGTCACGCCAGATGGTTTCATCGACATCGACTCTACGTTGCTCGTCTGGAGCGCTGAAATCGCCTCGCCCATCCCTTACGGCATCCGGATCCTCGCCGCCACCTTTCTCGCGCTGCTCATGGCGCTGGTCGCCGTGGTGCTGGTGATTGCCTGCGCCAATCTCGCCGGTGTGCTGCTGGCGCGGGCGACCGGGCGCAAGCGGGAAATCGCAGTGCGCTCCGCCATTGGAGCCGCGCGGTCGAGACTCGTGCGGCAGCTGCTGACGGAGACGATGCTGCTCTTCGTGTTGGGGGGCCTCGCGGGTCTGGCCATGGCGCGAGCGATTACCATGGCGCTGCTGACGCTCCTGCCCAGTTTCCCCCTGCCCGCCAATCTATCGGTGCCACTCGACGGGCGCGTGGTGCTGTTTGCGCTGACCCTGTCGTTTGTCGCGGCTGTACTGGCGGGTCTCGCTCCGGCACTCCATGCAGTGCGATCCGATGTCGTGAGTGCCCTGAAGGACGATTCGCAGGGGCCGTCGGACCGCCTGCGGCTGCGCAACGCCTTCGTCGTCGCGCAAGTTGCGTTCAGCATCCTGCTGGTCGTCGTGGCCGGACTATTCGTGCGCGCGTTCGACAACGTCGTTTCGGTCAACCAGGGATTCGATCCGCGCAGTGTCGAAGTGATTTCGCTCGATCTCAGAATGGGCGGCTACACCTTTGCCACTGGATATGACGTCGTCAGGCGATTGCGTGAGCAGGTCGCAGCGATTCCAGGCGTCGAGCGAGCGTCGATTGCCGACCGCGCGCCAGGCGCTGGCGTCATCAGCTTCGGCAATATCACGGTGCCCGGCGTCGCGCCGGCTCGAGGGCGGCGTACTTTCACCAACTGGATGCTGGTCGAGCCCGGGTACTTCGCGACGCTCGGCATTCCGATACTCGCTGGACGCGACTTTGCCGAGTCTGACAGTCCGAACGGTGAGCGGGTGGCGATCGTGAGTCAGCAGACCGCCAAACGGTTGTGGCCCGATCGCGAGCCGATCGGTCAGCTCGTGGCAGTCGTGACGCCGGGACCCGCCGCCGAGGCGGGGGCGCCCACGCTTCACTCGGGGGACGGCAGTCGCCCTCCGACGACCCAGCTCCGCGTGGTCGGCGTCGCAGGCGAGGTGAATGTGACGGGGCAGAGCGGCGATGCGGCGCCCGACGCCCTCTATGTGCCGTTCGCACAGAGGTACCGGCCCGAGATGGCGATTGTCGTCCGCCGCGACGCCGGGCGTCGAAGCCTCGTTCAGGACGTGCGTAACGCGATCAACGCCGTCGACTCGAACCTGCCCGTGCTCTCGGCCGACTCGCTGGAGCTGCGGAACGATGGACCGGTGCAGACGCAGCTTCGGATCTCGGCGACCGTCGCCGGCAGCGTCGGGCTGATCGGCTTATTACTTGCCGGCATCGGTATCTACGGCGTGACCGCGTATGCAGTGACGCAGCGGACACGTGAGATCGGCATTCGGCTCTCGCTCGGTGCCGGGCAGGGCGAGGTCGTCCGGCTCATCCTCGCCCAGGGAATGAGACTCGTGGTGATCGGATCGGCGATTGGCCTGGCGTTGGGCCTGGCGGCGGGGAAACTCATTTCGGGCCGCCAGTTCGGCATCCTGCAGGCGGACCCGCTGGTGCTCATCGGGTCGGCCTTCTTGTTCGGGCTCGTCGGCCTCGTCGCGTGCTACGTTCCGGTGCGCCGCGCCTCGACCATCAGAGCGATCGAGGCGCTGAGATACGAATGATCCCGAACCATTCGTCCGCCTGGGCAGTCTCAGTGGCATGACGCGATCGCTGCTCATCGCTGGGGCCTTGGCGGCGGCGACTGTCTTCAGCGCGGCAGGGCCCTTCGCTCAGCAGACAGACACTCAGAGCCCGGCGCCGACATTCGAAGCGGCGTCAGTCAAGCCGAACAAGTCGGGCGACGGGAACAACTTCATCAGTCGGCAGCCGGGCGGACGCTTTGGCGCGACCAATATGCCGCTCCGGGCGTTGATCACGTTTGCCTACCAGTTGCAGCCATTGCAGCTCGTCGGAGGTCCAAACTGGATCGCCAATGATCGGTTCGACATCGTTGCCAAGATGGAGGGCGACCCGCCGCCAGTGCTGCCGGGATCGGGGCCAGATGCGATGATGCTGGCATTGCGGACGCTGCTGGCGGATCGATTCAACCTGATCGTACACAGAGAAACGCGCGAGCTCGACGTCTACGCGCTCGTGATGGCGAAACCCGGCAGCAAACCGGGTCCTGTGCTCAAGCCGTCCACGCTGGATTGCTCACCGCAGGCGCGGCGGGGAGGCCCGCCGCCGGCACCGCCGGGCCCCACCGATGCGTTCTGCGGGTTGCGCATCTCGCCGGGACGAGTCCAACTCGGTGGGTTCCCCTTGTCGCCCTTCGCGAACGCGCTTCAAGGCTTGGCCGGGCGCATCGTCATCGATCGCTCCGGCCTCACGGGAACCTGGGAAGGCACGCTGACCTACGCGCCTGACGGGCGCGGCGGCCTGCCGGGCGGCCCGCCTCCGGGGGCCCAGCTACCGGTCGACTCGGACGCACCGAACCTCTTCACCGCGCTTCAGGAGCAGTTCGGCCTGAAGCTGGAGTCGACGAAGGCGCCGGTCGACGTGCTCGTGATCGACAGCGTGCAGCAGCCGACGCCGGACTGAGGATCGGCCAGACCTAACGATCGGTAGGGGTCAACCGTCGAAGGGGCATGCGACGTTTGATTCTGATCCTCGTAGCCACGACGACGCCGCTCGTCGCGCGCCCTGCGGCGCAAACACCGGACTCGCCTGTCGCCGTCAGGTTCGAAGCCGCTTCGGTCAAGCCGAACAACTCGGGCGAGAGCGACACCAGCATGCGCCCGCAGCCCAGTGGGCGCTTTACGGCCACGAATGCACCCGTGCAGTTGTTCATCGGCTACGCGTATCAGCTGCAGCAGTTTCAGTTGCAGGGCGCACCCAGCTGGCTGCGAACGGATCGGTTCGACGTCAACGCTACGCTGGGACGTGAGGTGCCGGTCGCGCCAGTTGGCAGCGATGAGCCCACACCATTGATGCTGGCATTGCGGACGCTGCTGGCCGAGCGTTTCACAATGGCCGTGCACTGGGAGACACAGGATCTGCCCATCTACGCGCTGATGCTGGCGCGGCCCGACGGCAAGCTGGGTCCGAACATGCGTCCGGCTGCGGCCGATTGCACCGCCTTATCGGCCGCGAGTGCCGCCGCAGCGAAGGAGGGGAGAACGGTCGCGGTGAACACGCCAGACCGGGTCGCGTGCGGCATGCGGAACAGCGCTGGCCGTTTTCAATTCGGCGGTAATCCGCTGTCAGTGTTTGCCGCTGGACTCGCCAACCAGGTGGCGCGGACCGTCGTCGATCGAACGGGCCTGTCGGGCAACTGGGATTTCGAGTTCACGTTCACACCGGAGCGCGTCCGTCAACAGGCGCTCGCAGGCAACGCGCCGCCGGATGCGGATGCAAACGGTCCCTCGATCTTTACGGCGATTCAGGAACAGCTCGGACTCAAGCTCGAGTCGACAACAGGGCCAGTGCGGGTACTGGTGATCGATCGCATCGAGCGGCCAACGCCCGACTGAGACGCTACAATCAAACCGTGCTCTCGATCGCCCTCGCGTTGGTGCTCGCGCAGGCGGCGGTGTGTACGAGCAAGAGCGGCGCCTTGGTGGCGTCGGCGCAATCGCGCGCGGACGCGTTCAATCTCGTGGCGGCTGCAGACGCGTTCGAGTCGGCGGTCGCAGCCGGATGTCCGCAGGCGCGCTTGCCGGCGCTGTATCTGCGCGGCTGGATGGCCGCTCGCGACGCATATCGATTTGGCGGCTCACCCGAGTCGCTTGCGCCGGTGCGGAAAGTGCTCGAGGATCTCGATGCCCTTCCGCCGGACGCCGCCGGTGAGGCTGAGATCGCGCGGTTCGTGCTGCGTGCGGCCATGGCCGCGGCCCAGAGCGAGCGGGACGAGATGTCGCTGCTCATCGAGCACGCCATCAATCTCGAGGCGCGCCGACGCGCGGCATCGTTGCCAGGCGCTCCGGTCATCACGGCGCATGAGGCCGCCGGCGATTTGTGGCTGCAAGTGTATCGCTACGAGGATGCCCGGCGTGCGTACACGCGGGCGGCGGAGCGCCTTGGTCCAACTCGCCGCGTGACGCTGGGCCTCGCCCGTGCCGCGGTCCGTATGTCCGACACCGCCACGGCTTGTGCGCAGTATCAGACCCTCGTCGACGGATGGCGCATCGGCGATGATGTCCCCGAGATCGTGGAGGCACGCGTCTTTCTGGGTCAGACGCATTGCCCGACCGTCCGCAGGAACTAACTAGTTTGTGAGGCGGAGCCTCGCCAGTGAGCTATCGATACAGAGCCGCGGTGATCGAACAGCTCTGGCTCCACGGCGTTCATCCGACACCGCAGACCCGCCCCGAGCTCGTACACGAATTCGTCAACGATCTGTATCGCTTCGAGCTGCGGCGGCTGCGAGATCGGCTGGTGCGCAAGGAGATCCCCAAGGTCGGGTATTACGATCGCGTCATCGAGCTCAGGCGGAAATACCCGCTCGTGTCCCTGAAACCGGCCCAGTGGCTGGAACCCTGATCGCCTGAACTTCCGCAACTCCCCAGTTATGATCGGGGAGATGTCCGAGGCGCAGACCCTTCGATCGAAGCTGCCATCCGGCGGCGTCAGCATCTTCGCCGTCATGACGCGGCTCGCCAACGAGGTGGGCGCGATCAACCTGTCGCAGGGGTTCCCCGACTTCGAGACGTCGCCCGAGCTGATCGACACCGTGGCGCGCTACATGCGCGAGGGTCACAACCAATACGCGCCGATGCCAGGTGTCTTGGCCTTGCGAGAAGCGCTGGCGCAGAAGATCGAAGCGCTCTACGGGCGTCGGTACGATCCGGTCACCGAGATCACTGTCACGACCGGTGCGACCGAGGGCATCTTCGCTGCGCTCACGGCATTCGTGCATCCCGGCGACGAGGTCCTGCTGTTTCAACCGGCCTACGACTCGTACACGCCCTCGGTCACGCTCAGTGGTGGCAGACCGGTCTATGTGACGCTGCGCTACCCCGACTACCGTATCGATTGGGATGAGGTTCGGCGCGCGATCTCGCCCCGCACGCGCGTCATCGTCATGAACTCGCCGCACAACCCGACCGGCATGATCTGGACGCCCGATGACGTGCGGGAGCTCGGGCGCGTGCTGAGCGGCACGGACGCCATCGTGATCGCCGACGAAGTCTACGAGCACATTCTGTTCGACGGCGGCCGCCACGAGAGCCTGGCCCGGTATCCGGAGATTGCCGAGCGTGCGGTCGTGATCAGTTCTTTTGGCAAGACGTATCACACCACGGGGTGGAAGGTGGGCTACTGCGCCGCGCCGCCGGCGTTGACCACGGAGATACAACGGATTCATCAGTGGATCACCTTCGCGGTCAACGGCGCGGTGCAGATGGCATACGCGGATTTCGTTCGGCGCGATCCGTGGTGTGCGGACGTCACGGCGTTCTACCAGGGTCGTCGTGACAAGTTCCTGTCGCTGGTGCGCGAATCCCGGTTCCGTCCCCTCGCATGCCGCGGCACGTTCTTCCAGATGATGGATTACTCGGCGATCACCGACGAGCAAGATACCGACTTCGCCCTGCGCGTGACCCGTGAGCATGGTGTTGCCGCGATCCCGATCTCTCCGTTCCTGAACGACAGCACGGCCGCCGGACCGGTGCTGCGTTTCTGTTTCGCCAAACGCGACTCGACGCTCGAGCGCGCCGCTGAACGGCTGGTGCGCGTGTAGGGTCATCGCGTGGGTCGCCTTCTTGCGCTCCCGATCGTCGTTTCGGTGCTGTGGTCGGCGCAGGCGCCGCCGCCGCTGCCGAACCATGACGCGTTCGTGAAAGAGACTCGCGACAATCTCGAACGATCGCAACGCGAACAGAATCGATTCGCGTACAAGGAACGCCGAACCGAATTGCACACGAACCCGTTCGGCCGCCTCGGCACCGGCGGCGTGGTCGTCTACGAGGTGACGCCGCTCGAGGACGGCACGGCGATCGATAGAAAGCTGGTCGAACGCGACGGCAAACCCGTTCCCGACGCGAAGGTCGAACGGAGGACCCTCACCGCGCGCGACAGCGCGCGCCAGGAACGACGGACACGCCGCTCCGGCCTGGACGACAGCATCGCAATGTTGGAGTTCGCGCTCGATCGGCGCGAGACCGTGCGTGGCCGCACCATGATCGTCGTCACGTTCAAGCCGAAGGCGGACGCGCGCCCCGAGACCTCCCAAGGTCGAATCGCGCGCGTGTTCTCGGGCTCGGTCTGGGTGGACGAAGCGCAGAAGCAAGTGACGCGCATCGAAGCGACGACGATCGACGACCTCTCGATGGGCCTGGGACTGGTCGCGCGCCTCAACCAGGGCACGAAGGCGACCGTCATTCGCGAGCAGGTGGACGGCAACATCTGGCTGCCGACCTCCATCCGCTTCACGGGAACGGGAAGGGCCATGCTCTTCCGCCGATTGAACATCGATCAGCGGATCGAGTGGTTCGATTACAAGCGTGTGAACTGATCGCGGGGCGAAGCCGGACTATTCCTCGTCTTTTTTCTCGTCCTCGCCGTCGTCGGGAGCGCTCGTTGCGACATCATCGATCTCTGGCGACGTATCGTCTTCGAGATCGTCGACGGCGTAGATGCGGCCACCCGACCGCTCCTTGATCGGACCGCGCGGCTTGTGGTCCTGCTGCGACCCCTTCTTGTTGCGGAGCCGGCGCGGCGGAGCGGGTGGACCAAAGTTGGCGCTGCGGTCGCGGCCGCCCGGTCCGGCGGGCGGACCACCGGGACCACGTGATGCGAAACCGCCGCCGCCTCCTCCTCCTGGACGCGGCCCGCCGAAGCCGCCGCCACCGCCGCCGAATCCACCACCCCCTGGACGTGGCCCTCCGAATCCTCCGGGGCGGGGAGCGTAGCCGCCTTGCCCGGGCGGACGCGGCGGACGATCCTCGCGTGCTCGCGCTTCGCTCACGGCGAGCGGCCGCCCCTGGAAGGGCTGCGCATCGAATTTCTTGATCACCGCCTCGGCGACGGCCCGGTCGGTAAATTCGACGAAGGCGAACCCGCGCGGACGGCCGGTCTCGCGATCGACCGGCATGGCAACGTGGGATGGCTCAGCGACGGCAGAGAGGTGAGCGCGAAGATCGGCCTCACTTGCGCCGTAAGGGAGGTTCCCAATGAACAAACGGACTGCCAAGATCTCCTCTTGATAACCGCCCCCTCGACTGCGGTCGGAGCGGCGTCCGATTCTAACCCAAAGATGGGGACCCCGGGTCAAACAAGGCTGCGACCTGGGATGCCTCCATCGACGTCGACGTTGCGAGCAATCCCACGGCCGCCGCGGCGATTCCAATAACGTCCGCAGCCGCGACGCCCTTCGCGCGAAGCTCGCGCACGCCAGTATCTCCTGCCGACTTGCTCAGTTTTCGTCCGCTCGCGTCCACGATCAGCGGATGGTGCAGGAAGAGTGGGGCAGTGGGCCGCCCCAGCATCCGAGCGAGGAGCACCTGGCGTCCGGTGGACGTTTCCAGGTCGTCGCCCCGAATCACCAGCGTTACACCCTGTCGTAGGTCGTCGACGGTCGCGGCGAACTGATACGTCCAGTGTCCGTCCCGGTCTTTCACCAGCAGATCGCCGCATTGTTCGGCGGGTGACTGCGCCAGCTCGCCGGCCGCCAGATCGAGCGCGCGGACGACGCCCGGATCGATCCGGACGCGCACGCCGAGACCAGGCTGCTCGATGAGCCGGCGATCGCGACAGCGTCCTGTGTAGCGCTCTCCTCCGATATCGGTTCGCGAGCAGTCGCACCCGAACACGCGGCCCTCGCGTCGTAGACGATCGAGCGCATCCTCGTAGACCGAGTGGCCATCGCTCTGGCGAAGCAGTGGATCGCGCCCCTCATCCGGTTCGAAACCGAGCCAGTCGAGATCTTCGAGCAGGGCCTCCACGAACTCAGGACGCGATCGAATCCGGTCGTGATCCTCGACCCGCAGCAGGACGCGTCCGCCGAGCGCCCGGGCAACACCCCAGGTGTAGATCGCGTTCACGACGTGACCGAGGTGCAGGTAGCCGGTGGGCGAGGGCGCAAAGCGCGTGACGGGTGGGGCGAGGAGCGCGGCGCGCGCTCGTGGCAGGTCGGGTTTCCGAGTTGTCATGCCGAATCAGACGGTTGTCTCTCGCTGACAGTGTCAACTCCCAATGCTCAACTGCCAACTCCCAAGGAGGACTGGTGCCTCGTGCGTTGGAGTGGGGCGTTGGTGGTTGGGAGTTGATCTCGTTGCACTTTACTATTGGACTTGCGTTCTGGGCCCGCGGTGATTCCCTATCTCGAAGCTGACGACCCGTTCCCACCTGTCGATCTCGCGTTGCGCAATCCCAACGGGCTGCTCGCCGCCGGCGCCGATCTCTCGCCCGCGCGCCTGATCGACGCGTACGCCCACGGCATCTTCCCCTGGTTCAACGACGACGATCCGGTGTTGTGGTGGAGTCCCGATCCGCGGATGGTCCTGCCGGTGCACGAGGTTCGCGTGTCGCGGTCGCTGCGTCGCACGATCCGCTCGGATCGCTTTCGCGTCTCCGCCGACACGGCGTTCGACGCGGTCGTCGCCGGATGCGCGGCGCCGCGCCGCGATCAGAACGGCACCTGGATCACCGAGGACATGGCGGTCGCCTATCAGCGCTTGTTCGACCTGGGCTATGCCCATTCGATGGAGACGTGGGCGGGCGACGAACTGGTTGGCGGCCTCTACGGCGTCGCGCTCGGACGGATGTTCTTCGGCGAGTCGATGTTCAGCCGGCGGAGCGATGCCTCGAAGGTCGCCCTCGTGCTGCTGGCGCGGCAGCTCGCGCGTTGGGGCTTCGAGATCATCGACTGTCAGATGTCGACCGATCATCTCGCCTCGCTCGGCGCCCGTGAGATCGCGCGTGCCTCGTTTCTGCGGCACGTCCGCGAGCTGGTGCGGCAGCCACCCGTTCAGCCGCCCTGGCGGCTTGACCGGGCGCTGATGGACGGGGAGCTCTGAGTACAATGTCGGTATGAGCGGTCGGGGCGTTCCTCAGGAATCGATACTGACCGAGTCGCGGCCCGATCAAAAGCTGGAACGTCCGCGCCTGTGGCGCGTCCTACTTCATAACGACGATTACACGACGCAGGAGTTCGTCGTGTTCGTGCTCGAAACCGTCTTCCACAAACCCCGAGGCGAGGCGTTCACGATCATGATGAGCGTGCATCGAGCGGGCATCGGCGTGGCGGGTATCTACACGCACGACGTCGCCGAAACGAAGGTCAAGACGACCCAGCAGATGGCCGAAGAGAACGAGTTTCCGCTGCTGGTGACGATGGAGCCAGAACCAGAGCATGAGTAAGACCCCTGTACCCTTCGCCCCGGAGACGCTCGAGACGATTCAGCGTGCCTTCCGCTTCGCGACGGACCGGCGGCACGACACGGTTGGACTCGAGCACCTGCTGCTCGCGATCACCGACGAGCCGCAAGGCCGGCGTGTGCTGGCCAGTTGCGGCGCCGACGTCGACATGTTGCGGCGCCAGCTGCTCGACGTGTTGAACCGCGCGTTTACTCCGGTGCCCAAGGCCGTCGAGCCGCAGCCCACGCTCGGGTTCGACCGCGTACTCCAGCAAGCCGTGATGCACGCGCAGGTGTCGAGTGCGACGCAGGTCGACAGCGGCGGCCTCCTCGTGTTCTTGATGCAGGAGGAGGACAGTCACGCGGCATACTTCCTTCGCGCTCAGGGGATCGAGCGCCTGCTGTTGCTCCGCGTGATCTCGCACGGCTCGAAGGGTGATGCCGTACCGTTGCCCGCGGGCGGCGACCGCGGTGGTGGTGCTCCGAGCACCAACCCGCTCGAAGCCTACGCCAGCGACCTCGTGGCTCGGGCCGCGGCCGGCCGGATCGATCCGCTGATCGGGCGCACGCTCGAGATCGAGCGGATGCTTCAAGTGCTCTGCCGCCGCCGGAAGAACAACCCGCTGCTCGTCGGCGAGCCGGGAGTCGGCAAGACGGCGCTCGCCGAAGGACTGGCGCTGCGCGTGCATCAGGGCCAGGTCCCCGAAGTGCTGAAGGACGCCAAGGTGTTCGCCCTGGACCTCGGCGCGCTGATCGCCGGCACGCGCTATCGCGGTGATTTCGAGGAGCGCGTCAAGCAGGTGCTCGACGCGCTCGGCAGCGAACCCAACGCCATTCTCTTCATCGACGAGATCCACTCACTCGTCGGCGCCGGCGCCGCCTCGGGCGGCGCGATGGATGCGGGCAACCTGTTGAAACCGGCGCTCGCCGCCGGCACGTTGCGATGCATCGGCTCGACGACGTTCAATGACGTCAAGCAGTCGTTCGACCGCGACCGCGCGCTGTCGCGCCGATTCCAGAAGATCGACGTGCTCGAGCCGTCCGAAGCGGAGACGCTCGAGATCCTGAAGGGCCTGCGGCTCCACTACGAAGCGCATCACGGCGTGCAATTCACGGACGAAGCGCTCGAGGCTGCGGTGTCGCTGTCAGCGCGGCATCTCAAGGACCTGCATCTGCCCGACAAGGCGATCGACGTGATCGATGAAGCGGGCGCAGCACAGAAGTTGCAGCCCGAGGCGACGCGGTCGCTTCGCATCGGCGCCGCCGAGATCGAGCAGATCGTCGCGAAGATGGCGCGGGTCCCCGTCCAGACGGTCTCGAGCGACGATAAACGCGCGCTCGCGTCGCTGGAGATCGAGCTCAAGCAGGTGATCTTCGGTCAGGATGGGCCGATCGCCGAGGTCGCCTCCGCCATCAAGCTGTCGCGATCGGGCCTCCGCTCACCCGAGAAGCCGATCGGCAACTTCCTGTTTGCCGGGCCGACCGGTGTCGGCAAGACCGAGCTGGCGCGTCAACTGGCCCGCATCATGGGTGTCGAATTCATCCGCTTCGACATGTCCGAGTACATGGAGAAGCACGCCGTGTCGCGTCTGATCGGGGCGCCGCCTGGATATGTCGGCTACGAAGAAGGTGGGCTGCTGATCGACGCGATCCGGAAGTCGCCGCACGCGGTGCTCCTGCTCGACGAGATCGAGAAAGCGCACCCCGATATGTTCAGCATCCTGCTGCAGGTGATGGACCATGCGACGCTCACCGACTCGCACGGGCGCAAGGCCGACTTCCGTCATGTGGTGCTGATCATGACGACCAACGCGGGCGCGCGCGATCTCTCGGACCGCCGTCTGGGGTTTGCCGAAGTCGGCAAGGGCGGGTCGTCGCGCGGCGCGCTCGAGCGGACTTTCACGCCGGAGTTCCGCAATCGTCTGGATGCCACCGTCAACTTCTCCGCACTCGGCACCGCGGAGATCGAGCGCGTCGTCGACAAGCAGATCGACGAAGTCCGGGGCATGGTGGCCGGCAAGGGCGTCACGATTGAGCTCGAGCCCGCGGCGCGCTCATGGCTCGCGGCCAAGGGGTTCGATCGTGCGTTCGGCGCCCGTCCGATGGCGCGTCTCGTCGAGCGGGTGGTGAAGAAGCCGCTGTCGGAGATGCTGTTGTTCGGATCGCTGGCCAGCGGCGGCACGGTCCGGGTTGCCGTGGAAGGGGACGACCTTCGACTGATCGCCCATTCTCCCGATGAGCCTCGCTGACATCCGACGCGAGTACCTCGGCGAACCGCTCAGCGAGCGCGAGTCGGACGCCGATCCGTTCCGTCAGTTCGCGCGCTGGTTCGAGCAGGTGCACAGTCTCGAAGTCGACCCGACCGCAATGGCGCTCGCCACCGCGACGCGCGACGGACGTCCGTCGGTGCGCAACGTGCTGCTGAAGGAATTCGATCACCGCGGGTTCGTCTTCTACACGAACTACGAGAGCCGGAAAGCCCGCGAACTGGCCGAGACCGGTCGCGCCAGCCTGCTGTTCACGTGGCGCTCGGTCGAGCGACAGGTCCGCATCGACGGCGCCGTCGAGAAGGTCAGCGACGCCGAGGCGGACGCGTACTTTGCGTCGCGCCCCGTCGAGAGCCGGTGGGGAACCTATGCGTCACAGCAGAGCGCGGTCATCGAGAGCCGTGCCGCGCTCGAGGCGCGCTTTGACGCCGCGCGCGAACGCTACGGCCAGAACGTTCCTCGTCCATCCTGGTGGGGCGGCTACCGCGTGGTGCCCGACGAATTCGAGTTCTGGCAAGGGCGTCCGAACCGTCTCCACGATCGCCTGCGGTATCTGAGAGAGCCGAACGGATCTTGGCGCCGCGATCGACTCGCTCCATAGAACCAGCTGACTCGTGGTGTGTGCGAGAAATCTGGCGCGACAGCTCGTCGTCGGAACGCGCGTTCGTGGTATCGTCGTCGCTACGGCAGCGTGGTGCTGCCGTTCCGGATACCCGGCAGGCTGGCCGGGAAGCGAGCGTGCGCGATGACTCCTTCGAACGATCTCCAGGTACAACTGCTTTTCGCGAGTCGCTGACATGGGCGCACTGCGCGTCTGGGTCTCGGCGTCTGCCGACGATCGTTTGTCGCGCGCGCGCGACGCCGTTCGTGCGCTTGCACCGGCGACCCGCATCCTCATCGTCGGCGCGTCGCGAGGTGCTGCTGACGATTTCGCGCGCGACATTGCCGCATCGTCGGCGGCGACGTTCGGACTCCAGCGTTTGAGTCTGACGCAGCTGGCCGCGCGCAGCGCGATTCTGCCGCTGGCGAGCGAAGGTGTCGCGCCGAGCACGTGGCTCGGTGCCGAGGCGGTCGCGGCCCGTGCGGTGTTCGAGGCGCGGCATCACTCGTCGCTCGAATACTTCGGCCCCGTCGCCGATACGCCAGGGTTCCCGCGCGCGCTGGCTCAGACGGTTCAGGAACTGCGGCTGGCGCATGTCCGCGGAACGGACGTCGCGCGGTTGCCGCTCGGCGGGCGCGACCTGACCGAGCTGTTGGCGCGCGTCGAAGCGAGCTTCGATCTCGCCGCGGCCGCCGATCGCGCGCGTCTCTTCGCGGCGGCGGCGCGATCGCTCAGAACATCCTCCGCCGCCGACGCGGTCGTCCTGCTCGACCTGCCGCTCGACACGGCCAGCGACAGAGACCTTGCCGGTGCCATCATCGCCGGCGCCCGTACGACGTTTGCCACAGTCGCCCAAAGTGAAGGCGCACGCGACACGGTCGAATACCTCGAGAGCCTGGGCGGTACCGTCGAGCGCATCCCGTCGGCGGGTGACGACGACCTGGCCTGTCTGCGGCGGTTTCTCTTCAACACAAATGAGCAGCCGCCAGAGCGTCGGCTCGACCACTCGCTGACGTTCTTTTCAGCGCCGGGCGAGGGACGAGAGTCGATCGAGATCGCGCGGCGTGTGTTGAGAGAAGCGCACCGCGGCGTGTCGTTCGACGAGATGGCGGTGCTGGTGCGATCGCCGCACCACTACGCGGGCCTGCTCGAACACGCGTTGGCGCGCGCCGAGATCCCGGCGTGGTTCGATCGCGGCATTCGCCGTCCGCATCCGGCCGGCCGAGCGTTCCTGGCCTTGCTCGCCTGCGCCGCCGAGCAGCTGTCGGCGGCGCGATTTGCGGAATACCTGTCGCTTGCACAAGTGCCAACGGCGATTGCGACGACGCCAGCGTGGGTGCCGTCGGTTGATGAAGCGCTGGCACGAACCAGCGAGCTCGACGGCGATGAAGCCGGGGACGAAGCGCGCGCGTTGGCAGACGAACCACCGGATAGTTCGGAACGTGTCGTGGTCGGCACACTGCGGGCGCCATGGCGATGGGAAAAGCTCCTGGTCGAGACCAAGGTCATCGGACAAACCACGGAGCGGTGGGCACGGCGACTCGAAGGCTATCGCCGCGAGCTCGAACGCCGATTGCGCGAAGCGTCACGAGACGATGGTGGCGAGGCGAGGGCCGAGGCGATCGAGCGTGAACTCGAGGAGCTCGACCACCTGCGTGCCTTCGCGCTGCCGATCATCGAGCACATGGCGTCGTGGCCGGACAAGGGAACATGGGGCGAGTGGCTTGATCGATTCGACGCGTTGGCGCCGCGAGTGCTTCGGACACCGACACACGTGCAGCGAGTCCTTGCGGATCTGCGACCGATGGCCGATGTCGGACCGATCGATCTGGACGAGGCCCGTCGCGTGCTCAGTGAGCGTCTGCTGACGCTCGAGGCCGAACCGCCCGCCAGGCGCTATGGCCGCGTCTTCGTGGGCACGCCGCACCAGGCACGCGGCCGGCGGTTCCGTGTCGTGTTCGTGCCGGGGCTGGCCGAGCGCATGTTTCCGCAGAAGCCGCGTGAGGACGCGTTGCTGTTGGACGAAGTGCGCGAGCGGCTCGATGCGCTGCTGCCGCAGAATCCCCAGCGATCGGCGGCCGAGCGGGCGCTGCTTCAAATCGCCGTTGGCGCGGCGTCCGAACGGCTGTACATCTCATATCCGCGGATCGAGCTGAGCGAATCGCGTGCGCGGGTGCCTTCGTTCTACGCGCTCGACGTCATGCGTGCAGCGACCGGGCGCGTGCCGCACCATGAGCTGCTCGAAGAACGGGCGCGCGAAGCTGGCGATGCGTCATTGGCGTGGCCCGCTCCTTCTCAGCCCGAGGACGCGATCGACGATCAAGAGCACGACCTGGCCGTGCTGCGCCGGTTGCTCGACGAACGTGACCCCGACGCCGTCAAGGGGCACGCGCACTATCTGCTGAAGTTGAACGAGTGCCTGCGTCGATCGGTGGTCGATCGCTGGGCGAGAGGCGGGCGGCGGTGGTCCGCCAACGACGGCTTGACGCGCATCACACCCTTCACCAGCGATGCGCTTGCCGCGCGCCGGCTCACCGTGCGGCCGTATTCGCTGTCGGCGCTGCAGAAGTTCAGTGCCTGTCCGTACCAGTTCGTGCTCGCGGCGTTCTATCGCCTGCAGCCGTACGAGGTTCCGGAGCCGTTGCAGCGCATGGACCCGCTCACGCGCGGCAGCCTCTTCCACGAAATGCAGGCATCCTTCTTCCGTCTGCTGCAGGCACGCAACATGCTGCCTGTCACCGCAGCGACCGTCGCCGAGGCTCGCCGCGTGCTCGATCAGATCGTCGACGAGGTGGCGGCGAAGGCGCGAGACGAGCTCGCGCCGGCGGTCGAACGGGTCTGGGAGGACGAGACCGCCGCGATCCGGCGCGATTTGCGTGCCTGGCTCGACTACCTCGCTCGCGACGGCGCGGACTGGATGCCGGCGCGATTCGAATGGGCATTCGGGTCGGTGCCCGGTGAACGCGACGCCACCAGCGTGCACGAGGCCGTGACGCTGCCGGGCGGCTTTCTGCTCAAAGGCGCGATCGATCTGATCGAGGAGCATCGTCAGACGAAGGTGCTTCGCGTGACCGATCACAAGACGGGTCGCCGGCCGGACCGGATCGAGAAGGTCTTGATCGGCGGCGGCGCCGTCCTCCAGCCCGTTCTCTATGCACTGGCCGTGGAGACGGCGCTTGGCGCGCCGGTTCATCACGGCCGCTTGTTCTACTGCACGGCGACCGGCGGCTTCCACGAACACGGCATCCCGCTCGACGAGCGGACGAGGGGCCTGGGGCTCGAGGTGTTGCAGGTCGTCGACCGGGCGATTGCCTCCGGCTTTCTCGCGGCGGCACCGACGGAAGAGGCGTGCTCGCGCTGCGACTTCCGCATGGTGTGTGGCCCCGGCGTGTTCCGGCGCGTCGCGCGCAAGCCCCGCGACGCGCAGACAATCGCCGATCTCGAGGCGATCAGGAGCCGCCCATGATCCCGAGACCGAATCGATCGGACGACGAGTCGAGGGCACGTATTCACGACGCGCTCGACGAGACGCTCGTGGTCGAGGCTGCCGCGGGTACCGGGAAGACCACGGAGATGGTGCGTCGCATCGTGCGGGTGCTCGCCGAAGGACGCGCGAACGTGCGCGAGATCGTCGCGGTCACCTTCACCGAAAAGGCCGCCGGTGAGTTGAAGCTGCGGCTGCGGCAGCAGTTGGACCAGGAGCGAGGCGCCGCCTCCACACGCGAGGCGGTGCGGCGCCTCGAAGAAGCCGTGCACAACCTCGAAGAGGCGCACGTCAGTACCATTCATGGCTTCTGCGCCGATCTACTCCGTGAGCGGCCGGTCGAGGCGCGGGTGGATCCGCTGTTCAGGGTTCTCACCGAAGGCGAGTCGCAGCGTGTCTTCGGTGAAGCGTTCGCGGCGTGGTTTCAGGCAGGCCTCGAGCGGCCGCCGGAAGGTGTTCGGCGATCGCTGCGTCGGGCCAGTCGTGGATTCCGCCCAGGCGATGTGGACGATGACGGCCCGATGGAGCGACTGCGCCGGGCCGGATTCGAGCTCACCGAGTGGCGCGATTTCCGCGCGCCGTGGACGCGCGAGCCATTCGATCGCCGTGCGGCGATGGAGCCGCTGGTGGGCCTCGTTCACGAGCTGGCCGCGCTGTCCGACGGCGCGTCGTACGCGGGCGACAACCTGTTTCTCGACACCGCGCCGGTGCGGCGTCTGAGCCGCGAGTTGGGGCCGGCGCCGCCGTTCGACACCGAAGTCGATCTCGATGCGCTCGAATCACGTTTCGTCGATCTCGCGAAGGATCGCGATTTCAGGCGGGGCCGCAAGGGCAGCGGGCCGACGTATCGGAAAGGCGTGCCGCGGGCACAGGTCCTCGAATGCCGCGACCGGCTGACGTTCGCACTCACGGAGTTTCACACACGCGCCGACGCCGATCTCGCGGCGCTGCTGCATGCCGAACTGCTCGAGTGCGTCGACCGTTACCAAGCGCTGAAAGCCCGTGAGGGCGCACTCGACTTCCTCGATCTGCTGCTGCGGGCGCGCGATCTGGTGCGTGACAACGGCGAGGTCCGGCGCCACTTTCAGAAGCGCTTCACGCATCTGTTCATCGACGAATTCCAGGACACCGATCCGCTGCAGGCCGAGCTCCTGCTGCTGCTCGCGTCGAGCGACCCGGATGAAATGCGGTGGCAGCGCGTCGTGCCCGTGCCGGGCAAGCTGTTCATCGTCGGCGATCCGAAGCAGTCGATCTATCGGTTCCGCCGAGCCGATGTTCACGTGTACCAGAACGTGTGTCAGCAGCTCGTCGACGCCGGCGCGACGTTCGTCGAGCTCCGCCGCAGCTTCCGCAGCGTGCCGAACATCCAGCGGGTCGTGAATGCGGCATTCGAGCCGGTGATGAACGGAGACGTCGAGGCACGGCAAGCGAGATACGTTCCGCTCGAACCATCACGCGAGGATCAGGCGGCGCAGCCCTCCGTCGTCGTGTTACCGGTGCCCGAGCCGTACGCGCAGCGTTTCATCGCCGCGCGCTCGATCGAAAGGTCGCTTCCAGATGCTGTCGGGGCCTTCATCCATTGGCTCGTGACCGAAAGCAAGTGGACCGTGACCGAGCGTCCGGACGCGACGAGACGCGTGCCGCTCGAAGCCCGGCACATCTGCGTCCTGTTCCGGCGTTTCATCAGCTACGGGGAAGACGTGACGCGGCCGTACGTCGAGGCGCTCGATGCTCGCGGCGTCAAGCACCTGCTGGTTGGCGGAAAGGCATTCCACGACCGTGAAGAAATCGAGACGCTGCGCGCGGCGCTGACCGCGATCGAGTGGCCCGACGATCAGCTCTGCGTGTTCGCGACGCTGCGAGGCGCCTTGTTTGCGATCGGCGACGAAGAGCTGCTCGAGTACCACCACTTGTGCGGTGGGAAGTTTCATCCGTTCAAGGTGCCCGACCCGGTGCCGCAGGGGCTCGAGCCGATTCGCGACGCGCTCGGGGTGATCGCGTCGCTGCATCGGTTCCGCAATCGACGGCCGATCACCGAGACGATCGGTCGCCTGATCGCCGACACGCGTGCCCATGTCGGGTTCGTGCTGCGTCCCGGGGGAGAGCAGGCGCTGGCGAACGTGCTTCACGTGTCCGAGCTCGCCCGTCAATACGAGCTCGAGGGGGGCATGTCGTTCCGCGGCTTCGTCGAGCGGCTGCGTGACGCCGCCGTTGGCGGACAGTCGGCTGAAGCGCCGATTCTGGAGGAGGGCAGCGACGGCGTTCGACTGATGACCGTGCACAAGGCGAAGGGGCTGGAATTCCCGGTCGTCATTCTCGGCGACATCACCGCGCGCCTGACGCCGTTCGACGCGACTCGCCATCTCGACGCGGAGCGAGGTCTGTGTGCGCTCCGGATCGGCGGCTGGTCACCAAAAGACCTGAACGACAACCGGACGCTCGAGCTCTCGCGCGAACAGAAGGAAGGCGAGCGCATCGCCTATGTGGCCGCCACGCGCGCGCGCGACCTCCTCGTCGTTCCAGCGGTTGGCGACGAGCCGTATACCGAGGGGTGGGTGGCACCGCTCAACTCGGCGTTGTATCCACCGGAAGATCGCCGACGCCTGCAGACGACGGCGGCAGGGTGTCCCGCCTTTACCAGCAAGGATTCTGTTCTGGACCGCCCTGATGGCGATCCGGCGAGCCGCCGAACCGTCTGCCCGGGTCGACACGACGGCGACTGGTGTGGCGAGCCGTTCTCGCTGGTGTGGTGGTCGCCGGAGCCAGGCGTGCTCGAGTTGGACAAGGAAGCGCCGTTCGGTCTGCGCCGTGACGATCTGATCGTGAAGACCGTCGAGCCGGAGGTGTTGCGTGCGTATCAGGCCGCGTACGGCTCCTGGAAGGAGACGCGGCAGCACGCGATCGCACACGCACAGATCCCGTCGCTGAAAGTGATGACGGCAACCGAGGCCGCCGGTCTGCCGCTTCGATCAGCCGATGGTGTGCCGATATCGATCGAAACCGCAGCCGGAATACAACCTGTCTCGCCGAAGCCGGCGGCGAAGGCGGAGCGTCCCGGCGGCGCGCGGTTTGGATCACTGGTGCACGCGTTGCTGGCCGACGTCCCGCTTGGAGGCGCCGACCACGATTCTCTTGCGCAGCTCGCGTCCGCGCATGGCCGCCTGCTCGACGCCGAGCCCGAGGAGATCGCGGCGGCCGAGCAGGCGGTCCGCGGTGTGCTCGCGCATCCACTGCTCAAAGCTGCCGCGCGCGCCGCTGCGGAGGGGCGATGCTATCGCGAGACCCCGGTGACGATGCGCAGTGACGACGGCTCGCTGATCGAAGGCACGGTTGACCTCGCGTTCGCTGATGACGGTGGGTTCGTGGTGGTGGATTTCAAGACCGATCGCGAGCTGGACGGTGCGTTGGACCGGTATCAGCGCCAGGTTCAGATCTATGCCGCGGCAATTAGCTCAGCGACCGGGCAACCGTCACGTGCCGTGCTCATGCGGGTGTGAGTGAGCAGGAATCAGGAAGGGGGACTCAGGAATCAGGCGGCTTCCTGTTTGGCCCGCACATTGCAACTGGGGGCGGGTGAGGGAGATATCACCATGGTCGTCCGATTCAAGGAAACCGTAAGAGTTCGGGTGTGGGGCCGGGAATTGAGCAACTTCCACAAGGGCGAAGTGCATAGTGTCCCGACCGCGATCGCCGGCGTGCTGCTCGCGCAGGGTTGTGTCGAGCCGGTCGCAGACGAGACCGCTCGCGAACTTCGTCACGCCAGCTAAGGATTTTCTAGCTAAGGATTTTCTGCAAGCTCGGCAAGCTGCCGATCCAAGTCGGCAATTGCCTGCTCGAGCATTGCCCGGTGCGCCGGCGCGCAGGCGCGCTGCAGATCGCTGAGCGCGCGGGTCCGCGCCAGCGACAACGTCTCTCGCGTCGTGCGCTTGGCAATCGCGTCCGCGCTCATCGGTGGCGCTATTTGCCGCGCTTCACCTGCCGCATCCTGCTGCGCTTCAACCGCCTTACTCTCCCATCCCCGGGCCATCGGAAACTCGTCACCCGTGACGGAACGGCTACTTCGCGTGCGCGGCTGCTCGCTCGGTGGGCGCGACGGCCATCAAATCAGGATGCGACGCCATGTGCGACTTGACGATTTCTTCAGCCTGGCTCACCGCTCCGGCATCGCCGACGCGGAATACCGCGTTGGCCTCGATCAGGCTCTTCTGCGAGGCGGGCGTGGAGTCCGGGCTGTCGTAGATGGCGGCGACGGGACACGCCGGTACGCACGCGCCGCAATCGATGCACTCGTCCGGATGGATATACAGCATCGAGGCCGTCGCGAACTCGGGCTCGTCCTTGCGGGGGTGAATGCAATCGACTGGGCAGACGTCAACGCAGGCGCTGTCCTTCGTGCCGATGCACGGGTCCGTGATGACGAAAGGCATCCCGTGAGCTTATACCGAGCGGCTCGGGCAGTAAACGGTCGGATTCACATGATCGGCTACTTGATGAATTGAATCACGTGCTCGGACGATCCGCCCATGAAGAAGCGCGCCCACCGGCCGGCGACTTTGTCGGTGCCGGATCCCTCCTCCAGCCCCATGACCTGTGGATACCAGTAGCCGCCCTGGAAGATCTTCACCGGCTTCGACCAGAGCGACGGGTCGTCGAGGCGCGGTGCAAACGACACGTAGATGCCTTCCTGGCTCCACGCCGCGTCGCTGGCGTGGTTCAGCAGCATCACGTACTGCTCCAGATATGTGTTCCAGTGGACAGAGGGGCCCCAGAACGCATCGACCTCGGTGTCGTCGTCGTGCCAGGGCTCGGCCGCGGGAAAGATCGGCACTGCGGCAGGATAGAGGTACCGCACCTCGCCGCTTTGCAAGAAGAATGGCCTCGCAGGCAGCCACGTCCGCGAGTTCCAGACCATCACCTTCCCGACGGGATTGTCGCGATCCGCCCACGCGAGGCGAGCGACGCCAACACCCTGTAGACGATCGAACCTGATGTACTGCGAGTAGAAGAAGTACAGGTCTCTCGAGGCAGGATCGAGACGGACGCTGAAGTCGCCGACGCCGCCGACGAAGTACACGTTGCTCGTCTCGCAGTCGAACGAGGCTGGAGGCGCTTCGAGGACGATGCCGAGCGGTTCCCACGTCTTGCCGCCGTCGCGAGAGCGGACGGCACCGATTCGCGGGATGACTTTCGTGAGGCCCTCGTCACCGCACATGGTGGCGCCCATTTCGTTGTGGTAGTAGCCGTAGAGCGTGCCGCCGTCGTCGGCGACGAGGCCTTCCATCCACACACCACCGCCTGGCCAGGGTTTGAGCACGATCGGAGACGGCGTACTCAGCCGTCTCAACTGCAGTCCTGATGCAAGACTCGGTTGGCCGGCCGTCGACGTGAGTACGAGCATCTGGTTCAAGCCGGCAAGGCGCTGCCACACCGCCGGCGTGTTGCTGTCGACGTCTCCGGAGAATCGCATTGGAGACGCCGAACTGAGCTCCGCTCGTGGTGTTGGACTCTGTGCGATCAGTTCGCGATTGACCACGAACGATATGGTGGCGATGAGGACATATCGAAGTCGCGACATGGGCGCTCGACCATGCAGCGGATATGCCGGGTGTGTGTCGTTTCTGTGACGACGATCAACTCTCGCGAGACGAATGCGATAGCGCCGCCGTAACGTCGAGGCGTGAAGGCACGGTGTCCTGGGTGTGGGACTGTTGTGACCCACGCACAGGACGTGTCGTGGCGCGTCGACCACGGATCATCGAATGTGATGAAACGTCGATAGGCGATGGTCGGGAGGTCACTGACAGATCAAAGATCCGGTGTTTACCTCATTCGGCGCCAAGGTCGCTCGCGAGCACGGTCCGTTCGCGAACCGAACCAAGCGCGGGATGAGTCGTCACATCCGTGCTGGCAAAGTTCAGTCGGAGACGGAACTCACGGCGAAGCAGGAACAAACAAAGCGCCAGCTGAACCACAACGGCCGCCGCGGAGATGTACCACACCCAGCGCAGAGTGAATCCGGCCACCCGCGCGAGCATGAACACGGGCACGGCGATCACGATGATACGAGCGCCGGAGGCGAAGAGCGACGGCATCGCGTTGCCCATCGCCTGGAACATGCTCGAGCCGACGAAGATCACTCCAGAGGCGACGAAGTTGAATGCGACGACGTGCAGATACTCTTCGCCGACAGAGATCACCATCGGATCGGACGAGAAGATGCTCATCATCGCGTCGGCGCTGAACCACGTGAGTGTCGCCAGCACGATCATGCCGAGGGCGGCAAGCGTCGCGCCGACTCGAAACGTCTCGCGCACGCGATCGGCCCGCCGCGCGCCGAAGTTCTGACCGGCGACCGGACTCACCGCGAACCCGAGCGCGACCACGGGCAGGAACCCGGCCTGCACGATGCGGAGACCGATGCCGAAGCCCGCTTGAGCCGCGGCGCCGAACGGCCGGCTCACGGCGTAGACGATGACGAGATACACCGCGAGCAGCGCGAACTCGGCGCCCGCCGGGAGACCGATCTTGAGCATGTCGCGCCAGAGCGGCAGTTGCGGTGTCCAATCGCGCCACAAGAAACGAACGTACGCGTCCGCGGGCAGGAAGTAGGTCGTCATCCACACGACGCCGATCGCGATCGCGATCAGCGTCGCGAGGGCGGCACCGGCGACGCCGAACGCGACGCCCGTGCCCCAGCCGAAGACGAGGATCGGCGCCAGCACGATGTTGATGATTACAGTGGCCGTCTGCACGATCATGCCCGGCTTGAAGTGGCCCGTGCCGCGCAATGCCGAGGCCATGGCAATGAGCGCGAACTGCAGTGCCAGCGACGGGATGAACCAGAGCAAGTACTCGAGCACGAGCCGACGGGTTTCGGCGTTGGCGCTCAGCGCGTCGGCGTACGCGGCTTGCGTGAGATACGCCAGGACGAGGAACAGCGTGCCGACGCAGATCGAGAGGACCTGCGATTGATTGAACACCAGGTTGGCCCGCTCGCGGTTGCGCGCGCCGGTAGCGTGGGCGACGAGCGTCGTCGTGCCGACGCCGAGCATCTGCGTCGCCGCGAGCACGATGAAGGTGAGATTACCGGCGAGTGCGACGGCGGCAACCGCATCGGTGCCGAGTCGGCCGACCCAGTACAGATCCACCAGGACGTACAAGGTCTGGAAGATCATGCTGACGAGCATGAACCCCGTGGTCTTGAGAAGATGACCGGTCAACGAGCCCGTGGTCAGATCCTGCACGCGTGTGCCTCGCTGCCGTCGATCTTATCAGCCGCGTTGCCTTGACCCTTGTCGAAGCCGTGCGGTACACTCGGCGGCCTAATTGGCTGATTCCCCAACATTTTGGCTG
>DASRJR010000465.1:0-5237 GCA_035649395.1 Vicinamibacterales bacterium
CGGCCGCGTGACTTCTGCGAACAGAACAACGGCTTCCGCACGCAACTGCAGGGGCTGGCCGCGTACACGCTTCCGAAGATCGGCGTGCAGATCAGCGGCACGTTCCAGAATCTGCCCGGCGCAGTCGTTCAGGCCAACGCCAACTACACGGCCCTTCCGCCCGGCGTGATCCCGGGAGCAATCTCGGGGAACCTGCCGCCGCAGTACATCCCGTTCAAGGCGGTTCAGATCGTCGCTCCCGGCGAGCTCTACGTGGAGCGGTTGAATCAGATCGACCTGCGCCTCGCGAAGATCTTCCGCTTCCGGGGCACCTCGCGGACGAACATCAACTTCGACTTCTACAACGTGTTGAATGCGAACTCGATCACGGGCGCCAACTTCGCGTATTCGTCGACCATCCCAGGACCGGGTCGACCCGGATGGCTGACGCCGACGACGATTCTGACGCCTCGACTGTTCAAGATCAGCGCGCAGTTCGATTTCTGATCGCAGAAGGAATCAGGGGTCAGGAATCAGGATTCAGGCCTGGGCAAGGGACAAGGATTCAGGACGTGGGCCGAGGATGATGCACCGCATCGTCCTCGGACCACGGAGTGCGGCACGGTCGGCGGTTCTCGTATTCCCTCAAATTCTGCATGAGCCGCGTCACCAAGCCTGGCGGCGCCCCCTGATACAGCGCGATCGCGTCGCGCTGCCATTTCACGGCCTCGTCGAATCGACCAACCTCGGCTAGCGCCATGGCCATCGTCTCGGCGAGCCCTGGTGTCTTCTGCGTCTCGAGAAGATCGGTCGCGATCGCAAGCGCGCGCGTTCCGTCGCGCACGCGATCGTCGGGCGCGGCCGCAAGGACGCGTGCCAGTGCGTGCGGGAATCCGGGTTGATCCGGAAACGCCTGTGACGCCTGCTGCAGACGGGCGCGCGCGTCCTGATAACGTCCGAGCCGCACCAGGCCCATCGCGTAGCCGAAGCTCGCCTGCGACACGGCGGGATTGGCACGCAGCACTTCGGCGTAATGAGCGAGCGATTCCTCGACGCGCCCGTTTCGGCGCAGCGCGTTGGCGAGGCTGAATCGCGCTTCGATGTAGGCGGGATCGCGCGCGACGGCGTTGGTGAACGCGGCAATCGCTTCGCGGTCGTCGCCGCGCGACTCCATCACGACGCCGATGCCAAAGTGGGCGCGCGCCAGGTCGGGCGCGAGACGCACGGCTTCGCGGTACTCCGTCAGCGCCCGGTCGGCATCGCCTTTCATGTAGAGGGCGGTGCCGAGGTTCAGACGCGTGTACGCGTTGGCCGGCGCCAACTGACTCGCTTTCGTGAGGTTCTCGATCGCCTCGGCCCACTGACGCGCCTCGAGCGCCTGCGATCCGCGCGTTTCGAAGGCGGCGGCGTTCTGCAGCAGGTTGGCGACGTCGGCCATCAGCGGATCGGCCGGCGGCAGCTCGACGTTGCCCCGCTCTTTCAGGTGCGCCTCGGCCGCGCGCGTGTCCCCGAGTCCGCGATACGCCAACGCGAGCGGGTAATGAATGCTGGTCGCCGAGGGCGCGAGGCGCAGCGCGTCTTCGAGCTGCGTCGCCGCCCGCCGGTAATCCTGCTTCGCCAACGCGACGCGTCCAAGACCGAAACGCACCGCACCTGACTTCGGCTCGAGCGACTCGGCTTTCGCCAGCAGCTTCTCGGCTTCATCCGTCCGGTTCGACGCCAACTGGAGATCGGCCAGCCAGACGAGCGTCGGCACGTGGTCCGGCTGCAACGCCTGCGCTCGCTCGAACCACACGACCGCTTGCGCCGTGTCGGCTTTCAGCCGAAAGACGTGACCCAGGTAGTAGGGCCACTTCATGTCCATCGGCGCCAGCACCCGGGCGTTGTCGAAACAGACGCCGGCCGCCTCGTAGAACTCGGCCGCCATGAACAGCTTGCCCATGTCGCCGTAGGCGGCGGCTCGATCTGCGGGAGTGACGTCGGCCCGCCCGAGCGTCTGCTGAAGCGCCGCGTGGCGTTCGCGAATTCTTGTTTGAACGTTGTCTGCCGTGCTCGAGAGGTCGGGGAGAGATACCGGACGTACCGTCGGCGTCGTGTTTGCGGGCGAAGAGGTCGAGCGGCTGCACGCCACGACCGTCAGGCTGACGACAACCGCGCACCAGAGCGAGATCGCGCGGCTCATCGGCCCGACCCTTCCGTCAAGGTCGTATAGCGATCGATCGGCACGTCCGCCCACGATTCGGTCCTGCCGCTCGGCCAGATGACGCGGACGGTGATCGGATCGGCGCTCTCGCCGAGCCCCGCGAGCACGCGCGGATCGTTGGCCGAGGCATAACTGCCGTCGGCACGCGCACGTCGCCACAACGAGCCACCGCTCTTTCGAACGATCTCGACGCGGGCGCCAAGCATGTCGCGGCTTTGGGCCGCCTGACCGCCTGCGCCAAGGCTGCGGCGGTCCGCCGGAGCTTCACGCGAAGGCGGAAGGCGGCCCCCACGAGCGCCTCCGCTCGGCGGCCCACCCGGCCCAACGAGCCGCAACCCGACCCAATGCTTCCCCGGCGCCGCCTGGTTGATCAACAACCGCACCGGCCCGTTGTTGTTCCCGATCAACACGTCGACGTCACCGTCGTTGTCGACGTCACCGAACGCCGCCCCACGACCGACATCCGACACGGCGAACGCGGCGCCCGCCCGCGCGCTGACGTCCTCGAAGCGGCCATCGCCGGAATTGCGCAGCAACAACTTCTTCTGATGCATCGGAAACGGGTCGCCGGCCTGACGCAGCGCTTCGATGATCCGGACCGTGCCGTTCACGGCGAGCAGATCGAGCCGTCCGTCGTTGTCGTAGTCGAGCCATCCAGTGCCGAACCCGGTGAACGCCAGCGTGGCCGGCCCGAGCATCGAGGGCGCGCTGGTGTCGTTGAACAGGCCGCGGCCGTCGTTGACGAAGAGATTGCTCCCCTCCGACGTGAGCTCAGTCATCACCAGGTCGTCGTCGCCATCGTTGTCGACGTCGCCGGCGTCGACACCCATGCTGCCTTCCGCTTTCCCGCTGATCGGGAGCGCCACGCCGGACCGCAGCGCCGTATTCTCGAACGTGCCGTTCCCCTTGTTGCGCCACAGCAGGTTTTCTTTGCCGTCGTTGGCAACGTAGATATCCATCCAGCCGTCGCCGTCGAAGTCGGCCGTCGATACGCCAAGGGCTGGACCGAACTCGCGCGCGATGCCGGAGCTGACGCTGGCATCGGTAAAGGTGCCGTCGCGTCGGTTCACATACAACCGATCGGGCAGCGGCTGATACGCGTCTGGCGTGCAGTAGTCGGGCGACCCCGACGCGCTGACGCACGGCGACGTGTGCTGCAGGCTGTAACGCAGGTAGTTGCCGACGTACAGATCGAGCCACCCGTCGCGATTGACGTCGACGAACGAGGCCGAGACGCTCCACGAGCGATGCGCCGTGCCGCTCTGTGTCGAGACGTCGCTGAACGTCCCGTCGCCGTTGTTGCGCAGCAGTTGATTGGGTGCGTCGAACTTGGTGAGATAGAGATCGACCCAGCCGTCGTTGTTGAAATCGCCAGTGGCGACGCCCATGCCATAGCCGCGCGCGTCGATGCGGCTCTCGCGAGTGACGTCGGTGAAATGCAGCGTTCGAATCCCGTCTGGAGCGATTGTCAAATCGTTCCGAAACAGCCGATCCCCTGGCCCCTGGCCCCTCGCGCCCTGTACCAGGTACACATCGAGATCGCCGTCATTGTCATAGTCGAACAGCGCCACGCCAGACCCGATGATCTCGACCATGTAGAGATGGCCCGACATGCCGTTGGCATGCACGAAATCGAGCCCCACCTCCGCGGCGCGGTCGACGAACCACTCCTGGGCCGGCGGAGGCGGCGACGGTGCAGACGAACGGTTATTGGCGGTTTGGCTATCGCGGCACGCGGCGCTCAGCACGACGAGCAGAACGACAAGGCAACGCGCGCTCATCGCTCAATGCAAGGTTTCGCGCGACGGAATGTCCTTCAGCACGCCCGTAACGGCCCGATGCGCGAAGACGACGTCGGGCACTTCCTGCAGTGCGGCGTGATAGCGCTGTTCGTACGGCGTTCCCGCTTCGTCTGGCGCCACGAGCCGGCGCGCCTGCGTCACGATCGCGTCGACGTCGACCACGGTGTCCGGATCCTCAGTCTCGAGCGTCTGGTCGATGCGCACGATCAGCTCGGATACCGGATGCAGCCAGGCGAACTGCGGGTCCGACATCACCACGCGCAACAGCTCGCCCTTGCTCACGCGGCCGTGAATCCGCTCATAGGCGGTCCGCTCCCACTCGAGGAGTGCCTTGTGCAGCGGCAGCAGCGTGCGCCGAAGCTCACCGAGCAGCCGACGGTCCGAGTCTTTCATCGCCTACTTCCATCGAATCAACCATACGCCCAGCAGGAGCAGCGCCACGCCGAGCACGCGCAGCGTCGACAACCGCACGATCGTGCCACTGAACAATCCGTAGTGATCCACGACCAGCGCGCCCGTGAGCTGTCCGACGATCATCATCGCCAGCGTCAACGTGGCGCCGAGCTTTGGTGTCAGAATGATAGTGGCGAGGACGAACATCGCGCCGAACAGACCGCCAGTCCAGATCCACAGCGGCGCCCGGGCGATGCCGCTCAGCACGGGCGCCGGTTGACGCGTCAGCAGCGTGAGGACGAGTAAGAACACCAACGCCACGATGACCTGCACCGCCGCCGCCCAGAACGGCCCATCGAGCAGGACGCGAAGGCGTGCATTGATGACCGATTGCACGGCCACGCCTGCGCCCGTCAGCAAAGCGAACAGCAAATAGAGGTTGTTCATTCGGTCATTTGAAGCCGACCTCGCGGACGGGGCTGCCGCTCCCGCGTGCCGCGCGATACACCTCGACGGGGGGCGCAGTCATTTTCGCTGAGATTCACAGCAAATGACTCCCGACCCCCTTACAATTTCGCCCGCGCTCAGCTGCGAAAATGACTCCCGACCTCATTTGAAAGAGCCCTATACTTGTCTTCTGGTCTTGTGTCCAACTGCCGGAGGGGCTTGCCCATGAGGACGTGCCTGATCGCAGTCGCGGGTTCACTGGTGTGCGCATCGACACTGTGCGCCGCGGATGCTCCGACTTTCTACAAAGACGTTCTGCCGATTCTGCAGGCCAATTGTCAGTCGTGCCATCGTCCCGGCGAAGTCGCGCCGATGTCGTTGATCACGTACGAACAGGCGCGGCCGTGGGCCAA
>DASRJR010000466.1:0-9032 GCA_035649395.1 Vicinamibacterales bacterium
ACGGAATCGGATCTCGATCGACCAGCTCGTCATAGCGGAGATCGTCGGTTGCCGACGTGATGCTCCGAAACGTCGCGTCGAAGCGAGGCGACACGTGCGCGACGATGGCCGCTGGATCGCGCAGGCCGGGCGGGACGAGCGCGCGCGCGAGCGACAGGAACCAATAGATGCCGGTGTCGCTGGCGCGCACGATCGCTGATTCGACACCGGGACCGAGGTAGTAGATTCCCGACAGGTCGCCGAGATGATGCAGGACGCCGTGCACCGCACCGCGCACGGAGATCAGGCCGCTCGATCGCGGCGGCGCTTCGGCAGGATGCAAGACGCGGCGCACGTTCGAGCCGACGCCATCGGCACCAACGAGCAGATCGCCTTCGGCGAGGTCACCGCTCGCGCCGTGCAGCGTCGCCCGCCCGCTGAGCAGGGTGAAGCCGGTAGCCTCGCGGCCGAGCGCGATCGTTTCCGCGTCGACAGCGTCGAGCAGGGCACCGTGGAGCGCCTGACGCAGCGCCATGACCATCGGGCCGCCAAGGGCGTCGCGGGGCGGGAACTCGGCGCGCTTGAGCACCGTGCCATCCATCCGGCGGATCTGACCGCGGGTCGGCTCGAATCCCCGTGCGACCACGGTGTCGGCGATCCCAAGCTCACGCAGAGCGGCGATGGCGTTCGGCGCGAGGGCAAGACCGAACCCGAGCTCGCGCGGCGACGACGTGCGCTCGAAGATGCGGACCTGCCACCCGATCTGCCGCAGGGCGATGCCGGCAGCGAGGCCGCCGATGCCAGCGCCGACGATGAGCGCGGTGCGCATGCGACCCTCAAGGACAGGAATCTGGAAAGCGATTACGCCCCGGTGTGAGCGCCCCAGACGAGAATCTCGCCCTTCCCCACGACGGAGGTGTCGCCCAGGAAGCGCTGATACACGCCGACCTGTTGATCGACCGGAAGACTGATCTGGAGGGAAGCCAGATGTCTGGCCAGCACGCCCATGAACGTGGGCACGTAGCTCGATGAATAGAGGAAGCTTGGCAGCAGCGGAATCGGCCTGAGCGAGATGATCGTCCCGCGCTGCATCCACGCGCCCGTGCGTAGCTCCGCTCCACTGCGCAGTACGATCGTGCCGCCTTTCATTTCGAGGCCGGCGAAGTCTCTCACCAGGCCGCCAATGATGATCAGCCCGCGTTTCATCCGCATGCCGACCTCGAGGCCGGCCGATCCCCCGATCACGATCGTCCCGTCGGTCATCCCCCGCGGGCTGCCTCGGTAGGCCGCGCCAATCTGACCGCCGGCGTTGCCGGCGACCCTGATGACCCCGCCGGACATCTCGGCGCCCACCCAGTCGGAGGCGGCGCCGGACACTTCAATCGTGCCGCCCTTCATGTACGCGCCGAGATGCATGCCGGCGTTGCCGTCGATTGAGATCCGGCCGCGGCTCATGCCGCGGCCGATCCATCTGACTTTCCGCAGATCGCCGCGCAGTTCGATCTCGTCGCTGTTCTCGCCATCGACGGCGAAGAAATCGTCGAGGCGACACTGGCGCTTTCCGAGATAGACCGGCAACGCGCGGACGGCGTTGTTGTCGAGTCCGGCGATGACGTCAGGGCAGATGCTTTCGGCCTCGAGCGGGACGGTGTCGACGGACCGCTGCAGCGTCAGGCTGATCATCGTGGCTCGGCCGATGCCGACGGCGCCGACGATCCGGACGGCGCGCACGGCACGGTCACGGGATGCTTCAACCGCGTCATCTCAGTCGGGTAGTTCTCGAACGACAACGTGTACAGCTTCTGGAACGTCGGCCGAAGGAAGTCCTCGATCGCCGGGTCGTACTCGGGATGCACCAGGAAGACGCGCCCCTCGGTGAGCGCTCGGATCTCCCCTTCCTCGACAACGACTTTCCCGCCCTTGAGGACGTATCTCGGATGCGTGAACATCACGCCGTCGGCGTCTGGCTTGGCCGAGTAGATGGTGACGTCGCCATCGGCGCCAGCGCCGAGATGCCCTTTCTGCTTCAAGCCCAGGGCACGCGCCGGTCCGGCGGACGTGACGATGACCATCTCAGTAATCGAGTATTCCCGATCGATCTCCGGCAGCGAGATCCGGTTCAACGCTTCAGGCGGGAGCTTCTTCACTTCCGACCTGCGGAACTCGACGTCCATCAGCAGACGCATGATCTCGGGATATCGCCAGAAGCCTCCGCCGTTGGGATGATCCGTCGTCAGATACACGCGCCACGGATCGTCGATGAGCAGCAGCAGCTCGAGTCCGACCGCCCACTGGATCGCGTTCACGAGCTTATGGTCGCTGTAGACGTAGGGCACGATGCCGCAGCCGGTCTCGTTCTCGACGTCGAGATTGCCCCACTTGCGTCCGGTGAGCTCGTGCAGGAAATGCTGCCACGGACCGTCGGCGGTAATCGTCACGGCATCGCCGAACAGAATCGCGCCCACGTCGCACGTCAGGTTCGTGTGCTTCATGAACGCGTCGGCGACTTCTTTCGCACCCGATCGCATGGTGCTCCAGTCCTGGCCGCCGTAGGCGTGGAACTGCAGGTGCGCGAGGTGTGCGCGTCGCCCCTGCAGCATGTTCATGGTCTCAATCGTCGAGCTGACGTTCCCCGGCACACCGAGGTTGTTCTGATGCAGATGCATCGGATGCGGCAGGCCGAGCTCGTCGACGATGCGCGCCAGGTCCATCACGATCTGCGCGGCCGTGACCTTCGAATAGCCCTCGATCGGCTGATGCAGCTGGTTGGCGTTCTTGCCCCATTTCCACGCCGCCACGCCGCCGGGATTCACCGCCTTGATCCCGAACGTCTTCGACGCGCACAGCAGCCACGCGACCAGCGACTTCGCGCGCTCGAACTCGCCGACTTCGAGCAGATCGAGCATCAGCTCGTTGTTCGCCATCAGCAGCAGCGTCGACTTGTCCACGATGGGGATGTCGTGCATCTCCTCGTGGGTGTGCTTGGCGGACAGGATCGGCACCGCGGCTTCGTTCACCGTCGTCCAGCCCATGCCGGCATAGAGATAGCCGGTGGCGAACGTGGTCGGCGTCAGTCCGCCGATGCCAGCCCGGAGCTCCGGCGTGTGCACGAACTTCCGCGCCACGCGCTGATTCTCGGGAACGAGACCGCGTGCGAAATTGAGCGCTCCGCCAGCGACGTGTGTGTGCACGTCCACGCCGCCCGGGAAGACGAGCATGCCGGTCGCATCGATGGTGCGGCTGGCACCGCCGTTGGCGTCGGCCGTGACGCGCCCGTCGTCGCCGATGGAGATGTCCTTGACGACGCCGTCAACGCCGTTGGCGGGATCGTAGACTCGGCCGCCAGTGATTGTGACCGCCATGGGGCTATGCAGGCCTGGCATTCGTAGAGGCGCGATCGACGGCGGCGCGTCGCGTCAGGCGATTCCTGCCCGCGGCATCACGGCCGCGGGGCGCCAGCCCGGCTTCTTCGCGACGGCGGCGATGATCAGATTGATGATCTCCTCGTCGGTCCGATACGGTGACTTCAGCCCAGGCCGCAGCGTGATTGGGATCTCGTCCATGCGATACGCCGTGCCGGCTGCGCTGACACCGGTGACGGCGGTGGTGAAATGCACGCGAGCCAGCTTGCTCGTGTGCGTCACCTTGGGGTCGAGCACGATCGTCGGCGTCCGCGTCAGATGATCGATCGCCGGCTGGGGCATCGTCGCTCCAGGGTCCGCGCCCAGCACCAGAGTGGCGTCGTTGTCACCGCGCACCAGCAAGTCGACGGTCGAGAACTCGCCGGGGTTGAACCGTGGATACCCGCGGCTCAAGTTGACGCCGAAGGGATAGCCAGTCGTCCAGCGGAGGACGACATCGGCGCCGGTGACGTTGCCATGTCCGCGCATCGGCATGCAGACGAACTTCGTGAACGCGTTCATCTCCGCGGCGATATTGAGAATGCCGGCGGAGTTCATGTGTTTGCCGCGGGTCATCGAGAGACCCATGCCGAAGAAGATGACGCCGAACTTGGCGCGCTTCATCCGCTCGACGAGATCCGTGATCGTGTCGAGCGACAATCCAATCTCCGCGACCCGCTCCTCGTCCACCGGCTGACCCTTCATCAGCGCGCGCATCGTGGTCCCGAGTTCGAAGTCCTTCCCGGACTTGATGATCAGCGCGATGTCCGCGGCCCTCGCCGACGGCGTCTCGCGGATGTCGATGGTGATCATCGTCCGGCCTTTTCGCCCCTGAGGCACGAACTTGCCCTTCTGCATGATCGTGTACTTGGTGAAGTGACGCGGGTGACACTCCGCCGGATTTCCACCCCAGTAGATGATGAAATCCGCCCGGTTTTTCACTTCACCGAGTGTGCACGTGACCTTGCCACCCAACTGGGCGGCTATCTCAGTGGGGCCGTGTCAAAGCGAGGTGTGGCTGTCGACCACACCTCCAATCATTTCGGCGAGCGCGACGGCGCCGCGACTGGCCTCGCAGGTGACGTTGCTGAGCCCGTAGACCAGAGGCATGTCGGCGCTGTAGAGAATGTCGGCTGCCACTTCGACGGCTTCCTCGACCGTCGCTTCCTTGCCGTCGATCAACGCGTCGGGATAGTGACGTTCGGCGGTGTGGTAGCGGAAGTGCGCCTCGCCGAGGCTGCAGGCGTTCTTCGCCTTGACGATCTTGTCCTGCTCGGCGTGCAGCTCGATGTCGTCACACACGCACCCGCAGAAGGTGCACGTCGCGTTGCGAACAATCTCCATGAAATGCCTCTATGAAGGAATCAGGAATCGGGAATCAGGATTCGGGCCTGGGCCAGGCATCAGGCACGAAGGCTGACGCCTAGCGCCTGAAACCTCCTGACCTTGACCAAGCCTGATTCCTGATTCCTGGCTCCTGATTCCTTCCGCTAGCCAGGTTGTTTGTCACCCGTACCGGGCGACACGAGGAACGTTCAAGCCAGTTCCCGGCCGCGGTAACTCCCTCGAGTCCGTCGCGGCTGGAATCGTCCTTCCTCGATTTCAGTCCAGTAACGCACCTGCTCTTCCGGCAGGATGCCGTAGCGAATCGCCTGCTCGCGATCCACCACCAGGTTCGTTCGTTTCATCGTCATTCCTCTGGGGCGGCGGGCACGGCACCCGAGGCTGGCGGCTCGAGCAGCTCGACCTCGACCTCCCAGCCCTTGGAAAGGGGCATGCCGGTTCCGTCCGTGTATTGTCCCATCAAACGGCACGTCGGCGGTCCGTACGGGATGAAGATCATCCCGCTCGGTGTTTTGCCCTCGACGCACTTGAATGTCTCTTCACCCCATAACGACCGGACGCGAACCGTGCTGCCGTTCGGCACACCGATGTCCTTCATGTCGTCGGGATGCATCAGCATCGTGCTGACGGTGGCCTTGTAGTCGTCCAGAAACTTGCCGGAGCTGACTTGCTGTCCCTGCTTGGTGGTCCGCCCGGCGTTCATCAGAAAACGACGGCGGCCAGAGGTCAGCGGCGAGCCGGTGCTCTCCAGCGGGTTCCCGATACTGTCGGCCATGGTATGTGGGGGCTGCCTTGAGGCGGCCCAACAAATCATCGTACTCCGACGCTCAGTCGCCCGCCAAGCCCTGCCACGTGTCCACGCCGAGGGATGGAGGCGAACTGGCACCTCGGATGGCGTCGGATAGACGAGGCAACGCCTTCAGGATTCGCTCCTCGCCAGCTTCGTAGGCCGACCTGAACAGGTCCAGAACTTCACTCTCGATTTCGAACCGGCCGCATCGACGGCACTCGACCCGGAAAACGTTGGCGTCAACAAGCCGGCGCATCATGGCCCGACGTTGACACAACGGGCAGACCCACAGCTTCTCGCGAAGCACCGTGCGCAGCTCGCGGGCGGCGCCGTCGCGCGACCAGTCCTGTTGGATTTCAATCGCGAACGTCGGAAACCGCGTCTCCGGCCAGCGGTCCTCGAAGTTGACCGACCAGGCACCGTCGGAGAGATCGTACACGTCGAGGACTGCGACCGAGTCATCCACCTGCAGCACCCGAAGCACGTCGGCGGCGATGGTGCGCAGCTGGAGCGCATCGAGCGCGATCATCTGAGCGCACGCCTGTCGCCGTGGCGGACGGTCACGAATGACCGGTCGAGGTATTCGAGGAACGGGACGACGACCCGACGACTGCTGCCCAGCGATTGCCGCACTTCACTCACCGTCGCGGGACCATGCTTCGCCATGAATGCTCTGACCTGCGCGGTTGCCTGCGCGACGGCGGCAGCGCTCATGACGAGCTCGGCGCTGATCTCGATGACTTCCCCACTCTCGATCAGAAACTTGAGCGCCCGTTGCGACGACACATCCGGAGCGAGCTCTTTGCGGGACGGCGGCTCGAGCGGTTGCGCCGACAGCGCACGCCGCAGTGCTTCACCTGCTGCCCGCAGGGGCTCGGGAAGCTGCGGACGATGCGAGGTCCGCTGAATCACTGTCCCGCTCCGCGCGAAGCCGTGCTCACACAGTCGCGCGATCAACGAGTCGAACAGGTCATCGAGCGGGAAGTCTTTGGTCAAAGTGTTGCGCAAGTCGGTGAGCGACACGCCAGCACGCTCAGGGTGTTCGCGGTGGGTCTCTTCGATGAGTCGGGCAGCCTGCTGCAACGCGGCGTTCCAGACAGCGGTCTCGATCAGCGTGTCTCCGGCCGCGTACACCGTTTGGTCGCGCACCAGTTGCTCAATGGCGGCATCGATGTCGTGCCCGCTGAACCCTGTCTTCACAAAGGCGCGCGAGGAGCGAACAGCGGTATCACGGGCGACGTGTGCGGCGACAAATCGCGCCGGATCGTCGAGCGATTCGGCGAGTCGCTCCAACCAGTGCAGGCGCTCAGTCGTACGAAACGCGCGGCGCGTGGCCTCGGGATCGAGCACGATCGCACCTGCCAGCGTCTGCTGTTCGGACCAGTCGCGCACGGTGAGATGGTCTCCGGCAAACAAGAACACCGGAGCCTCGAGGCGCAACTGGGCGAGCTGATGCTGTCCCGGTGATATCTCCCTTCCCGCGCTGAGCGCCACATGCGCGGGCGCGTTGCCGCTGCCGTAGTGCACGCGCACGCGCACGCCGTCCCTGACGGCCCGGCCGGCTCGCGCAGAGATCGTCAGCATGACGTCGATGCAGTGGCTCGCGCCGCCAAGGCCGGCCAGCGTGATGACATCGCCTCGATGCACTCCGGCGATCGGGTTCACGTCGGTCAGGTTCAGCGCTGTGCGCGTGCCCGGCCCGCTCGTTTCCACATCGCGCCCGTGCGACTGAATACGGCGAATGCGCGTCGGATGACCGCCCGGCTGAACGACGACCGACTGGCCGCGCTGCAAGGTGCCCCCTGTCAACGTGCCGGTGACGACCGTCCCGGCGCCCGCGAGCGTGAACACCCGATCGACCGCGAGCCTGGGTTTACCGATGTCGCGCGGCGGCGGCGCGGCGGAGAGTGCGCGCGCGAGCGCAGACTTCAACTCGTCGAGGCCGCGTCCCGTGACGACCGACGTGGGAACGATGGGCGCGTCGGCGAACGCCGTGCCAATCAACCGCTCGCGAATGTCGGACATCACCGCCGCCTCGTCCGATGCCAGGTCGGCCTTCGTCAGCGCGACCACGGCTCGACCGACACCGGCATAGCTCAGGATCTGGAGATGCTCCTCCGTCTGTGGCATCCACCGGTCATCGGCCGCGATGACGAGCAGCGCCAGGTCGATGGCGCCGACGCCGGCGACCATGTTCTTGACGAAGTCTTCGTGCCCGGGCACGTCCACGATGCCGACATGGATCGTCGCCTCCGATGCAAGCGACGGCAGTTCGAGATGCGCAAAGCCCAGATCGATGGTGATGCCGCGCGCCTTCTCTTCCGGCAGCCGATCGGGGTCGGTTCCGGTGAGCGCCTTGATCAACGCGCTCTTCCCATGATCGACGTGCCCGGCAGTGGCGACGATGTAGTGCGTCGCGTGTGACACAGTGGGAACGTTACTCCGATGCCGCGAGCAGCGCGCGGATCACCGCCGCGTCCTGGTGGGGAAACACCGTGCGGAGATCGAGCTTGAGGTTGCCGCGGCCGACGTAGGCGATCACCGGCTCCGGCTGCGATCGCAGCAGAGCGGCCAGCGCCTGTGCTCCACGCGTGGGGTGGCTCACCTCGATGGTGACTGATGGCAGCGCCGATCGTGGCAGCGTCCCACCGCCGATCTGCGCGCGTCCGTGGCCGACGCGCAGGCGCAGCGGCCGTCCCGCGAGCGCCGAGACGATGCGCTCGGCGCGGCCGCGGAGCTCGTCGTTGGCAGCGTGCATCATCTCGAGCACCGGTATCCGCGTGTCGCCGCGCAAGTACGTATCAACAGTGGACTCGAGCGCCGAGAGAATCAGCTTGTCGCACCGCATCGCGCGAAAGAGCGGCTCGCGCTTGAGGGCATCGATCATCCGCTTGCGACCGACGATGATGCCCGCCTGCGGACCGCCGAACAGCTTGTCGCCGCTGAAGCACACGAGATCGACGCCTCGCTTCAGGACTTCCGCCGGTGTCGGCTCGTGCTCGGCGCCCTCGACGGTCTCGGTCGGAATCATGGCTCCGCTGCCGAGGTCCTCGACGAACGGCACGCGCTTCTTTCGCGCCAGCGCCGAGAGCGCTTCGGTGGATGGCGAGTCCACGAAACCGTCCATGAAGAAGTTGCTGCGATGCACCTTGAGGATGAGCGCGGTCTGGCGGGTGATCGCCCGAGCATAATCGGCGACGCTCGTCTGGTTGGTCGTGCCCACCTCACGCAGACGGGCGCCGCGCGCTTCGAGGATATCGGGGATGCGGAAGCCGCCACCAATCTGGAGCAGCTCGCCGCGCGAGATGACGACCTCGGACGCGTCTTCTCGACAGAAGTGCTCGAGGATGAGCACCAGCGCCGCGGCGTTGTTGTTGACGACCGTTGCCGCTTCGGCGCCGCAGAGGATCGCGAGCGCGTGTTCGAGATAAGCCCCGCGGCTGCCACGGGTGCCGTCGCTCAGACTGTATTCGAGAGTGTTGTAGTTGGCACCGACGTCGGCGAGCGCTCGAATGGTG
>DASRJR010000467.1:0-2919 GCA_035649395.1 Vicinamibacterales bacterium
CGGTCCGATCCGCTGCCGCGTCTCGGGACGGATCCGTGCCGCGTGATCCAAGGCCGCCTTCCCTTGGCGCGGAATGAACGCGCCCTGTACCGATCGCCGGCCGCGGTTCGTTCGATTCGCAGTGAAGCCGTGCCACGTGGATCCGTTGAACACGATCACCGAGCCAGCGGGGCCGCACGCGAGCTGCTGCCCATCGTAATCCAGCGTCGTGTCCACCATCACATCCGCGGGACTCGCGGTCTGGGTGTGCGACCGCGGCACGAAGCGCGTCGCGCCGTTGTCGAGCGAGAACGCATCGACCATGAGTATGAATCCGACCAGCGGCCATGCGGCGTCATGACGAAAGACGTCGACATGAAGGCCCTGTGTCGTCGCACCAGGCTCGATGGTTCGCCCGTGGGACGCACTCAATTTGAATCGCTCGCCGATAATCGCGCGGGCTGCCTCGAGGATCGGTTCGTACACGTACACCGCATCGAAGATCGGATCGCGATTGACGAAGTCGGTGATGCGTGTCGAACGCGCCGGATTGCTCGACGTTCTGACGTCGGCAGGATCGGCAGACGCCACCGCGGCATCGTACGCTCGCGAGAGCGCCGGGGCGCTCGAAGGCGGCACGGGCCCAGGCATGACGCAGAAGCCTTCGTCGAGCAACTGTGCGAGCCACGCACTCATGAATGGACCGCCGCGTCGATCGACAGGTCGGCGACGACGATCGCTGACGTGAATGGGTGGACCGACTGCCGCAATGATCCGTCGGCGCCAACAATTCCGGTCGATCCGTACGACACGAGACCGTCGACGCGGCCACTCACGTCGGCGCGAACCACCGCCACTCGATTCGTGCGGGCGAGAGCCTCGTCGACCCCTCTTGCCTCGGCGACCACGTCCGCGCGATCCGGTGGCAGCGCGTTGTTCGTCGGCACGAACAGCACCGTGGCGCCGCGCACGGCCAGGTCACGCGCCAGCTCCGGATCGTTCGAGTCGTTGCAGATCAGGATGCCGAAGACGACATCGTCAATCGTGAACACGCCCGGTCGATCACCGGCCGCGTAGATCGATCGTCGAATCGCCGGATGGCGTTTGCGATACATGCCCGCGACTGCCCCTCGATGAACGACCGCAACCGAGTTGTAGAACGCGCCGTCGGCGGCTTCCGTGAAGCCCACGATGGTGATGACCGTCTTGCTCGCGAGCGGCGCAAGCGCGGCGGTGAGTTCGCGGCGTCCGAGAGCGATCTCGTCCGGACGCGCGGCGTAGTCGGCGAGGCCGCCGAGCACGGCCTCCGGGCAGCACAAGATCGAGACGCCCTGGGCCTCACACCAGTCCACCTGTTGTCGAATGAGGCCGACCGCATGTGCACGCGGCGCGCCAATCGGCAGTAGAGGGGCCTGGTAGGCAGCGACTTTCACAATCGTAGTGTCCGGCTTTGGTCCAGATGCCGTAGTGTCCGGCTTTAGGCGGACCCTATCGCGGAGGCAACACGGCGATCGCCCTGAGCGGCGCGCCGCTGCCACCGCCGATTTTCATCGGCAGCGCGATGACGTATGCACCGGTGACCGGCAGCCGCTCGAGAGACGTGAGGTTCTCGAACGCCGGCACGTTGCGATCGTACAGCGTGCGATGCGACTCGAACAGGGTCGACTGCCCGTAGTCGATGCTTGCCGTGTCGATACCGATCGCGCTGATCTGACGATTGGCCACGAGCCATCGCGCGGTGTCGGGGTGGAGGCCGGGAAAGTGCAGCTGCTTGACGCCTTCGTCTCCACGCGTCGCCGTGCCGAGATACCGCACGGCATCGGGCCATCGCCGCGAGAAGCCAGTACGGAGGAGGACGATGGCGTTCGCCGGGATCGCGCCGTGCTCGCGCTCGAAGCGCGCGACATCGTCGTTCGTGACCTGGTAGTCGGCGTTGCGATCGCTCTGCGCGGTGACGTCGATCACGAGCGCGGGGCCGACGAGCCGCTCGAGGGGGATCGCATCGACCGTCTGTCGCCCCTGCGCGAAGTGAATCGGCGCATCGATGTGGGTGCCACCATGCTCGGACGTGAACACGCTGTTCGACGCGTAGTAATAGCCGGCAGGCGTCATCCCGTCGGCGTCCTTGCGCAGCTGGAACCCTTCAGCGGTCGGCCAGTAGATCGTCTGCGCGTCGTAGGTATGCGAGAGATCGACGAGCTCACCCCGCACGAGCGCCGGCGACTCGGGCGTCGCGCAGCCGGACACGAGCAGCAGACTGCACAGCAGGATTGCTGATGACTTCATCGAGGTGATGTCGATCTATTTCGCCGAGCACGGTGTCGGATTCCAACCGGTCGCGTCGGGCAGCTTCTTGAAGTCGGAGCTGGTGGTGTACGGCCGGGTGAAATACTGCGAGTCTTCGACTTTGCTGATCACTGTCAGCCAGCGATCGCCGTTTGGCAGCGTGTTCAGGTCCCAGTACTCGGTGACGACCGCGTGATCGCTGTAGGGCGCGCCGTTCTTGCGGACGTAGCCCGGGCGCAGATTCGTCGTGACGACCTTGAGGTTGCGCGCCGCGGCGTTCCACTGCGCCATCGAATGACCCTGCCAGCTGGGATCCGCCGGTGCCGGCGCCTCGCCGAAGCGGAACAGCCGCGTCTGAGTGCCGGTGTCGGTCTCGATTTTCAGCGTCGTGTCGTCCTGCCATGAAATACGCAGCCGACCGGGTAAGCGCATGATGCCGCCGGCACCGTAGGCGCGGCACTGCTCCCCCGCCGCTTCATCCTTCGCCGGATCCCAGCTGTCTCCGAGCTTCCGGCCCTGCGGGTTGAGCGGCACCGCATCGAAGACGCCTTTGTTCGGCGTGACCATCCGGTACTTCCAGTCCTCGATGATCGGCGATACCCAGTAGCCGGTCAGATCGATCGGCGCCGCCTGCTTCGGCGTCTGCGCGGGACC
>DASRJR010000468.1:0-12382 GCA_035649395.1 Vicinamibacterales bacterium
GGTCACGCACGGGGCCAATCTCGAACAGTCGCCTGCCGTCACGAAAGGCGCGAACGAGAAGGAAGATCCGGCGGCGCCCGGTCGAGGACGGGGGAACCCGAATGCCGGCCGCACTGCCGCCATGGTGACGATGACCGGAGGGCGCGGCCCGGCGATGACCGGAGGACCGGCCTACATCCGCGACGGCCCAGCACCATACCGCGAGCCAGGTAGTAGAAAGCCGGAAGATGCGCTGGCAGTGCTGCTCACGGCCGGTGCCAACCCCAATGCGAAAAATCCCGATGGGGCGTCGCTGCTCCACCAGGCGGTGAATCTGCGCAATCTCGACATGATCCGCGCCCTCGCCGCGGCGAAGGTCGACTTCACTCAGAAGAACAACGACGGCTTTACCGCGCTCGACGTCGCCGAAGGCAAGCAGCCCGCAACAGGACGAGCGGCACGAGGTGGCGGACCTCCCGGCGGTGGCCGAGGTCGCGGCCGCGGCGCGAGCCCGCAGGACGTCGCGAAGTTGCTGCGCGAGCTGATGGGCCTGCCGCCGGCGCTGGAAGCGCCGGCCTCTGCGCCGGAAGCGCCGACAGCAGCCGAGGATGCGAAGTGAGACGGATTCTGTTCGCCGCTGCGGCATTCTTCACAGCAGCGATCGTGACGACAACCGCGCAGGTAACGGTTGGTACGAAGGGACCGGTTGTACAGAACGTAGACAAACCGATCGCGTACCAAGCGATGGTGACGAAGTACTGCGTCGGCTGTCACAACACGCGCAACCCGCTCCCTGCAGGCGCGCCGCTCGCGCTCGATAACGCCAACTTCGCCGATCCCGCTGCCGACGCCGCGACATGGGAGCGCGTCGTCAAGAAGCTTGGCGTCGGCGCAATGCCACCGCAGGGTGCCCCCACGCCCGGGCATGAGGAGTTGGGGAAATTCAGGGCGTCGCTCATTGCCAGCCTCGACGCGGCTGCCACGAAGAAGAACAACCCTGGCAAGTACGTGCTGCATCGCCTGAACCGCACCGAGTACGCCAATGCGGTGCGCGATCTCGTGGGCGTCACGGTCGACGTCACCGACCTGCTCCCGAGCGATGGCGGCGAGTTCGGATTCGACAACATCGCGACGGCGCTCAATACCTCGCCGTTGCTGCTCGAAGGCTACTTGTCGGCCGGCCTCCGGATCGCTGAGCTCGCCGTGGGCGACTCCGGCGCCGAACCGGGGACTCACACTGTCACGATCAGCACGGTCGTCACGCAGAATCAGCACGTTGACGGGCTGCCGCTCGGCACGCGCGGCGGCATCCTCGTGCGTCATCCGTTTCCCGCCGACGGCGAATACGTGTTCTCGGGCCGATTGCTGAAGACCGTCGCCGAAGGGCTCGCCGGCGTCGAGGGGCACGAGACGCCGCATCGCTTCGTCGTCACTATCGACGGCAAGCAGGTGTTCTCGGCGCCGATTGGCGGCAAGGAGGATCACGATCGCGCGACCGAGAACAAGCCGGTTGCGCGCGAAGAGTTCGACAAGCGCATGATGTCGCCGCGCATCAAAGTCTCGGCGGGTCTGCACGAGGTGGGCTTCACGTTCGTCGAGCGGCCGGCGCAGGAACAGAACATGTGGCAGCCGTCGCTGCGCGCGACCCAGGAGGCGCACAACCCCTCCGGGATGCCACGGCTCCGCAACGCCATCATCGAAGGGCCCTACGGAGTGAGCGGCGTCAGCAGCACCGAGTCGCGGCAGCGCCTGTTCGTCTGTGCTCCGCGGACCGCGGCTCAAGAGGCGCCCTGCGCCACGCAGATCCTCACGACGGTTGCGCGCCGCGCGTTCCGCCGACCGGTCACGAAGGCTGACATCGACGCGCCGATGGCGATCTATCGCGAAGAGCGCGGCGCTGGCGGCGACTTCAATGCCGGCATCCGCGTCGCGCTGGCGAGGATTCTGACGAGTCCCGCCTTCCTGTTCCGCTCCGAGAGCGATCCGGCGGCGCTTCCGATTGGCGCGCCGCATCCGGTGTCCGATCTCGAGCTGGCGAGCCGTCTGTCGTTCTTCCTCTGGAGCAGCATCCCGGACGACGAGCTGTTGAATCTGGCGATCGCGGGCCGGCTCCGTGCGCCGGGTGTGCTCGAGGCGCAGACGCGCCGCATGATCGCGGATTCGCGCGCCGACGCGTTGATGAATGCGTTCACGGGGCAGTGGCTGCAGCTGCGCAACCTGGACAAGGTCACGCCGGACGTGCTGCTGTACCCCGACTTCGACGACAACGTCCGCCAGGCACTCCGGCGCGAGACCGAGCTCCTGTTCGCGAGTATCGTCCGCGAGAACCGCAGCGTGCTCCAGCTGCTCGATGCCGACTACACGTTCGTCAACGAGCGGCTGGCGCGTCACTACGGCATCACGGGCGTCTACGGATCGCGCTTCCGCCGTGTGCCGGTGACCGACCCGAATCGTCGAGGGCTGCTCGGCCACGGCAGCATCCTCGCGATGACCGCCGTTGCGACGCGGACGTCGCCGGTGCTGCGCGGAAAGTACATCATCTCGAATCTGATGAACACGCCGCCGCTTCCTCCGCCGGCAGTCGTCCCCGATCTCGAGGAGAGCGCGACCAAGGATCGGCCGTCGACCGTTCGGGAGCAGCTCGAACGCCATCGCGCCAACGCTGTCTGCGGGTCGTGCCATCGCAACATCGATCCGGTCGGCTTCGCGCTGGAGAACTTCGACGCGGTCGGGCAGTGGCGCACGGCCACGAAAGAAGGACTCGCGATCGACGCCGCGGGTGTGCTGTCCGATGGGACGAAGGTCGACGGCCCTGTGGCGCTGCGGAAGGCCTTGCTCTCGAGGCCCGATATCTTCGCCGGGACCGTTGCGGAGAAGCTGTTGATTTACGCCCTCGGCCGCGGGCTCGAGCCGGTGGACATGCCGGTCGTCAGGGATGTCGTCCGGAAGTCCGCAGCGAAAAGCTATCCGTTGCAGGAAATCCTGATGGGAATCGTGAAGAGCGCCCCGTTCCAAATGCGCACGAAGATGAACGATACTGTCACGACGCCGACGACCAGCCGGGCGGCGGCGACCCGTCCCGCCGAAGCCGCGGAGCGGCAAAGGCGGAAGGAGTAGTCATGATCGTCACGAAGAAGCACCTGCCTCGGCGGACGTTTCTCCGCGGCGCCCTGGGAGCAGTCGTTGCGATGCCCTTCCTGGACGCGATGGTGCCCGCGCTGTCGGCGCAGACCGCCAAGCGGCCGTTCCGGTTCGGCGCGATCTACGTCCCGAACGGAATCTATCCGCAGCTGTGGCATCCGGAGACGACCGGCAGCGACTTCCAGTTGAAGCAGATCATGCAGCCGCTCGAGCCGTATCGCAGCCATCTGGTGACGATCAGCGGCATGAAGGCGCCTGACGGCAACCCCGACATGGGCGGCGTGCACATGGGCGCGAGCGCCGCCTGGCTCAACGGCACCGGTCCGGTCACGGTCATGGCGAAGTTCGTCGTCCAGTCGAAGAAGAGCATCGATCAGTTCATCGCCGACAAGATCGCCGAGGACACACCGCTGCGCTCGCTGGAAGTCGGCACCGAGGACATGGGAACGTCGGCCGGCGCGTGCGACGGCTATCCCTGCGTCTTCTTCAACGCGATCTCCTGGCGCGACGACAAGAGCCCATTGCCCGTCGCCGTCAACCCGCGCGTCACCTTCGAGCGCATCTTTGGCGAGGCGGGATCGACCGCACGACGGCGGGCGAACATGCGCCGCAAACAGAGCCTGCTCGACTCGATCGCTGAGGAAGCGGGCCGCATGCGCCGCACCCTCGGCCCGGCTGACAACGCCATCGTCGACGAGTATCTGACCAACATCCGCGACGTCGAGCAGCAGCTCAATCGCATGGACAGCCGCGCCGCCGCGACGCCGGAAGGCGCCGTCGCGCCGCTCGGCATTCCCGATAACATCGACGACCACCTCACGGTGACCTACAACCTGATGCTGCTGGCGTATCAGGCCGACATCTCGCGTGTCTTCACCTTCATGGTCGGCCACGAAGGCAGCGGCCGCAGCTACGCGCACATCGGCATCCCCGAGCCGCACCACCCGGTATCGCACCACGGCGACACGGCAGAGGGCATCGCGAAATACGCCAAGTTGACGACGTACCACGTCGCGAAACTGTCGGAGTTCATCGGGAAGCTCCAGGAGACGCGCGACGGCGACGGGACGCTGCTCGACCGCTCGCTGATCTACTTCGGCAGCGGCATGGGCAACGGCAACGCCCACGATCGCAACAACCCGCCGGTGCTGATGATGGGCGGCGCCAACGGGCGCCTGAAGGGCAATCGCCACATCGCGGTGGAGAAGAAGGAACCGACCGCGAACCTGTTGCTGGCGATGGCCGATCTGGCCGGAGCCGAGGTCGAGAAGATCGGGTTGAGTACGGGCAAGTTGAGCCTGTGATGATCGGCGGGTCTTCAGACCCGCCGATCGGTTGGGCGGGCGCGCGTCGTTAACGCTTGGACCCGAGGAACGCAGCCTTGAGGGCCTGGCGATCGATTTCCTTGCCTCGCAGAAAGACGCGGGAGAGACGACGCGTGTTGGTGATGTTCTCGAGGGGATTGCCGTCGAGCACGTTGAAGCTGGCCTCCTTCCCCACCTTGATGGTCCCGAGCTGGTCGAGATGAAGGATTTTCGCGTTGGTTCCTGTGCCGGCGACGAGAGCTTCCATGGGAGTCATGCCGCAGCGGGTATACGCCTCGATTTGCTCGTGGGCGCCAAAGCCGTCGCCGGTGCCGTCCGTTCCCAGTCCAATCACCATCCCTGCAATGTGAACCTTGCGCAGGTTGCGGCAGTGCAGCTCGAACAGCTCGTTGGGCGGGTTGCCTTTGGCTTCGAGCTGGGCCAACTGCGCGCGCATCGCGTCGATCTGAGTCGCCGGCAGCGTCTCTGACAGCGCCGCGATCGTGTCCTTCGTCGCCGGCACCGGTATGTTGGGACCGGTCCACACCTTCGGGTGCGCTCTCACGACCTCGAGATACCCGGCGTCGACGTCTCGATCGCGCACGAGGTGCACGAATCCGTCGATGCCCGCCTGAAACAGCGCCTTGGCATCCTCCATGCCCGACGTTCGGCCGAGGTGCGCCAGCACCTCCATGCCGTTCGCGTGCGCTTCGGCCATGATCGCGCGGTAGACGTTCGGCTGCAGCTTCGGCACATCGCCGTTGCGATCGTCCACCCAGATCTTCACGAAGCGGACGCCACGCGCGTGCAGCGCGCGGACGCGTTCGCGTCCTTCCTTCTCTGTGCGCGCGCCAGACGGAATGCCCAGCCGAGGCTCGCCGGGAGGGCCGGCGATCGGCGTCGCCGCAATGCCCTTCCCAACGGTGAGGAATCGCGCGGCATTCGGGATCACCTCGTCGCGGAGCTGGTACGCCAGCTCCTCGTCGGCCTCGAGTCCCATGCTCATCGCGGCCGAGACGCCGTAGTAGGCGTAGCGCTGCAATTGATCGATCAGGTTGGTGCGCCGGTAATTGGCCTTGCTGTTGCTGCCATCGCGTTCGTTGACGAGGCCGATGTGATTGTGCCCGTCGATGAGGGACGGCATCACCGTCTTGCCTGACAGGTCGATGCGGGTCGCGCCTGCGGGCGGCTGCCGCTGCCCCGCTGTGCCGACCCACGTGAACGCGCCGCCCTGCACCAGGAACGCAGCCCGTTCGACCGGCGGGCTGCCGTCGCCGACGATGAGGCGTGCCCCTTCGAACCAGAGTGCGCCGTCCGTTCCGCGCTGTGCGCCCGCGTCGATCAGCGAAGCAAAGACGACGAGCAGAATGCCAATCAGGAATCGCGCCACTGACACGCCGGGATCGTAACATCAGTAGGAATCAGGGCTATGTCTCCTTTCGATCTCCGTGGCCACGTCGCCCTCATCACCGGCGCGAACCATGGCATCGGCGCGGCGACGGCGCGAACGCTCGCGGCTTGCGGAGCATCGGTGCTCGTGTCCTATCTGAGGATCCCGGATCCTGGGAATGCCGCCGTTCCCGAGACCTACCGTCGCAACCGCGCCATGGACGCCAGCGATGTCGTCGCGGCGATCACGGCACGAGGCGGGCGCGCGGTGGCCATCGAAGCAGACCTCGCTGAAGCAGAGACACCGGGGCGGCTGTTCGATGCCGCTGAAGCGGCCTTTGGTCCCGTCGACATCCTCGTCAACAACGCCACGGGTTGGATCGCCGACACGTTCGCGCCGACGCCTGGCGACCGATTCGGCCACGAGCAGAGCCGGGTCACCGCGGAGACGATCGATCGCCAGTTCGTCGTCGATGCACGAGCGTCGGCGCTGCTCATCGCCGAATTCGCCCGTCGCCACGCGGCGCGGGGCGCCACGTGGGGACGGATCGTCGGGTTGACGTCAGGTGGGCCGCTGGGTTTTCCGAACGAAGTCTCCTACGGCGCGGCGAAAGCTGCGCTCGAGAATTACACGATGGCGGCCGCGTTCGAGCTCGCGCCGCTTGGCATCACGGCGAACGTGGTACAGCCGCCGGTCACCGATACCGGCTGGGTCACCGATGAAGTCCGCAGACACGTGGCGGAACGGACTGATCTGATTCACATCGCCAGTCCAGATGACGTCGCCCAGGTCGTGGCGTTTCTCGTGTCAGATCTCGCGCGGCTGATTACGGCGAACAGAATCCATTTGCGCTAACGAGTCAGAAGAGTTGTGATTCACTTGTTTTCGAGCACCTCACACAGCGTGTTCACATGTGCTGGCTGACAGCTGCGTGCGCGGCGGCCGGGCCAGCCTCCGCCAAAGGCTCCGGCGAGGTCGGCCGTAGCTTTGCGAAGGCCGAAACGCGACTTGCGCTCGTAATCTATCGCTGCCGCGTCGACTAGCGGCTGACTCGTCACGACATCCGTCTCGCGGCTCAAAACGAGAGTGGTGCCTCGCTGCAACCAGAACGCGTTGACGGAAGTCGACGCGTGGAATCGCTCCAGCCGCGTTCCGGCTCCCAGCCTTCGCACCGTCGCCCGCAGGCGGCCTTGCTTACGCAGCCGTCAACCAGCACACGTGAACACGGTGTCAATCGGATGCTCTCGACGAACGTCTCTTGAAACATCACCCTCCTGAAGGCGGCGGCATCCATACTGGTTCGCGCATTCAGGCTGATACGTCCTGGAGCGCGGCGTGAGCGAGTCCCGATGGGCGTTAGAACGCCAACGGCTTCGCAGGCGCCGCGAGGCGCGGAGGGAGGAGCAACATCGTCAGACTCTTGCGACGGGGGAGCGCCGACGGACCGGCAGGCCAGCGCCGGAGATGCCGTTGGCCGGGCGAGCGATCCGCCGCGCGGAAGGACGTGTCAGCCTGACCCGCGCGAACGCTGATTGTTCGCTGCTGACCACGCCGGACCCCGCTGGAACTATCGACGAGCGCTGGGTACCATGGTGTCTCATGCGCGCTTCGATGTTCCTCCTGCTCGCTCTCGTGCTGGCGCCGGCGGCGGCGTTTTCGCATCACTCGTTCGCGGCGGAGTTCGACGGCACGCAGCCGGTCACGCTGCGCGGCACGGTGACGCAGGTGGAATGGGTGAATCCGCATGGCTGGATTCACATCGACGTGAAAGGCAGCGATGGTCGCGTCGTGAACTGGGCGATCGAGACCGCCGGGCCGAACGCGTTGGCGCGGCGCGGCGTCCGGAAGTCCGACTTCCCGGTGGGCGTCGAGATCGTCGTCAAGGGCTATCGGGCCAAGAACGGTACGCCAACGGCCAACGCGAGCACGCTCACGCTGCCTGATGGACGCGAGTTGATCGCGCAATCGTCCGGCACCGGCGCACCTGGCGCGCCCGCTGACAACGAGAAGACCGGCAAATGACCGTGGACGCGCGCGTGGGATGGGTGGGCGCGCTGCTGCTCGTCGCGACCGTGTGTGATACGTCCGCGCTGGCCGGTCAGTCAGCCACGGGCGCTGGAGTGGCGCGCACGGCGGACGGCCGTCCCGACCTCTCGGGCTTCTGGCAGGTGCTCAACACCGCAGCATGGGACATTCAGGATCACAGCGCTCAGCCGGGCGTCCCGGCCGGGCAGGGTGTGGTCGACGGCAACGAGATTCCCTATCAGCCCTGGGCGGCCGAGAAGCAGAAGGAGAACTTCGCGAATCGCGCGACCGCCGACCCTGCATCGAAGTGTTACCTGCCGGGCGTGCCGCGACTGACCTACCTGCCGTTTCCATTGCAGATCGTCCAGACCACGAGAGATGTGATCGTGCTGTCCGAGTACGCGCACGCGGTGCGCACGATCCACATGGACGGTCGTCCGCACCCGGCCGACGTGGTCGAATCCTGGCTGGGCGATTCGCGAGGCCGCTGGGACGGGGACACACTGGTGGTCGACGTCACCCACTTCAACGGGAAGACCTGGTTCGATCGGGCGGGCAACTTCCACAGCGACGCGCTTCACGTGATCGAACGCTACACTCCCGCTGGCCCCGATCACATCGACTATGCCGTCACGATCGAGGACGGCAAGGTGTTCACGCGACCCTGGACGATGAGGATGACGCTGTATCGCCGGAAGGAAAAGAACTTCCAGTTGCTGGAGTACGAGTGCTACGGATTCGCCGTCGAGAAGTTGTACCCATGAGCCGGGTCTGCGCCCTGGCAGCGGTGGTGGTCGCGCTCCTGGTGTCGTGGTCGATCGACGTGGACGGCCAGTCGCCGCGCAACGCGCCGGCGTGGACCGCGCCGCGAACCGCGGACGGCCAGCCGGATCTCCAAGGCTTCTGGACCGCGGTGGTGGCGGGTACATACGACCTCACCGATCCGCGTGGCGGCGAGATCCGCGTCGAAGAAGTTGCACAAGCGGCTCGCGGCGTCGCGCGGAAGCCGAACGCCAGCCGTGTGATCGATCCACCCGATGGTCAGATTCCTTATCAGCCGTGGTCGAAGGCCAGGCACACCGAGCTTCGCGCCAACGCCGACAATCCGACGAAGCCCGAGCACATCGATACACAGAATCGCTGTCTGCCCGATGGCGCGATGCGTGACCTGCTGCACGGTGCCTTCCGCATCGTACAAACGCCAGGCCACGTCGTCATTCTCGGTGAAGAGAACTACGGGTTCCGCGTCATTCCTCTGGACGGGCGGCCGCACCTCGGTCGCGATCTGAAGCTCTGGATGGGCGATTCACGCGGCCGCTGGGAAGGGAACACGCTCGTCGTCGACGTCACCAATTCCAACGGCAAGCCCAGGCTCGACATGGTCGGCAACTTCTATGGAGCCGGTGTCCACTTCGTCGAGCGCTTCACCCGGGTTGGCCCGGACGCGTTCGACTACCAGGTGACCGTCACCGATGCGGCGGTCTATACCAGGCCGTGGACGCTCGCGGCGCGGTTCAGGCGCGCGTATCCCGACGACTACGAGTTCCTCGAAGACGCCTGTCACGAGGGCGAACAGAGCGCCGACAAGATGCTCATCCGCGCTCCAGGCCCCGACTCTCCCAAACCCTGAGCGCACCCGAGGGCCGAATCAGATCCGCCGAGCCGTTTGCCCTCAACGCGCAATCGGAGCAAGATTCAGGTCGTGAGTCCAGGCGCAGTGGATGTCGCTGAGACGCTCGCCGAGGTCGGACGCCGATTTGATGCGCGCAACTGGGTGCTCGGGACGAGCGGCAACTTCAGCATCGTCCTCGGGCGCGATCCCCTTCGGCTGGCGATGACGCGCAGCGGTACGTCCAAGGGTGCGTTGACGGCGGATGGCATCGTGGAGATTGATGCGGACGGCAGGCCGATTCAGCCGGAGGCCGGCAAGCCATCCGCTGAAGCGCTGCTGCACCTCGAGATCGCACGCGCGCGTAGCGCAGATGCCGTGCTGCATACGCACTCGATCTGGAGCACTGTGCTGTCCGATCGTCATGCGGATGCCGGTGGTCTCGCGATTGCCGAGTACGAGATGCTCAAGGGGCTCGAGGGTGTGGCGACACACGAACACCGTGAGTGGATTCCCATCCTCGAGAACGATCAGGACATGACGCGTCTTGCCGGGCGGGTTCGACACGTGCTGGCGGAGCACGAGGGCTGTCATGCGTTCCTGCTGCGCCGGCATGGCCTCTACACCTGGGGCGAGACGCTGCCGCAGGCCGTCCGTCACGTGGAGATCCTGGAGTTTCTCCTCGAGGCGGTCGGCCGAATGGAAAGATGAGGGGGACATCATGGCCGTCGTGAGAGTGCCGGCAGAGCAGATCGTGCTGCGAGAGTCCGAGGCCGTCGGCGCCTTTCTCGCGCGACACGGGATCGATTACGAGCGGTGGACGCCGAGCCAGCCACTTGCCGCGGACGCGCCGCCCGACGCCGTCCTCACCGCGTATGCCAGTGAGGTCGACGGCTTGAAGGCACGGGGCGGCTATGTCACTGCCGACGTGATCGACGTCAAGCCCGACACGCCGAATCTCGATGTGATGCTCGCCAAGTTCAATCGCGAGCACTGGCACGACGAAGACGAGGTCCGCTTCATCGTCGAGGGACGCGGTCTGTTCCACGTCCATCCGCCGGACGGCCCTGTCTTCGCGATCGAAGTCGAATCCGGCGACCTCATTCGAGTGCCCCGCGGCACGCACCACTGGTTCGACCTCTGCGCCGATCGCCGCATCCGCGCGATCCGGCTCTTCCAGGATCCGTCGGGATGGACGCCGCACTACACCGACAGCGGCGTCGACCAGGGATTCCAGCCGGTCTGCTTCGGTTCGATGTTCGTGTCGCCTGCGACACACGCGTGACCCCGGCGGCGGCGCGGGCGATTCTGCTGGATATCGAAGGCACGACCACGCCGGTGTCGTTCGTGACGGGCGTGCTCTTCCCGTATGCGCGCAGGCACCTGCGGTCCCATCTCGAGATGCATGGCGAGTCGTACGAGCCGCTCGTCGCGCGCGACGAGCCGCTCGTCGCGCGCTTCCGCGACGAGCATGTCGCCGACTGCAGCCGGGGCGAGACGGTCCCCGCGTGGGAAGAGGAGCCTCGGTCCGCGCGATGGGCTGCCGTGGCGGCCTACGCCGAGTGGCTGATGGATCGCGATCGGAAATCGTCCGCGCTCAAGGAGCTGCAAGGGAAGATCTGGGAGGACGGGTATCGACGCGGCGAGCTCGTGGGCGACCTGTTCCCCGACGTTCGTCCGGCGCTCGAGCGGTGGCATGAACGCGACAGGCCGGTCGGGATTTTTTCGTCGGGCAGCGTGCTGGCGCAGCAGCTCCTGTTCCGCCATTCGATTTCGGGCGACCTGACCGGATTCCTGCGCTGGTATTTCGACACGCGCGTTGGAACGAAAGTCGACCCGGCCAGCTACCGTCGAATCGCGACCGCTGCGGAGACGCCGGCGGAGTCGTTTCTGTTTCTGTCCGACGTCCCGAATGAACTGACCGCCGCCAAGGCTGCGGGCATGCAGGTGCGCCTCGTAGTCCGACCGGGCAATGCCCGCGTGGCAGCCGACCACGGATTTGAAGTGATACACAGCCTCGACGAGGTCATCTGAAAGGTCACGGAGTGACCGTCGCCGTTGAAGGGAGGGACAGCCGCAGTGCGTTCACGTGTGCTGGCTGGCTGCCGCGTGCGCTACGGCCGGGAACGTGTCCTGCGCTCCTACTCTGCCGCTCCCGCGTCGACTACTTGCTTAGTCGATGCGACATCTGTCACGCGGCTCAAGACGTCCCGGTATCCCGATGCAACCAGAACGCGTAGACGGAAGTCGACGCGATGAATCGCTCCGGCCACGTTCCCGCTCCGTGCACAACTTCGTCGCCGTGAAGTCGGCCTAGCTTACGCGGCTGCCATCCAGCACACGTGAACGCAGAAGGACCGTTTCGCTGCTCGGGAAGCCCACACACGTCGAAATTCGAAACTCGATTTCCCCGAACGTGCGTTCGGGCGGTCGTTGAAATGCTGCCAGCCAGCACACGTGAACACGCTGTGGACGGCGTTCGAAGCGGATAGCAGCCATCACATCCTTTTAATGCGGCAAGTGCCGGGTCTGCGACCGGCGATTGACAGCGGCGCCGCCACGGACGGATAGTGTCGGCCACGAAGGAGGCGGGCCATGCGAGTCGTCTTAGGGATGGCGATTGCCGCGATCACGTCGGGCGCGATTGCGGTAGTGGCGGCGCAAGGACCGGGCGGGATTCACGACAGTCAGTATCCAGACGTGGATATCGCGCATGGCGCCAGCCTCTATGCGGCGCGATGTGTCACCTGTCATGCCGCGCAGGGCGATGCGATCGGCGGGGTCAACCTGCGCAGCGGGAAATTCCGCAACGCGATCACCGATACCGACCTCGCGCGGTTCATCAGAGCGGGCTCTCAGGCCGCGGGCATGCCGCCGTTCCCGCTCGACAACGCCGACATGGCGGGCATCGTCGCCTATCTCCGTAACATGAAC